>NZ_JBWKCJ010000013.1:0-211587 GCF_056436545.1 Streptomyces sp. NPDC043738 | reverse complement strand
CGGGACCCACCAACGAATTCGGGAGCCACCCCACCCCTAATCCAACGGAGGGCCTCAGGAGAGGCCCACGGGTGTTCCTCCCGCCCCCGGGGGCACCGTGCCCGCCCGGGGCCCCCGCCACCATGACGGCGGCCGCCCCGGACGGCTGCGTTTCAGCAGCTGAGGTTGTCGCCGGGCGTGGTCCCCAGGATCTGCACGAAGCTCTTGTAGTTGTCGATGCGGCTCTGCACCTGACCGGGATTGCCGCCGTTGCATTCCAGGGAGCCGTTGATGCTGCGAATGGTCTCGCCGAATCCGGCGCCGGTGACCATCGCCTGGTGCGGGGTCATGGTGCCCGGGCCCGTCTGGGTGTTCCAGTACCAGAGCGCGGTCTTCCAGGCGACGGCGGGATCCTGCTCCACCAGATAGGGATTGTTGAGCAGATCGATGCCCAGCGCGTCACCCGCCGCCTTGTAGTTGAAGTTCCAGCTGAGCTGGATCGGGCCGCGCCCGTAGTAGGCCGCCTGACCGGCCGGGCATCCGTACGGCTGGGTGGCATCGCAGTAGTGGGGGTAGTTCCCGGTGTTCTGCTCCACCACGTAGACGAGACCGCCGGTTTCATGGCCCACGTTCGCGAGGAACGCCGCGGCTTCCTGGCGCTTCACGGCATCGCTCCCGGTGTTCGCGAACTCCGGGTACGCGCTGAGCGCGGCGGTCAGACCGCTGTAGGTGTAGAACGGATTCCGGTTCGGGAACATCTGGTTGAACTGCGCCTCGCTGACGACGAATCCCTCGGCTCGCGTCTCGGCGCCGACCGGGGCAGCGGCGCACGAGGAGGAGCAGTGCGCCGTGGCTGCCGCGGTCGACGTCGGCGCAACGAGGGCGACGCCCGCGGCCATGGCGGCGGCACTGAGCAGCGCAGCGGTACGAGATCTCATGGCAGGACTCCTTCGAGCGCGGCCGACCTCCGAACTAGCCGGGCGCGACGGCCACTGTGGGGGGAAAGAAGGGGAATCGCCTTACGCAGCACGCGGATTGACGTGCCGCCGGGCATGAGCGACCGCGCTCTGCGACCCTCGCGTGAGTTGCGGTCTAGACCAACCTCAGGTTATGGGTGAACACTTGAGCATGTCCAGACCAATGCACTGATCCGCAGGAAGGCCAGGCGCCGCCCGGGCAGAGCACTGCCGAGTGCGCCCGACCACATCCGGCCTCTCCCGGCCTCGCCTGACCACCGAGAGAGCATTGCGCCGGCACCGCAAAAAAAACAGGGGGAATCAGCGCACGTGTGCGAGAGTGACGCGATGATGCGAACGATCGGACTGCTCGGAGGCATGAGCTGGGAGTCCACGGCGGAGTACTACCGGCTGCTCAACGAGCTGACGCGCGAGCGCCTGGGCGGCCTGCACTCATCTCGCTGCGTGCTGTACTCCGTGGACTTCGCGGAGATCGAAAAGCTGCAGGCGGCAGGGCAGTGGGAACAGGCGGCCAAGATACTCGCCGAAGCGGCCGGGGCACTGGAGGCGGCCGGCGCGGACATGCTGCTGATCTGCACCAACACCATGCACAAGGTCGCCGACCAAGTGGCCTCCGCCGTCACCATCCCTCTGCTGCACCTCGCCGACACCACTGCGGACGCGGTACGCGAAAACGGCCTGCGCCGCATCGGACTGCTGGGCACCGCCTTCACCATGGAGCAGGATTTCTACCGCGGCCGCCTGGAAGGCCACGGGCTGGAGGTGTTGGTCCCGGACGCGGCCGGACGAGACACCGTCCATCAGGTGATCTACCAGGAGCTGTGCCTCGGCATCGTCCGCGAGGAATCCCGTGCGTCCTTCATGGCCGTCATCAACGACCTCGTGGCCGCAGGAGCCGAGGGCATCATCCTGGGCTGCACCGAGATCGAGCTGCTCATCGGCCCCGAACACGCCCCGGTCCCGGTCTTCCCGACCACCCGGCTGCACGCCGAAGCGGCCGTCACCCGAGCCCTCGCCGACTTCCGGGAACCTGCATGACGACCGCCAACTCCCCGAAATCCACAGATTTTTGGGTGCGGCCGAGGTTTGAACTTACGACAGGTACGCTGACGTGGTGTCGCGCAGCGAGTTAGAACGTCTGGCCAGGATCCGGATACAGATCACCGGAGAGACGCTGGAACGCGCCATGGCCGTGCTCGGAGGGGAGCTCACCCCTCCGGAGCCGGCCCCCGAGCCCTCCCCTGCTCCCGGACACGACTCCGAACGCGAGGCCGACCGCGACCGGCAGGGAGCGCCCGACACGGACGGCACGACGGACCCGACCAGCACGACCGACACGACTGCGGCGACCGACACGAGCGGCACAAGCGGCGCGATCAGCTCAGGCACCGAGACCGGGGGAGATACCACCGCCCCCGACGCTCGCCGGAAGCCTCGGCGACGCAACCACCTCCGCGGCCTCTGATCACGATTCGCCGCAGGTCCCCCCGGAGTCGAGCATCGGCGAGCAGATGGGGAAGCGAGCAGGCGGGCAGGGCAACCCGCCAGGACAGCCGTCCGCAATCAGCCGCAAACACTGCGTCACCATGACGGACCAGCCCTCCCCGCATTAAGACCAATAGCCTGACCCCGACCGCGGCGACTAGAGCGTGTCCGACGGGGCAGGGTCAGGCTCCCGCTCACGTGACGAGGGGGCGTGCCAGCAGCGGTGTGCTCAATACCTGGTGCCCCCCGCTGGCCAGCATGCGGACCTCGCCGCGGTCACTGATCTCCGCGCGTACGATCCCCGACTCGTCCTCGTAGACCGGGTACCCGCCCGCTCCGGCCCGCTCGGTACGCCGGACGATCACCACGTCGTCCTCCACGGCGGAAGCTTGAAATACCAGCTCATAGCGTTCCGGGTAATCCATCGGGGCCTCCCGATACTGCTCGGCGGGTGCTCGGCGTCGCCCTCCGCCGGCGCTGCACGCGCGCCGCCGCACCTCGCTCTTCCATCGTCGCGCACGCCCGCCCGCCGCGCCTCAGGAAGCCGTAGAACGGCTCTTTCCCGGCCGGTCCAACGTGTCCCGAGTGACCGAAGGCCCCCGGCGCCCTTCCTCAGCCCTCCTCAGTCTCCATCTCAGCGGGCCGCCCCAAGCGGCGCCCCGACAGGCTCACGGCGAGAAACCTGACATTTGTCATCTGGACTTGGGATCAAGGTCGTTCCAGAGGTTGACGGCCGGCCGCCGTCCCGCCGCAAGAATCGAGGAAGCGAAGATCGAACAGCGGCCACAAGCCGTGAACTGACGGAGAAACCATGCCTGTTGCCCACCCACCTCGCAGCCGTGTACGGCTGGCCGGAACCGCCACCGCCGCCCTCCTCACGCTGACGATTCCGACCATCGCCCCGGCCGCCGCCAGTCCCGCTCACGCTCCCGCCGCGCCGGCCGCGGGCGACGCACGACACTCCGGCAGCGCGGTACGCGCCGAGCGGGCCGGCCTCGACCGCACGGCCCTGGCCTCGACGCTCAAGGCGTTCCACGACGCGGGGATGTACGGCGCCTACTCGGCGGCGCGGGACGGCTCCGAGGAGTGGCAGGGAGCAGCGGGGGTCGCCGACGTCGACACCGGGCGGCCCACCACGCCCCAGATGGAGCACCGCATCGGCAGCGTCACCAAGACCTTCACGGCCGTGGCCGTCCTCCAGGAAGTCGGCAAGGGACACATCGCGCTGGACGCCCCCATAGGGCGCTATCTGCCCGACCTCGTCCCCGGGGACCGCGGCCGAGCCATCACCGTCCGGATGCTGCTCAACCACACCAGCGGCATCGGCGAATACAGCGGAGCGATCTTTGCGACGCCCAACAGCATGGAAGAGAACCGCTTCCGCAACTTCGCCCCCGATGAGCTGGCCCGACTCGGCCTCAAGGCAAAGCCGTTGGGCAAGCCGGGCGAGGCCCACCACTACTCCAACACCAATTACGTGATCGCGGGCCTCCTGCTGCAGAAGGTCACCGGCAAGGCACCGGAGTCGTACATCAGCCAGCACGTCCTCCGGAAGGCCGGGCTGCAGCACACTTACTTCCCGCGGACTCCGTACGTCACCGGACCGCACGCCAAGATGTACGAGGCCGCGTACGGGGGATACAACCCGCCGCGCGACTTCAGCGTCTACCACCCGTCCTGGGTCAGCACGGCCGGTGCGCTCATCTCGACGATGCCTGATCTGAATCGCTTCTATCGCGCACTGCTGGGTGGCGAACTACTCGCCCCGGCCCAACTGCGCCAGATGAAGACCACAGTGCCGATCGAGGGCAGTCGGGCGCGCTACGGCCTGGGCCTGCTCTGGACGCAGACGCCGTGCGGCGAGTTCTGGGGGCACAACGGCCTGGTGCTCGGAGCCATGACCTGGTCTCTGTCCAGCACGGACGGTCGCCGCCAGGTTTCCCTCGGCTTCAATTTGTCGCGCTATCAGAAACTGGACGGAAACAACGTTCCCCAGAACGGCCCGATAGACGACGCCATGAACACGCATCTCGCCCAGGGGGTGTGCGGAAGCAGAACCCACCGGCAGCCGGATTCCACCCCCGGCGATCCCTCCCACCGCGCACGCCTCTCGCTCCAGACGCCCACGCAGGATCTACAGCACTCTGCCCACCGGGGCTCACCGCATCGAACGCACTGAACGCCACGCCCAAGCCGTGGAGTGCCCCGCTCCCGTGCGCTGTCACGGGAGCGGGGCGGGTCCGAGTAGCGCCAGCAGCTCGGATAGTTACGGAACCACGGTACGGGTCACCACTGACAACGGCGGCTCCAAGGCGGCAGCGATCCACCTCCTGGACCGTGTGGGGACACCACAATGGAGGGAGGTCAGGGGCACAGACCTCACCCGATCGGAGTACTCCGAACTCCCCGCAATCGCACCGGAGGATACGTGTGGCCATGAGACCTCGTTTTTCGCTGGCGACGGTGGTCCTGGACTGCCGGGATGCCCACGCGCTCGCCGGCTTCTACCGACGGCTGCTGGGCTGGAAGGTGAAATACAGCGAACCGGATTGGGTGTTGCTCGACTCTCCGGACGGCGGAGCGGGGCTCTCCTTCCAGTCCGAGCCGGGATATCAGGCACCGGTGTGGCCCGAACGGGCCGCCGAGCAACAGAAGATGCTGCATCTCGACATACGGGTCGACGACCTCGCCGAGGCCGAGGCGTACGCGGTGGCTATGGGCGCAACCCGAGCCGAGTTCCAGCCGCAGGACGATGTCGTCGTGCTCCTCGATCCGGCGGGACACCCCTTCTGCCTGTTCCTCCATTGAGGCCGTTCCCAAGGCACCGAACGCGGAGCGTGTGGGAATGGACACATGCAGACAGCGAGGAGACGTATCGGGACCGATGGTCCTTGCTGGTCAGGGAGTTGTCGTGGCATTGGGGGCATCGCCCGATGCGAAGGCCATGGGCTCGGGGCCGTGCACGCCGGGAGGCGTTGTCAGTGTCTGCCCCTAACATTGCTCATATGTCCCCAACTCCTCCCGCCCATATGGGCGTGCCTGTTCCTGCTGCCGAAGCGAACGAATCGATTCGGCGTTTCGTACGCGCCCGGCACGGTCTGGCGTGGACGGCACAGGACATGGCGGAGTATGCGGTGCTGCTGGAGATCTGGACGCTGGCCGTACGCTCCGAGGTCGCGGAGGTGGTGGAGGCGGCATAGCGGACTCTGACGGCCGCGCCCCTGCCTCCGCGCTTACCTGCCGTCAGTGCGCGACGGCGAGTTCCACCGAACCCTTCGTGCCTGCATGTCCGGTGGGTCAGGGGGCCAATGGCTCAAGGGGGCAATGCGTCAAGGCGCCCGCGTCCACCCTGCCGAGCTCAGGCATCGCCCTGAATCCGGGCATGCAGATGCATGTCATGCCAGCCGTCCGCATGCCGAAGCGCACTGCGCCGAGTCCCTTCGAGCGCGAAGCCGGCCTTGGTCGCCACCTTGCACGACGCCTCGTTGCGGTCGGAGTGCGCAAGCTCCAGGCGGTGGAAGCCTGCCTCCTGCAATGCCCAGTTCGACAACGCCGCGAGAGAGCGCGGGGCGACGCCCCGGCCGCGGGCGTGGGGCAGAACCCAGTACGCACAGTCAGCGAGTCCATGGAAGAGATCCATCCGTCGCAGAGCCACCCGGCCCAGGACTTCACCGCCATCGGCAGGGACGACCGCCCACTGGGCAGCGCGTTCCCCCTGCCATTGGCAGTCGGCGGCTGCGATCCACTCCTGAGCCTCCGCCCGCGAAGTCATACGACGCAGAGACCAGCGTCGGATCGTGTCGTCCTCGAAAGCGCCCTGCAAGACCACAGCGTCCTCTACTCCCCACGGTCGCAAAAGCAGCCCGCCGTCCGACGACGGAAGCGAGGGCTGGATGGAACCGGAAAGGCTCCCGGCAGGGATGACTGGAGTAATCGACAGACTCATGACCCACATCCTCACCTCGCCGCGGACTGGGTGCCAAACGCCTCTCCCTGCCAAGCCAGCCGCGATCTTGCCGAGGTGGCCTCGCCGCGAAAGGATCGGTGCGCATGAATCGTGTCCACGATGACGAACGCCTGGCCGGCGTCTACGAGCGCGGCAACGAGATGCCCGAAGCCTCTCTGCGGGCCTGGGTTGAGCTGATCGCTTCCTACGTGCCCCACCCGTCACCGGCCATTGTCGAGATCGGCGCCGGGACCGGCATGTTCTCCGCTGCGATGGCACGCTGGATCGACGGCTCCAGCGTGCTGGCCGTGGACACCTGCGAACCGATGCTGGCCGAAGCCCGCCGCCATCACCCGCATCCCGCGGTGCGCTACATCTCCGGGTCTGCCGAGAACGTGCCCGCCGCCGCGGACGCATTCGATGTGGCCTTCCTCTCCCGCGTGATCCATCACATCCCCGATCGCGCCAGGGCCGCTCGCGAACTGGCCCGTATTCTCCGCCCCGAAGGTGTGGCGATCATCCGGACCACGTTCCGGGAACGGCTGGACGCGGTGGTCTACGACTACTGGCCACAACTGCGGTCCACTGATGAACGCCGGTTTCCGGGAGAGGCGGAATTGCTGGCCGACTTTGCGACCGCCGGCTTCGCCGTGCAGGAGGTCGCATCCTTTGCTCAGCCGGTGACCTCGAGTCTGCGCGACTACCACGCCCGCTTGGCCACCCGACCCCAGTCGAAGTTCGCCTCGATCACGCCTGAGCAGTTCCACGAGGGGCTGCAGCGCCTCGCCGCCGCGGCCCAGGCCGAGCCCGTCGAGCGGCGGATTCCCGTCGTCGAGCGCTACGACGTGGCCGTGTTCTCCCGCCGGTGAAGCCGGCCCTCGCCTCCCCGGAGAGTCCCTGGCTGTTGCGGGTCACGACGTCACTGACGGTGCCGTCGGCAGCGACTTGGGTGGGTAGCTGCGCAGGACGAGGGAGGTGGTGACCGGTCCGTAGCGGGCGAGGGAGTCCACGACCTGCTCAAGGCGTTCGGCGTGCGAGCAGTGCACGTCGAACAGCAGGCAGTCCTCGCCGGTCACCCGGAGGGTCGAGACGACCTCGGGGATCTGGGCGGCGAGGGTGAGCGCCTGCTTCAGTTGCGCATGGGTGGTGCGAAGCCGAATGACGGCGTGGATGTTCAACCCGACTGCGGCTGGGGCGACGACGGCACGGTAGCCGGTGATGATCCCGCTCTTCTCCAGGCGTTGGATGCGCGCGCTGGCAGCCGGCTGGGACAGCCCGACTCGGCGTCCGACCTCGGCTCCGGTGAGCCGGCCGTCGGTCTGGAGCAGTTCCAAGATGGCACGGTCGATCTCGTCGAGTGATTCCATCGTTGTCACCCCCACTTCCTTTGAGATCACTTGCTCAGCCTGACCGCTGCCGCTGATCCATCGAGAATCGCCCCAGAGTAGCCCCATGAAGTGTGCGGGCCACGATGGGAACGGCGGTAGGCGATGGTTGCGTACGTCATCATCCCCGGGATCGACGGTTCGGATGAGGGGCACTGGCAGAGCCGGTGGGAGAAGCAGTGGGGAGCCTCAGCGGTCCGTCTCGCACCGGCCTCGTGGGCCGTGCCGGACCTGCCGGACTGGGTTGCCGCGGTCCAGGCCGCCTACGAGGTTGCTTCCCGGCAGGGCAGCCAGGTGGCGTTGGTGGCGCACAGCCTGGGCTGCTGGGCGGCTGCGCACTGGTTGGAGCGGGCGCGACCCGACCGGGTCGCGGCGTTCCTGGTCGCGCCGCCCAACCCCCAGGGACCTGCGTTCCCACGTCAGACCGCATCGACGTTCCTGGACCTGCGCGCTCGGCCCCTGTCATGCCCGAGCCTGGTGGTGGCCGGCGACAACGACCCCTACTGCGATCCGACGGCGTCCGCTGCATTCGCACGCGAGTGGCAGGCTCGATGGCATCTCGTCGGAAGCCGCGGCCACCTCAACTCCGACAGCGGTCTCGGCGACTGGCCGGCCGGCCTGGAACTCCTTCACATGCTCCTCGACCGGTGAGAGAACGGACCCGGCGTCGTCTCGGTTCTCCCGTGCTCATCGTCCCGCCGTCCCCCTCTGGGTGGGCGTGCCGCCGCGGGTGGGTCCGCGCGGTCGGCCCAGTCCGGTGGCGGTCCGCTCGGGCCCGGCGTCCACCAGGTCACGGACGAGGGCGTGGTGCGGGGACAGCCGGCAGGCGGGATCGGTGGCCGCGGCGTCGCCGGTGAGCGCGAAGGCCTGGCAGCGGCAGCCGCCGAAGTCCTTCTCGCGCAGGTCACAGCTGCGGCAGGGGTCGCGCATCCACTCCGTGCCCCGGTAGCGCTGGAAAGCCGGTGACCGGTCCCAGATCCACTCCAGGCGGTGATCGCGGACATTGGGGGCACCGAGGCCGGGGATCGAGGCAGCAGCCGGGCACGGCAGCACCGTGCCGTCGGGAGCGACGGTGAGCGAGAGAGCTCCCCAACCACCCATGCAGGGCTTGGCCTCGCCGTCGAAGTAGTCGGGGACGACCCAGATCAGTTCGAGCGTGCCGGCGAACTCCGTCCGTCGGAGCCGTACGGTTCGCTGTGCGCGATCGAGCTGCTCGCGGGAGGGCAGCAGCTCGGTGCGGTTGTGCAACGCCCAGCCGTAGAACTGGGTGTTGGCGAGTTCGATGCGGTCCGCGCCCCATGCGGGGCCGAGATCGATCAGCGCGTCCAGCGCATCGAGGTTGTGGCGGTGCAGTACGACATTGAGGCCGAGGGGCAGTCCGGCGTCCCGGACCAGAGCGGCGGCGCGCTCCTTGGCGGCGAAGGAACGCCGTCCGGCGATCAGGTCGGAGGCGCTCGGTTCGGCATGCTGGACGGAGAGCTGCACACTGCGCAGTCCGGCCTCGACGAGACGGCCGAGCCGGGCCCGGGTGAGGCCGACGCCGCTGGTGACGAGCTGGGTGTGGATCCCGGTGCCGTCGGCCGCCGCGACGATCGCATCGAGGTCGGAGCGCAGCAGCGGTTCGCCGCCGGACAGGTGGGCGCTGACCACTCCGATGTCAGCGGCCTGCCGGAGCACGTCCTCCCACTGCACGGTCGTCAACTCGGCTTGCTTTCGGACGAGTTCGAGAGGGTTGGAGCAGTAGGAGCAGTGCAGTGGGCAGCCGTGGGTGAGTTCGGCGAGCAGGGCCCAGGGGCGCGGCGGCGGAGACGGAGACGGGGTCGTGCGGGACGGGCGCGCCGGCTCCGGACCCGGCCCGGACGTACTGGTCACCGCAGCCACCCTTCGCCTCGTATCCGCCCGAGGAATTCCGGCACTTCGACCGACACCGGCGCGTCCGGATAGCGGCGGCTCAGCTCAGCGACGATCGCCGGTACGTCGTGCCGGCCGTCGCACAGCCGCAGCACATCGCCCGCGCTTCCTTCCAGGACCACGACCCGTTCGGGGAGAAGCAGCAGATCGGTGCCGCGTATCCGGTCATGGCGCAGATGGACTCCGGCAGCAAACTCCGGACACCAGCGTGTCACGGCCCCTCACCTCGCTCGACCGCGTCCAGCAACGCCCACAGCACCTGGCATTTGAACCTCAGCGCGGCGACCGCCAGGTCCTGCTCGGCCTCCGTACGCGCCCAGTCCAGCACCAGCGCCAGCGCCTCCTTGCTGTCCCGTCGCCCCTGGCTCTGCCGGCCACGGAAGTAGGCCAGACCGTCGGCCTCGATCCAGCGGTAGTGCTTCTCGAACGCGTCGATGCGGGTACGCATGATGTCCGGCGCGGACAGTTCGGTCAGTGAGGCCGCGACCGCTTCCAGCGGCGAGCGCAGCCGGCAGAAGTTGACGTAGCCGTCGACGGCGAGTCGGACCCCCGGCAGGACACCGGCCTCGTCCAGCAGCAGCGACCGGTCGAGTCCGGCCGCCTCGCCGAGCCGCAGCCAGCGCTCGATACCGCCCTCGCCTTCCTGCTGCCCGTCATGGTCCTGGATCCGGCGCAGCCACATCCGGCGCAGTTCCGGGGTGGGCAGTTTCGCCAGGATCAGGGCGTCCTTGACGGGGATGTGGCGCTGGTAGTGGAACCGGTTGCGGATCCACCGGCGCAGCTCCTCGGGCGTCAACTCGCCCTGGTGCATCCGCAGGTTGAAGGGGTGGCGGTCGTGGTAGCTGTCGCGGGCCACGCCTCGCAGTCGCTCCTCGAACGGCGTGCTCATAGGTCGATCTCCATGCCTTCCGCGGCCACCGCGAGCCCCAGCTCCGCCAGCTGCTTGTGCTGTGGCGCGGCGGGGTCGACGAGCGGGTTGGTGTTGTTGAGGTGGGTGTAGAGGCAGCGCGCGGCGAACGGGGCCAGGCGGACGGCGGTGCCGTCCGGTCCGTCGATGGGCAGATGCCCCATACCGTGCGCGGTACGTGTGGAGAACCCACTGCGACGGGGTTCGTCGTCGTCCCAGAAGGTGCCGTCGAGAAGGACGACATCGGCACCGGCCAGCGCCGTTCGGAACGCCTCGGCCCAGGCGGCGAGGGCCGGGGCGTAGAGCACGGTGCCCTGGGTCCGGCGGTCGTGCAACCGGATGGCGACGACCCATGGATCGTTGTCAGGGTGCTGGCTCCGGTGCTTGCCACGGTGCTTGGCACGGTTCTGGTCACAGGCCGTGTCACGAGCGGCGTACCGGGGCCGCTTCGCGGAGAGCGGGATGGCGCTGATCTCGATGTCGGAGCCCTCGCTCAGCGGTACGGGCTCAAAGCCCAGCTCGCACCATTCGAGGCGGATGTAGGGCGTGAGTACGTCATCGAGGTGCGCACGGTCGCGTAACGCGGCACGGACCGGTCCGGTGGCGAGCACTTCGATCCGGTCGGCTTCGCGGAGCCGTGCGATGCCGAGTGTGTGATCGAGTTCGGCATCGGTGAGCGCGATTCCCGCCACGGGGGTGCGGCGCGCCGCGGGGCCTGGGTGGAGGGCGGGAGTGCTCTCCATCTGGTCGGCGATGTCGGGGGTGGCGTTGATCAGATACCAGCGGTCGTCGTCGGCTCGTACGGCGAGCGAGGCGTGGCGGCGGCGCCGATCGGGGTGGGTGCGCGCCCCGGAACACCCGGGGCACGCACAGTTCCACTGCGGCACGCCGCCACCCGCCGCGGTGCCGAGCACCTGCAGCAGCACGGCGGGGCGGTCAGCGGGTGGTGAGGGAATAGGCGGTGACTTCGAGCGCGGTGTCGACGACCGCATAGCCCGGCGTCTGCCAGACGTCGGCCGAGTCGCGGCGCGGAGCAGCAGGCCGAAGCGTGGCCGCACGCACGGTGGTTTCACCCACGGTGATTTTTCCTACCGTGGTTTCACTCATATCGGCGTCATTCCCCGTCACGTCATCCGAGACGGCGTCATTGATGCGCAATTTCATGCCGATTCCAGCCTTTCGTAGGGACGCGGGGCGTGGAAGTGTGCGGGGTGTCGGGCGCCGAGGCACAGCCGAGGGACAGTAGCCATTGCTCGCCACGCTAGAGGGAACGGAACGGGGAACGTGCGCTTCGTTCACCAACGGTTCCAGGGGCGCCGGCCGTTGACGGATCGTTGACCACGTGGCGTCGTGCCGCCTCGTTACGTTCCTTGTGTTGCCTTGCAGAATCCTCAGCCACCGGGCCACGGTCAAGGGCGGGACGCAAAAATGATCCGACCTATGGGGCGGTTACGCAGTCCCCCTGAGAGTCTCAGCAGCCAAAACTCCGCTGCTCATTACGCGAACCTGCGGAATGTGCCCACCCGTCAAGGATCTTTGAACCTCAACTCGGCTCTCCGCAACGGGGATACCTCCCATGTCCCCCGTACCTTGACCCCACCCCCAGGGCGCAGTACCTTCCGGAGTTCCCCGAACCAACAGGAAACTTTCCTATCAGCCCGGCGCCGCTGATGCTCGTCCGTTCGCCCGAGGGAACGCCCCATCGCATCTCCCCGACCGGAGGACCCCCATGCGCATTCGCACCAGAGCCGCGCGCCGCGCCACACTGACCGCCGTCGCCGCCACCGTCCTGGCCGCCGGACTCCTCACCTCGGCCGCCGGTACGGGCGGCGCCGCCGGCAACTCCGTACGCGCCTCCGAGCCCGGCACCCCTCGGACCGTGTCGGAGGGCTGGTCCATCCCCTGGGGCCTGAGCTGGTTGCCCGACGGCTCCGCCCTGATCACCGAGCGCGAGTCGTTCAAGGTCTTCACGCTCACCCAGGACGGCACGAAGACGGAGATCGGCGAGGTCCCCGACGTCGTGACCACGGGCGGTGAGGGCGGACTGCTGAGCATCGCCGTATCGCCGTCGTGGAAGACCGACCACTACGTGTACGTGATGCACACCGCCTCCGAAGGCAACCGCATCGCTCGCCTGACCTTCGACGGCAGCGCTCTGGGCGACTACGAGGTGCTGGTGGACGGCATCGAGAAGAACAGGTACCACAACGGCGGGCGCATCAAATTCGGCCCCGACGGCTATCTCTACGCCACCACGGGCGATGCCCAGGCACCCGACCTGGCCCAGGACAAGGATTCCCTCAACGGCAAGATCCTCCGGATGACCCCCGACGGCGAACCGGCCCCCGGCAACCCCTTCGACTCGCTGATCTACTCCTACGGCCACCGCAACCCGCAGGGCATCACCTGGGACGCCCAAGGACGGCTGTGGGACGGCGAACTGGGCAATACCGCATACGACGAGCTGAACCTCATCGAGCCGGGTGAGAACTATGGCTGGCCGAAGTGCGAGGGCGAGTGCTCACTCCCTGGGATGACCAATCCGAAGCGTCAGTGGCCGGTCGCGGAGGCGTCACCCAGCGCGGTCGCGTACGCCGACGGGGCGATCTACATGGCCGCGCTGCGGGGCGAACGCCTGTGGCGCATCCCCGTCGACGGGACGACCGCCGGCACCCCCAAGGCGTACTACACCAACACCTACGGCCGGCTGCGCACGGTCGAATCCGTACCCGGCACCAAGTCCCTCTGGCTGACCACCACCAACGCCGACAACAACGGGGACGGCGGGCCGGGCTCGGACAAGGTGTTCCAGGTCGACCTGAAGTAGATCTCGGGGTGGCTGCGGCGGCCGGCCGCTGTGGAAGGGCGACGGCCCGCCACCGTCGAGGGGCGGCGGCCGGCCACCGTGACGTCCGTTTCCCGCCAGCCGTGACGCCGTCGAAGCCGCAGACTCGGAGAGCGGCGGCAGCACCAGCCAGGCTGCAGACGGCCTGCAGTACCAACCGGCTCAGAACCAGACGCACGAACAAGGACGCACCATGACCTCCCCCCTCCTCCCCCGCTCGGAGGCGTCCGCGTACGGCGACCTCCCCTCCCCCGGCCCGCACCGCGATGCCGAACTCAACTCGCTGCTCGGCCTGTTGACCGCCCCGCGTACCCGGATCAGCACGGTGGTCGTCGGCCACAGCCGGGACGCGGCGTCCCGGTCCGCAGCCGCGGCGTTCATCGAGGCGTGGCGCGCGACGGGCGGTGGCACGGTTCTCGCCACGGTTGACTGGCCGGAGACCGCCGCGTCCTGGTTGCGGGCGGCCGTACGATTCACTACCGAGGAGCCGGACGCCTGGGTGGTGGCCGCCGCCCCGCTCGGTTGGGCCCAAATGAGTCGTCGGCTCCGCCACAGCACCAACTGGGACCCGGCCCGCACCTACGGCTTCGCCTCGCTCGGGGACTCCCGTCTCCCCGCGCTCGCCAGCCCGGCGACGCTGCAGGGCATGCGCGGAGCCACGGCCGACGGAGTTCTCTGGACCATCGACCGTGGCTGGGTCACCCACCAGGTCCCGGCACCGTCAGCCGACCACACCAGCCGTGGCACGCTGTAGAGAGGCCGCGCGAAACAGCGGCCGCGTGAACTGGCGGTCGCGTGAACTGGCGATGACGCGACGAGGCAGGAGCAGATGAGCACGCCCCTTCCCGGTTTCGAGGGCTTCACCACGGCGGCGGAGCAGCCCGACGCTGCCTCTGTGGGCGACGTGCCCCACACGGGCCGGGACCGCCGGGAACTCGCCCCCGGCGCCGTGCACGTCCCCGGCTGGCTCTCCCTGGCCCAGCAGCGCGAGCTGGTCACCGCCTGCCGTGACTGGGCGCGCGGCCCGGCCCCGATCCGCCACACCAAGCTCCCGCGCGGAGGCGTGATGTCCGTCCAGACGGTGTGCATCGGCTGGCACTGGCAGCCGTACGCGTACACCCGCACCGCCGACGACGTGAACGGCGCCCGGGTCGCCGAGTTCCCGGACTGGATGGTCGAGCTGGGCCGCCGGGCACTGGTCGAGGCGTACCAGGACGCCACCGCCGGTGACGCCTACACACCGGACACCGCGCTGATCAACTTCTACGACGGACAGGCGAAACTCGGTATGCACCAGGACAAGGAGGAGCGCTCCAGCGCGCCGGTGGTCTCCCTCAGCATCGGCGACACCTGCGTCTTCCGGTTCGGCAACACCGAAACCCGCACCAAGCCGTACACCGATATCGAGCTGGCCTCCGGCGATCTCTTCGTCTTCGGCGGCCCGTCCCGCTTCGCGTACCACGGCGTGCCCAAGGTCCGCCCCGGCACCGGCGACCCGGCAACCGGGCTGAGCAGCGGCCGCCTCAACATCACCATGCGGGTGACCGGGCTCGACGGCTGACGCCGGCAGCCCTCACCAGCGGTATCAGCCGACAGCACGCACCGTCGGTATCAGCCGACAGCACTCGCCGACGGTGTCAGCCGACAGCTCTCACCGACGGTGTCAGTGCCGGGAGGCACACTGGACTCATGTGCCGCAGTATCAAGACACTCCGTCCGCCCACCACCCCCACGGTCACCGACGAGGACATCCGGGCCGCGGCCCTGCAGTACGTCCGCAAGGTCTCCGGATTCCGTGCCCCCGCCGCACACAACCGCGCGGTGTTCGATGACGCCGTGGACGCCGTGGCGGCCGCGACCCGTGAACTCCTGGACGGGCTGCAGATCCGTGGCTCGTCCTCCGCCGCCGCCCGCCAGCACTCCCCTTGAGAAGCCGCGCCACCGCCACGGTCAGCGAGACCACTCCGGGCCAGTGACCACTCCCGGAAAAGGGCACCGCAAGCCAGCAACACAGCGCCCCTCCCCTCACCACTCGACCAGCGCCTGAACCGGTAGGTGATCGCTCGGAAACTGACCGTGTGCGGAGTAGGTATTGATCGTCGCCCGCCGCGTCCGCACCCCCGGCGAGGTGAGGATCCAGTCGATGCGGTCCCCGTCGCGCACCAGTGGCCGGTACCCGTGAAAGGTGGCGTACTGCGTGCTGCGCTCCTCCGCCGCATCCCAGCTGTCGACGAGCGCCCCGCCATTGAGCATCGCCTCGTACACGGGGTTCTTGTGTGCCGCGACATTGAAGTCACCCGTGACGATCCGGGGCAGAGCGGCATCCAGTCCGCCCAGCCGCTGCGTGATCAGACCGGCGGACCGCTCGCGCGAATACTGATTCAGATGATCGAGATGCGTATTGAGCGCATAGAACTCGCTGCCCGTCCGCAGATCCCGGAAGCGCACCCAGGTCGCCATCCGGATGACGGTGTTTCCCCAGGTCGCCGAGGCGATCAGATAGGGCGTGTCGGACAGCCAGAAGTGGTCGTACTCGACCGGGGCCAGCCGCCGCACGTCGTAGAAGATCGTCGCGAACTCGTCCTTGCTCCCGCCGGCCCGTCCCGTCCCCACCCAGTCGTACTGCGGCCCGAGATCCGCTGCGATGTCGCGCAGCTGCCCGTACAGCCCCTCCTGGGTACCGAGCAGGTGCGGTGCCTCGTGACGCAGCAGGGACCGCATCACGGGCCGGCGCTCGGCCCAGGAGTTCGGCCGGCTCTCCGAGGCGTACCGCAGATTGAAGGTCATCACCCGCAGCGGCCGCCCGCCGCCGGCGGCGGCGTACGCGGTCCCCGACCCGTACGCCGCCACCATCGACCCGGCAGCCGCCGTAGCGGCCACCGACCGCAACGCAACCCGCCGGCTGAACGGCGCGGACTCATTCGACGCGGAAGCGAGACCAGTCACAGCAACTCCAGTCAGTCGACCAGTCAGTCGGCCAGGCAGGCATCCATTCGGCTGTCCGGCCGTCAGAGCCGGACACTCCGACCGCCAGGACCTCCATCCCACCCAAGGCCCCAACCCCGACAGAGTCTCGGACACCCGGGCAATCCGGAAGTAGCCCGCAAGGGAACCCAATGGGAACTACCGGCAGGCTGCTCAGACTCACTCGGACCCGCTCGGACCCGCCACCGACCACAACGTCGCTGGGGGCAGAGAGCGCCCGCCACGCATCCGTTCCGGCGCCTCCCCCCTACCGGTCGCCGGCCGGCCCCTGCCAGTCCGCGTACTGGATACGGGCGAGGTCGCGTACATCGCCGACCGCGGCCCACTCGTTCTTCCCCATCCGCGACAACGGCTTCAGCCGGGAAACCTCGGGGTGCCCGTCGACCAGCACGTCCTGCGACACCACCGCGTGCACCACCCGCCCGAAGACCACGGTGGAATCCCCGATCCCGATCGTGGTGTGCACCTCGCACTCCAACGCCACCGGCGACGCGGCCACCCGCAGGGGCTTGACCCGCAAACTCGGCTCGGATTCGATGCCGGCTGCCTCGAATTCGCTCACACCGTGCGGGAAATCGGCCCCCGTGTCATTGATCTGCGCCATGAGCCCCTCCGGCGCGAAATTCACCACGAACTGCCCGGTCGCTTCGACATTGCGCAGGGTGTCCTTGCGCCCGACAGAACTGAACTGCACAACGGGTGGCTCAACACTCGCGATCGAGAAGAAGGAGTGCGGTGCGAGGTTATGAACCCCGTCCGCCGAGACCGTGGACACCCAGGCGATCGGCCGCGGCACCACCGTCGAGGTCAGCAGCCGGTAGAAGTCGTCACGGGACATGACAGCAGGATCAAAGTCAGTACGCATGGCGATCAGTATCCAGGAGAGCGGCGGCGGGCCGTATAGCGGATCCCCGGCACCACCAAACCCCCTCAGCTCGGCAGAAAGTGCCCGGTATCGGGAGCCACCGAGCACCAGGAGCCGACACCGGGTCGCCCGCACCCGCACGACGACGCGCGACCGCCACAGTGACGCCCGCGATGCCGTCGCGGGCGACACGCCCCGGCGCCGCAGCCCCAGCGCCACCTCGTCCCGGCACAGGGCGCCTCGCGCCGGCACCGCCAGGCGGCGAGTCAACGTGCACACCCGCCCCGCGGTGCGGCCCGCGTGCGCTCGCCCGTAACACGCGGCTCGGACGGAGCCGGTCTCGACGCCCGGTGCTGCGGCTTCACGGCGTGTTGAGTCTTCTCCCCCTCGCCGATCTCGCGAACGGTGTCACTGACGGCGTAATCCCCTACTGTCTCGGCTGGCTTGTCCATCACCCCAGGATCTCGAAGATCTCACGACATCGCCGAATACCTCAAACACCGCCCAGTCACCGGCGCAACCGGGGGCCGCATGAATGTCATCAGCGACAACGACCGCCACATGACCCGATCGAGAGGTGCCGACCTGGGTGGAGATCCGCTCGGGCATGAAGACGTTCCACCCACCCGCCTTCGCCCAGATTCGCGCTCCCACACGAGGAAGGCCTCAGGTTCATTCCGGCCTCCACTTGCCGTAGGCGTGACCTCGGAGGCGCAGAGCTCCTCGGCAAAGAGGAGATCACGAGATTCGAGGTCGATCCGCATCGCGAGCTTGCCGGGATTCCGCGTTCCGCGGGTGGCTGTTGGCAAGGAACTGTGCCAATGGTCCTGCGGGCAGGAGGAAACGGCCTTCCGCGGCTGCAGCGATAGCCTCGTCCATGGGCCACCAGGAGAGTTTGAAGTCGACCTCCGTCGGAGTCAACTCCTGTGGTACGAAGGCCAGTTCCCGGGCCTCGAAGAGGTGTACACGCGCTGTCGAGTCGAGCGAGATGGCGTACGAGCCGGGCCTCCGCCACGGCTCGGCCGTGATGCCGGCCTCCTCGCGCAGCTCGCGGCGTGCGCACTCCTCATCGGTCTCGCCGGGCTCCTTGCGGCCGCCGGGCAGGAAGAGGCATTCGCCGCCGCGGTGGGGGAAGTCGGCGCTCAGGAGGGCCACTTGGTCGTCGGCGTCGCGTGCCACCACGACAGAGGCGTCACGGGGCGCTTGTTCCTGCAGGCGGACCGCCTCACTGAGCGCGTCGAGGTCGCCGCCGAGCCACCAGCGCCGGTAGTTCACCGACCCCAACTGCCCTGCTATCAGGAACTGCGTACCGTGGTCCGGTGGGAGGATCCGGCGGGCCTCGTCGAGCATCGGGTGGCGGAGTCGAGGAACCCGGGCTGCTTGAACTCCACCGCCGCGAGCGTGTGGAGCGCCGCCGCAGACCTCAGGCAGCTGGCCCGGGCGGTCGTAAGTGGACGGTCGAGGAGGGAAGGCCCAGGATCGGCCCGAACACTGCGGGCATCATGAGTCGTCTGTGCCCGTCACAGATCCGGTCGCCGCCCGACTGGTCGGACATCCGCCCATCCGGGACATACCACCTGAACTTCCGATTATCCGGGAAGTAATCAGTAGGGGTTAAACTCCCGCAAGGTCCCTGTATGTCTTTGACATGTTGCGCTGTCATATCTGTGCCAGATCGCCCCGCTCGTCTCGTCGCACCCATCAGGGGAAGGCAGGAACATGGGCAGATTCAGGTACGGAACCGCGGCGTCGGCCATCGTGCTGGCTGCCTCGGGATTGCTGGTAGCCGCGGGAGGCACGGCTCGCGCGGAAGCGGGTCAGGACAACATCGGCTTGTACAAGCAGGAGAAGACCCAGTGGTGCTGGGTCGCCTCTGGGCTGACCATCGCCAAGTTCCAGGGCTTCGGCTCTACGCAGACGGACTTCTGCAACCGGGCTCAGCCCTACTACGGCTGCAACAACCAGCCCGCCACGCTCGACGACATGGCCAGGGCCTGGGGCAGCCTCGGCATGACCCGCCCCGGCTCGGGCCTGAGCAGCGCGGCCACGTTCAACCAGGTGTACACCGAGGTCAAGGCGGCCCGGCCGGTCGCTGTCCGCATCGGGTGGACATCCGGTGGTGGCCACATGAACGTCGTCTACGGCTTCGACACGTCGAACAACACCATCGGTGTGGCCGACCCATGGCCGGACACCGCCACGTACACGTGGTGGAACTACAACGACTACGTGAGCAACAGCTCGTCCAAGTGGACCCACTCCCGCATCGGTATCTCCCGCTAAGGCAGGCGACATGCGCGACACCAGCGGCACCAGAACGTCCAGCAAACGGGCCGGCTCTCGCTGCGCCCGCCTGTCCATCGTCATCGCGCTGAGCGCATCCGCACTGCTGTCCGTCGCCGGCCCGGCCCACGCGGCACCGGCCAAGGACCCGCTCCCGGCCGACATCCCCGACTACCAGGCCGCCCTCGACGCGGTGAAGTCCACCGCCGTCCGCAACACCGTCTGCCGCTTCCTGAGCACGCCGGTGCCCACCGGCGGCGCCAGCGGATCGGTGCAGACGATCCCCGAAACGGCCGAGCCGTGCCAGGGCCTCCCGGCCTTCACGATCAAGGACCCGGTGGCACTGAACGAGATCACCCCCGGGTTCGTCGCGGGCACCGCCCTGCCACTGCCCACCGAGGCGGTCAAGCTGACGCAGCTGGTCTCCTCGCTGAGCACCACCGTCAACGGCCGCAACGCCACCGTCATGCTCGCCCCCACCCAGGGCGGCGGCTGGCACCTGGCGGCCGTGCGCGACGGCGACAGCGACGCCACATACGCCAGCAAGGCCACCGTGGGCACGCTCGTCTTCACCGAGCCGCAGATCCGCGGCTGGTACCAACTCAAGCTCAACACCGTCGAGCCGCTCAACGACCAGGCCCGGCAGGGACTGGGCGGCCAGGCGTCGATGTCGCTCAGCGACTACCAGAAGCTGGTCAAGGCCCGCTACGCCGACAAGCTGCCCGGCTCGGAGTACGACACCAAGGGCTACTCCGGTGGTTACAGCCCCCAGCACAAGGCGGACGAGCCATCGTCCTCCACCCCGCTGCTCGCCGGTACTGGCGCCGCACTCGCCCTTGCAGGTGGGGCCGTCGCCCTCCGTCTGCGCCGGCGTGCAAGCACCGGCTGAACCCGCCCCCGCTCGCCCCGTCGCCCCGCCCCTGGCAGCCAGCCGGGACGGGGCGAAACCCAGTCCCGGCCGGACCGGCCGCTACAGACCGGCACCGCGACGAGCAGTCGACGGCCGACTGGCCCCGCTCGACGCCCACCGTCCAGCACCGGCCGCACACCGGGCACTGCACCTCGACAGCAGAAGATTGCCGTCCATGTCCGTCGTATTCGTAGTGGGTGCGGCCGGCGCGGTTGAGGCATGAGCCGTCGTAGGCGCGCCGGCCCGTCGCGTCCTGGCCGGGTAGATGGGCGGGTCAGGACGCGGTCAGCTGGTCGCCCGAGGCTCGCGTCGGCGTTGGCCGCTTCGGTCAGCGCTCCGGTGGGTGCGTACGTGAACGTGGACTGCACTCCGTCGTCGGTGGTGAGGTGGGTGACGCGACCGAGCGGGTCGCGTGTGTAGGTCAGGGTCTGGCCGGCGCCGATTGTGCGCAAGGTGAGCTGGCCTGCGGCGTCGCGGGTGCAGGTGAGGGTGCGGCTGTCGAAGTCGGTCTCGGAGGTCAGCCGGCCGGCGGCGTCGTAGCTGTATTTCCAGTTGCGGCCGTCGGGGGCGGTGACGGCGGTCAGTCGCAGTTCGGCGTCGTGGGTGAAGCCGTAGCGGGCGCCTTCGGGGTGGTCGGCACGGTCGGCAGCACCTGTCCTGGATCGGGCGGACGCCTCGGGACGGTCGTTACGACCTATGCCATGTGGATCTACTGCCGACGGCCACGTCAACCGACTGGTGGATCGCCTTCACGTCGCACTTCGGGTTCGAGAGCCCGCGCGGAGAGCTATCCCAGGCCCTCGTGTCCAGCACGCCGGCCTCTCCGACTTCGCCGGGTCAACCAAGGTCGCCACCCCGCTCCTCCTCGACGCCGGAGCCCTGCTGACGGTCGCCCTCCCCAGCCGCGCCCCCAGCCCTTTCCCAGTTCGGTGGTTGAGGCCAAGATCCGGACCACACACGGACCAACGCGTTTGCGACGGCAGTCGCAGCCTCCATTACAGCAGGTCAACACCACTATGAACGCCGCACCACCAACAGACGAAGAATCTGCTGTTCGGCTACTTGGCAAAGGAGACAGCTCGCCGAACAGTGACAAGCAGGAAAAGCAGACGACACTAATCGTCCCCGGCGCGCGGTGACCTTCGCGGTCAGCTGCTCATGACCAATTCAGAGCCCCCCACCCTCGGCGGGCCGCTACGCCCCTGGGCTCGTGGACGGGACGACCTCGGAGCGAGGCAGGGATGAGAGTCCACGGCCGCAAAGAGCGATCCGAGCAAGGCCATCGGAGGCGATGGGAGCGGGTTCGGCCCGATCCCGGCTGGGTCCGTCCGACGCGCGCCTGGCCGCCTGGGGCATCCGTCCGCTCGCTTGGTCGACCAGACTGCGCTGGAGTGCCGGATCCCTCGCAGCTCTCATGAACTCCTGGCGAAGCCTGGGGCCCGACGGGCAGATCGGCTGACCGAACAAGGCAGATCCAGCAGCAGTTCTTCTCCGCCTGCCCCTGCCCTCCTCCTCATCGCGCTGCCGGAGACAATCGCCGCCTGCCGCCGAACCATCACCGACCTCCTGGACCGGATCGGCCCCAGCTCCCACCGGGCTGCCTGCACCGACCACAGGACATTCCCTCCGATCGCCCACCGATTCCACGATTCCGGAGGCTCTGGGCTCCTCTTTCCCTCCACCAAACGGCTCGGGCCCGGCACACGCGGCCGAACGCTGCGTGGCCGGGACCACCGTCCCCGCCACCGGCAACGATGTGAGCGCCGCGGCGGCGGCATCTACCAGCCCACCAACAGCCGATCGTTCCTGGTTCGCAAGCGATACGCGGCGGGGCGGCCAGGCCCCTTCTGTTTGTTTCCGTTCGACCTCTGTGTGGAGGTTTTGAAAAGATCGCTGATAGGTTTATATATGTGGTGAAGGCCGCGGCGTGGCTTGGGGGTGTGGGATGACAGTTGCGGCTGCGGCGGCTGTGTCACCCCGTGCGAGCCACACGCATAGTGCGGAGGGGACACGGAGTGACTGGGGCTGGGCGGGGGGCGGGTAGTAGTCCGGATGAGATCCAGGGGCCATCGTGCCGCCGACGGATCACGCCCCGGGAGCCCCTCGCCAGTGAAGGAATCGACGTCCGGGCACCTGCATCCGCAGACCCTGAACGCACGGTACAGCTGAGGGTCGAACTGCCCGCACTGACCGGTGAGACCATGCTGACGCGGCGGCCGGAGCGGTCCAACGGGCGGGCCGGCCAGCATAGGGCCGCGCAGCCACCATCCCCCCGCATACGCATCGGTGCACTGCTGGCCTCCCGCGTCGGGCGGCTGGCGCCGTACGCTCGTCGGCTCAGGCCGCGTTATCCGCGCCCGGGCCGCACCGGCTGGCGCCGCTGGGTGCCCTCCTGCCGGCAGTGGCTGGGCGTCGTGTCGACGGCCGTCGGCCTGACCGGACTGTTCCTGGCCATCGCCTACGCCGCCACCGACATACCCAAGGACTTGAACGCGTACGCCACCCAGCAGGACAACGTGTACTTCTGGTCCGACGGCACGCCCATGGCTCGCACCGGCTGGGTACAGCGACAGGCGATGCCGCTGAAAGACATACCCGAGGACGTTCGCTGGGCCGTGCTGGCGGCCGAGAACGAGAGCTTCTACGACGACCCCGGCGTCTCTTTGAAGGGCCTGACCCGGGCCCTGTGGCGCACGGTCGGTCAGGGCGACACCCAGGGTGGCTCGACCATCACTCAGCAGTACGTCAAGAACGTCTACCTGAACCAGGACCAGTCCGTCAGCCGCAAGTTCACCGAAGCGATGATCGCTCTCAAGCTCGACAACCAGATGAGCAAGGACGAGATCCTGGAGGGATACCTCAACACCAGTTGGTTCGGCCGCGGCACCTACGGCATCCAGCGCGCCGCACAGGCCTACTACGGCAAGGACGTCAGCGAACTCAACGCGAGCCAGGCCGCTTTCCTGGCGTCGCTACTCAAGGGCGCCAGCTTGTACGACCCCACACTGAGTGCGGCCAACCACCAGCGGGCAGTGAAGCGCTGGAACTGGACCCTGGACCGGATGGTCAAGATCGGCAGGCTGTCGCCGTCCAAGCGGGCCGGGTATCGGACTTTCCCCGAGCCGGTCAAACAGAGCCCGTTGTACGACACCGGTCAGCAGAGTGACTACCTGGTGGAACTCGCCTCCCGATTCGCCCAGAAAGCCGGGCACATCTCGGCCAGGCAGTTCGATCTGGGCGGCTATCAGATCTACACCACCTTCGACCGCAAACGGGAGGCGGCTCTCGACGACGTGGTGGCCAAGGCGCGCAAGAAGGCCCGGCAGGCCCACCCGGACGCGGCAGCCACCGCCCATTACGGCGTCGCGTCGCTGGCCACCGACGGCCGCATCCTCGCCGTCTACGGCGGACCGGACCACCGAAAGCAGGGCTACAACGAGTCCAACGCCGGGACGGTACCAGCGGGTTCGGCCTTCCTTCCGTTCGTGTACGCGGCCGGTCTCGAACACGGCATCGTCAGGCGGCGGGACGCGCCCCGGGAGAAGGTCACCCCGCACTCCCTCTATGACGGCGACGACAACGTGCCCGTCACAACCCCGGAGGGCCCCTACTGGAACCGCAGCGGCAAGAAGGTCACTGCCCACAACGACGGCCGGAAGTCGTGGGGCCGGTTGTCGCTGCGCGAGGCGCTCGCCAAGTCGGTGAACACCCCCTTCATGCAACTGGGCATGGACACGGGCCTGGACAAGGTGAAGAAGACGGCCCAGGCGGCTGGGCTGCTGTCCTCGAGTATGGGGCCGCAGGTACCCGCTCTGTCCCTGGGCAGTTCGACGCCGAGCGCGATCCGCATGGCCAGTGGCTACGCCACCTTCGCCGCCGCGGGGCAGCACGTCGAGCCGTACTCCGTGCACCGCATCACCCGGAACGGCTCGGCCGTGCGGCTGGACCCCCCGGACGCGCGCCGCGCGGTCACCGCCCAGGTGGCCGGGGAGGTGACACAGGCGCTTGCAGACTCCTTCCGCTCCGCCCACCCTGACGCCGCTCCCGCCGCGGCGGCGGTGTCCGGCAAAGCCGGCACCGCCGCCGACGACACGGCCGCCTGGTACGTCGGCACGGTCCGCGCCGTGTCCACGGCCGTGGTCGTCTACCGCATGGATCTGACCAAGAGCCTCGAACCGCTGCCGCTGAAGGGGCTCGCGGGAACCGCGGCCGACAGCGTCCCGTACGACATTTGGTCGGGTGCTGTGGGCCCACTGCGCTGACCGGGCCGGCCGGCCACATCCGCATCCGCATCCGCATTGGAACCTCCCTCGCAGATTTGAGTCCTGTATGAAGTCGACTCCAGGTCGCCGTCGTAAGGGGCGCGCGCCCCGCCGCACCATCCGTACCCGGTTCGTAGCCCTTGCGTCAGCCGCCCTCGTCGTGTGCGTGGCCGCCGCGGGCTACCTGGTGTTGAGCCAGACCGACGGCCAAGCTTCGGCTCCCTCCGGCGGCAAGGGGGGATCGGTTGCCCAGGGCGCGACGAAGCCTCGCAAGGAGCCGGAGTGGGACGGCACACCCAAGGTCCTCGGGGACGGATCGACCTCGTACACCGGTCCGCAGAAGGGGCAGTTGAAGGCGGTGCCGCTCAAGGCAGCGGAGAGGCCACCGCAGTTCGTCGTCTTCTCCTGGGACGGCGCACTGGAGGGCGACGACCGGCTCTTCTCCCACTACCGCGCTATGGCCAAGGACTACGACGCTCACATGACCTTCTTCCTCACAGGCATCTACCTGTTGCCCAAAAGCAAGAAGGACCTCTACCACCCGCCCCAGCACCCGGTGGGCTCCGCCGCGATCAGCTACCCCACCGACGAGCACATCCGCACCACCCTGACGCAGCTCGCCGCGGCCTACGAGGACGGCAACGAGATCGGCACCCACTTCAACGGCCACTTCTGCGGAGCCAAGGGAGGCGCCGACTGGAGCGTGGAGGAGTGGAAGAGCGAGATCGACCAGTTCTACAACTTCGTGGAGAAGTGGCGGACCAACACCGGCTACAAGGACAGTCCCGCGCTGCCTTTCGACTTCCGCAAGGAGGTGACCGGCGGTCGCGCCCCCTGCCTGGAGGGCCAGCCGAACCTGCTCAAAGCCATGAAGAGCTACGGCTGGCGCTACGACGCAAGCTCCCCGGGCAACTTCCAGATATGGCCGAGCAAGAAGAACGGCATCTGGGACTTTCCGCTGCAGATGCTTCCTTACTCCGGTGGCAACTACCAAGGCCTGTCGATGGACTTCAACTTCCTCTACAACCAGTCCCATGGTGAGACCGAGGGCGATCCGGCCAAGTACGCCGACTGGGAGCAGCAGACCGTCGCCTCTTACATGGCAGGCTTCAATCGCGTCTACTACGGCAGCCGAGCACCACTGTTCATCGGCAACCATTTCGAGGACTGGAACGGCGGCATCTACATGAAGGCCGTTGACCAGGTAGTCAAGAACATCTGCGCCAAGAAGGGCGTCAAATGCGTGTCCTTCAAGGAACTCGTGGACTGGCTCGACGTGCAGAAGCCCGAAACGCTGCAGCGCCTGCGCGGTCTGGATCCGGCCCAGTCGCCGGACTGGTCCACGGTCGTCAAATGACCCGGTAACCAACCTGACCTCACGCACAGCCCTTCGCATACTTCACACATCTCGCGCAAGATTCGATCGCCCGGTCCCTGTACCGGCGCAGAGGGGAACATCGTTGAAATCCAGAAGAACAGGCCGCAAGCGGAGCCGCGCCACCATAGTCACGGTGGCGGCAGCCTCGGTGACCGCCGCAGTCCTGCTACCCAGCTGGAGCGCGAGCGCGACAGCCACCGACGCCCCGACGGTGGACTCGGCAACCAAGGCCGCATTTCAGCGGCTGGCCGACGCGGTCTTCACCGATCGCACGCAGTCCCTGGTGGGCGACGCCCGGAGCGGACGTCAGAAATCGCACCAGCAGCGGACGTCCGGCTTCACCGGAAGGGTGCGGCTTTCCGAGACGCAGTCGCGCGAGGAGGGATCGACGCTCGACGAGCTGCGCGCCCGCAAGTCCAGCTTGGCCCGACTCGGCGAGAGGTACAGCGGAGCCGGCACCAGTGTCACGCTGGACGCCATCCGGGTGAAGGGCCGGCACGCCACGGCCGACGTCACCGAGACCACGACCCTGACGTACGAGAACGCCCAGGGCGCCGAGCCCAAGACCACGGGATTCCGGGCCCACCACGAACTGACCTTCCAGGCCGACCACAAGGGTGACTGGCAGCTGACCGATGTCGGCGATATCGACGACGGCTACCTGTCGGTGAACCAGGTCGCCAGGCCGTCCGTCGCCGCGCCGGCCACCGCCGCCGACCCGCCCTCGGCGACCCGCTCGGCCACGACGCGGCCCGCGCCGGCCAACCCGAAGAATTTCACGGCCACCGGGTACGACTACAACGCCATGGCGGCCTACGCGACGAAGTACTGGGACAGGTACAACCCGGACTACCCCGACTTCAGCGGCGCCGGCGCCGGCGGGGACTGCACCAACTTCGTCAGCCAGTCCCTGAAGGCGGGCGGCTGGCAGCACGTCCCCGGCTACACGACGGACTTCCACAAGTGGTTCGGCAACTCCGACATCCAGTCGGACTCCTTCGTCGGCGTCAACGAGTTCTCCTGGTTCGCCCTGTCTTCCAAGCGCGTCACCAGCCTCGCGAACGTCTACCAGATGGACGTCGGTGACGTGCTGCAGCTGGACTTCGACAGGGACGGGTCCAAGGACCATTCCATGATCGTCACCAAGCGCAGCCGGCAGGGCATACCGTACGTCACGTATCACTCCACCGACACCTACAACAGGTCGGTGGCCAGCCTCCTTGCGTCGTACCCGCGCGCCGCGTACTACGCCTACCGCACCTGAGCGCTACCGCACCAGCGGCCTGCGCTGTGGCCCGTGGCCACCGCTCTTCAGAGTCCACACAGTCGGATGATCCGCGGTGGCCGTACGCGTTCCCAGCCGGGGCCACCGCAAGACCGCGAACGCAGACGGCAGCCCACACCGCTGCCGTGGCCCTCATTCTGCGGGCGCTCCTCCCGCAGAACTCCAGGGCCCGGCTGGAAGGGCGGTGTGGCTGCCGCAGCCACCGCGCACGGGTCGCATGCGTCTGTTGACATGCAGACCGTCCTCGCGCACAACGCGGGTTATGAGCCGTGCGGCCACGCCAGGGCATCTCGTGGTTCCCGGCCGGCCAGGATGGCGGCATAGAGGGCGTGACGGCAGAGCGGGCTCGCCACGCTGCCTTGCAGCTCGGCCTCCCCGTGGCGAAGCGACCCCCGCGGCCTGGGGGAAGAGAGCGACGCTCTTCTCCGTAACGGCTGAAGGGCAGGCAATGGTCGTGAAGTGCCACGCAGGCGACGGTCATGGAGGCGCGGAACGGGTCGCTCGCGGGCGGTCCGCGGGTGGCACGGGGCGGTGAGAGGGCTTGCGGCAGAAGTTGATCGCCACTCCCCGCAAGGAGCCGCACAATGCACCACAGCTCCCGCCCCGCCGCACTGCCTGTACGCGTCCGGTTGGCCACTCACCTCTCCAGGTGCTGGAGGAGTCCTTCCTCGCGCTCGCCGCTGCGGCCACGCCCGCTCACGTTGCCCGCGCACCTGGTCGGCGAGTAGCCGGAGCAGCTCGTGCTGCCTTCGGAAACACCTGAAGCCACCCAGCTCGATAACCTCAGCGCGCGACATCAGGCGGCTGAAGCTGCACCAGCTCCGACGACTTCCCTCACCAGGCCCCCCACGACGGAGACGCCGAAGCCACTGATCAGTCGAGGGATCGGTGTGGCGACATCCGCAGGCACGGTGTCCAGGAGCGTCTGCGAGCCGACTCCGGCGGCAAGTACCACCTGCCCGCCGGCAAGCACTCGCCCGTCTGCCAGGCCGACACCGCGGGCGCGGTCCGAGCCGTGAACTTTCCGTACCGCTCCGGCGCGAGCGGTTCGGCGCTCTGGAGCGGGTTGAGCAGGGTCAGGGCGAAATCCTCCGGCAGCCGCCGCCACCCTTTACTTCTTCGAAACTGCCCATGGAGGTGCGGAGGGCGGGGTGAGGGGGGGAGATCAGGTGCCCGTCCTCCGCACCTGTCCGGCCGGTGTCAGCCGGAGATCTCCTTGCGGCCGGATCCGACGCCGATGGAGACCTTGCGGGGCTTGGCACGCTCGGCGATCGGGATGCGCAGGGTGAGCACGCCCGCGTCGTAGTCGGCCTGGATGTGCTCGGTGTCGAGAGTGTCGGCGAGCACGATCTGGCGGGAGAAGACGCCCAGCGGCCGCTCGGACAGCTCCATCTGCACGTCGTCGGCCTTCGTCACCGGCCTGCGCTCGGCCTTGACGGTGAGCATGTTCCGCTCGACGTCGATGTCGAGCGCGTCCGCGGTGACACCGGGGAGGTCGAAGGCCACCACGTACTCGTCGCCCTCGCGGTAGGCGTCCATCGGCATCGCCGACGGCCTCGACCAGGTACCCGGGCCCATCAGCTGCTGCGCCAGCCGGTCCAGCTCACGGAAGGGGTCGGTGCGCATCAACATCGTGAATACACCTCCAGCAGGTTCAGGCAGTTACTGCCAATGCGCCTCACTGACACCGTTGTAACATGTCATCCAATGGATGACAAACATGATGTCGTCTGTCTGATGACAAACCGAGGGAGGTGCCCGTGACCCCGGCCGACCAGCCGTCCTCGCCCAGCACCGACGCCCACAGCCCGGCGTCGTTCCTCGCCGCCGCGGCGGCACTGCACGCCATAGACGACGCCCTGCGCACCGCCCAGCACGAGACCCCAAACGCCCCCGACGCCCTCGGGCCGGGCCCGGAACAGGCCCTGGCCTCCTTGTCGCTGCTGCGGCAGGTACGCGAGCAGCTCGCCGGGTGGGAGACCGGCCTGATCGAAACGGCCCGCGACGCGGGCGCCAGTTGGGCCGACCTCGCCCACCCTCTCGGTGTCGCCAGCCGCCAGGCCGCCGAGCGCCGCTATCTGCGAGGCCGCCCCGGCGCGGCCGGCACCACCGGCGAGCAGCGTGTCCAGGCCACCCGTCAGGCCCGGGCCGCCGACCGCACCGCCGCCGCCTGGGCCCGCCGCAACGCGGCAGACCTGCGCCGTCTCGCCGGGCAGATCACCGCACTCACCGACCTTTCCGCCGCCGCCCGCCGCCCGCTCAGCGAGCTCCACGCGGCCCTCGCCCACGACGACCCCGCACGCCTCATCGCCCCCCTGGCCGCCGCCCGCCCCCACCTGGCCGCCGCCCACCCCGACCTCGCAGCCCGGCTCGACACCCTCGCACCCCCCTGACCCGCCCGGCACACCGCAACAGCAGCCCGATCAGCCTCTGCCCCTGGGCGAACGAGCGGAGACCTGGAGACCGACGTGGCCGGCCTGGCGGGCCCACCTGGCCCGCTCCCTCGTCGAGCAGGGCCTGGGGCGAGGGTGTGGCCAAGGTGCCGAGGCGCCGGTGACAAGGCTCCCATCCGGTCATCGGCCTGAGGCGGCACGGAGACGTGGACGCGGGGGCACCCTCTCCTGAGCAGGTACCCCCCATGCACCGCGCTGGCAGCGGGCCGCTGCCCAGAGCCGCTGGATGTCCCCGCCTCCGCCTCGGGGCTCGCGCAGGCGGGGACAGCGCACCGGAGAGGGATGCGTGTGAACCATCCTGGCCGTCGGAACAGCCGGGTGCCTCCCCCCTGATCCGAACGGGTGTGGTGTCTGCGTGGACGACGCCCGAACAGGGGTCCTGGTCGGCGAGGGCCACGACCCTTCGTGTGACTGCCTGGTCACCTACGCGGCTCAAGGTGATGGGCCCGGTCGTCGACGGCGGCGGTCACTCGTTGCGCCTGACGGATTCCGCGCTCCCCCTGCCTGATTCGGGTATCGGGCAACTGCCACCGGCGATCGAGGTCGTTGGCACGGGCACGGACAGCGGCAAGACAATCGCCGGGACTGCGATCGTTCACGGCCTGAGCGCTGCGGGAAGCCGGGTGGGGTGGGAAAGGTCACCGGTGGCGGTGTCGGCCGAGACCGCTTCGCCTACCTCGACGCCGGGGCCCACGCCGTCGTGGACTTCCTCGACTTCGGTGTGCCCTCGACCTACGGCTACGGTCACGCTCACCTGGAGCAGGCCATGGCGGCCATGCCTGCGACCCTTGCCCACCGCGGGGCCGAGATTGTCCTCCTGGAACTCGCCGACGGACTGCTGCAGGCCGAAACGCACGCACCGGCCTGCTCACATCCAGCCCCCTCTTCAGCCGCGAGGCGGCGCACGCCACTGGTCTGCCCGTCGTGCCCGCCCACGGCCTCGCCCCCACACCTATCCGAGATGGCTCTTCGTCACCTGAGAAGTCTTTCCTGCGGGCCGTGACCCGTGGATGTATTGGTCGGCCCAGGCGCTGATGATGTGGGCGGCTCGCTGCGCCTGTCCTCGTGCCGTCAGCAGATGGTCTGCTCCTTCGAGCGAGACGAAGCTTCGCGGGTGCCGTGCCTCGCTGAAGATCTCCCCGGCGTTGTCGATGTCGACGGTGTTGTCGGTCGGCGAATGCAGGACGAGCAGCGGCAGGTCCAACTCGCGGATCCGGTCGCGCAGATGGGCACGGCGGACGTCTTCGACGAAGGCGCGCTTGAGGACCAGGGTCCGCCCGCCGACGAACCACTCGTGCGACCCGTCACTGAGCACGCGATCCACGACCGCGTCGTACTGTCGCTCGACGTGGCTGGGATCGGCGGGCGCCCCGATCGTGGCGACCGCGCGGACGCCGGTCGCCTCGGCCGCTGCGGCGAGGGCGGCGGCGCCTCCCCATGAGTGCCCCACCAGCAGGTCTGCCGGAGTCCCCCGCTCCGCCATCATGGCTGCCGCACGGACCGTGTCCTGGACCTTGACGGTGAAGGAACCGTCCCCCCAGTCGCCGTCGGAGTCTCCGATCCCGAGGTTGTCGAAGCGCAGCATTCCGATCCCCTCGCGTGCCAGCTGCTTGCTGACGCGCGAGGCGGCCGGCGAGTCCTTGCCGAGCGTGAATCCGTGCACGAAGATTCCCCAGCCGCGGATCTCGCCGTCCGGCAGGTCGATCACCCCGGCCAGTTCGGGGCCGACGACGCTCCGGAATCTCACTCTTTCGGACATGTTGCGATCACCTAGCAGGGACTGTTCGTGGGCAGGCGGACGAGGGCGACACTAGCTGGTGCCACCCGCATGCTCCGAGCAGGGGAGCAGTGGGCGCGCTGCCCGTCGCTGCCGGCGCGTCAGACGGTCGGCCTCCGCACGGAGGTCGGCTCGGTGGTGAGCAGTGTCTTGATCTCGTCGGCGAGGTGCGGGCCGAGCTCGCCCCAGCCGTCCTTGTAGCCGTAGACGCCGGCCAGGGTGCGGGCCTCGTAGTCGCCGTTCATGATCTCGATGTCGGTGGCCGTGATGAGCGCCGGGTGGGCGACGCCGACGGCCGCCGAGACCTTCATCAGCTCCTTGCGCAGGGTGCGCAGGTAGACAGCGGCCCGGGTGGCCTTCGAGGTCGGGTCGAGGCCACGGGCCAGCCACGGATTCTGGGTGGCGATGCCGGTGGGGCACTTGTCGGTGTGGCACTTCTGTGCCTGGATGCAGCCGATCGACAGCATCGCCTCACGGGCCACGTTGATCATGTCGACACCCAGCGCGAAGGCGACCGCGGCGTTCTCGGGCAGGCCGAGCTTGCCGGAGCCGATGAAGGTCAGGTCATCGGTCAGCCCCAGTTCGGCGAAGGCACCGTAGACCCGGGAGAAGCCCATCCGGAAGGGCAGCGACACCGAGTCGGAGAAGGTCAGCGGCGCCGCCCCGGTGCCGCCCTCGCCGCCATCGATGGTCACGAAGTCGACACCACGGTCACCGCGCGCCATCAACGTGGCCAGCTCCTGCCAGAACTCCATCTCGCCCACCGCGCTCTTGATCCCGACCGGCAGGCCGGTCTCGGTGGCGAGCAGTTCGACGAAGTCGAGCATCGAGTCGACGTCGCTGAACGCGGTGTGCCGCGACGGGGAGGCACAGTCCTTGCCGGCCGGGATGCCGCGGATCTCGGCGATTTCCGGGGTCACCTTCGCGCCCGGCAGCATCCCGCCCAGTCCCGGCTTGGCGCCCTGGGAGAGCTTGATCTCTATCGCCTTGACCGGGGCGCCGGCGACCACGTCCTTGAGCTTGTCGATGTTGAAGCTGCCGTCCTCGTTGCGGCAGCCGAAGTAGGACGTACCGATTTGGAGGACGAGGTCGCCGCCGTTGCGGTGGTACGGCGAGAGGCCGCCCTCGCCCGTGTTCTGCATCGTGCCCGCCAGCGCCGCCCCTTCGTTGAGCGCCGTGATCGCCGCGCCGGAGAGCGAACCGAAGCTCATCGCCGAGATGTTCACCACGCTCGCCGGCCGGAACGCCTTGGCGCGCCCGCGCGGCCCGCCCAGCACCTTGGCCGAGGGCAGTGGGGCCTGCGGGTCGTGCGCGTCCGGCAGCGCGCCGGCGAACGTGCGCTGCTTCAGGTACGCGTGCCCCTGCATGTGCTCGACGTCGTTGTCGGTTCCGAACCCGAAGTAGTTGTTCTCCCCCTTCGCCGACGCGTAGATCCAGGTGCGCTGGTCACGGCTGAAGGGGCGCTCCTCGTCATTGGAGGTCACTATGTACTGGCGCAGCTCCGGCCCGATCGTCTCCAACAGGTACCGGGCGTGCCCGATCACCGGGAAGTTCCGGAGCAATGCGTGCTTCTTCTGGACAAGGTCACGAGCGGCCACGAGTGCCAATGCTGTTGCGGTGGCCGTGGCGATGCTCCGGGCGCGCATGAACGGTCCTCTCCTCGATGCTCGACTTCACTGCCATGCGGTGGAGTCGTCGTGTCGTGTCGGGCGTTGGGCGGCGGGCACGGCCCAGCGGGCGTCAGCGTCCGTCGGAGAACGCGAAGCGATATTAGGGGCTCGCCCGGACAGCTGTGGGGGCAGGGTCGTCGGGTGGGGTGGTCGTCCCTGCGGTGCTGGTCCAGGCGCGTCGGAACGGGCTACGGACGGTGAGGACCACGTACAAGGGGGCGAAGAAGGAGTCGATGACGCTGGGGCGGCGTTCCTAGCAGCTGCGAGCCGGTAGAAGGCCTTCGGACAAGGGGACGTGACCAGTACGGGGAAACGTCCCGGCGAGCACGGGCAGCAGGGGCGACCACACCGCGATCAGCGCGTCCTCGTCGGCGTCCGCCGCGGCCAGGACCGCGGTGAAGATGCGCTCCCACGTGCCATCGACGGCCCACCACATCAGGCGTTTGTGAGCGGTCTGGAGCGAACCGAGCTCACCTGGCAGACCCCTCCAGGGCGAGCAGGTCCGGTACTTCCACGCGATGGCCCCAAGGGTGCGGCGGCGATCGGCCCACCGTCGACCACGGACCGGATCGGCCGGCATCGCCGGCTCGAGCCGGTCCCACGTGGCATCAGTGATCACTAATCGGACGGACACATCCGATCAGCTGACCACCCATCAAAGGGACACGCTCCAGTGGGTCGCAAGCAGTGCGTCCCTCCGCTTGTTCGCCGTCCCCCCGGGCAGGAGCCGGGCCCGAGCAATGGGCGAGCCTCTGCCACGAGCCACGAGCCACGAGCCACGAGCCACGGGTCAGCACGGGGAACTGGCGCATTCGAGGGGACCGACGTCCTGGCATGACCCCATGTCACAGACCGAGGGACGACTGGGGAGCAGAGCACCGGGTCGAGATGGCCTTGCAGGAGGGAGTGGTGGAGAGGGTGAAGCTGGTGTAGCCGTTCTGGGCCTCCGTGTCGCACTTCTCCCGGTACCGGTCCAGCCCGCCGGTGTATGCCAGGAACCCCGTGGGCTTGCCGGGTATGTTCGCGCCCGTGTACCAGGATGCCGCCGCTGGGTAGAGCGTCCGGGCGGCGAGCTCCGCCGCGTGGGCGCACCAGTCCGCCTCGGCCGCCGGGGTGGCGTCGATCTCCGTGTAGCCGTGTCCCCGCAGGTAGGCGATGCAGTCGGTGATCCACTCCACCTGCTGTTCCAGGGACACCGGGATGTTGGTGAGTACGGAGGGGCTGAGGGGGCCGAGGACGGTGAAGAGGTTGGGGAAGCCGGCCGTGACGAGTCCCAGGTGGTTTCGTGGGCCGTCCGCCCACTTCTCGCGCAGCGTGACGCCGTTCTTTCCCACGATGTCGAAGGCGAGTTGCGAGCCGGTCAAGGCGTCGAAGCCGGTGGCGAGGACGATCGCGTCGAGGGTGTGCTCCCCGTCCGATGTGCGGATGCCCCGGGGTGTGATCGTTTCGATCGGGGTCGTGCGCAGGTCCACCAACTTCACGTGCGGCAGGTTGTAGGTGGCGTAGTACCCGGTGTCCAGGCAGGGGCGCTTGGTCGCGAACGGGTACGTGCGCGGGGATAGCAGTTCGGCCGTCGCCGGGTCCGTGACGGTCGACCGGATCTTGGACCGGACGAACTCCGCCACGGTGTCGTTGGCCGTCTCGTCGGTCAGGATGTCGGTGTAGGTGCGCAGCAGTCCGCTCAGCAGCCCCGAAGCCCACGCGGCTTCGTAGGTGGCCGTGCGTTCCGCCTCCTCGATCTCCAGGGCCGACCGGGTCGGCGGTTCGAAGACGGTGCCGCCTCGAGAAAGCCGTTGGGCCCGTCGGAACTCCGGGTAGCGGGCCTTGAGCTCGTCGACTTCCGTGCCTCGCAGCGGGCGGTTGTGGGCCGGCAGCGCGTAGGCGGGGGTGCGTTGGAAGACGGTGAGTGCGGCCGCCTGCCCGGCGATGACGGGAATGGTCTGGACACCGGAGCACCCCGTGCCGATCACGGCGACCTTCTTGCCGGTGAAGGAGACCTCCTCGTGTGGCCAGCGGGCGGTGTGGAAAATGGAGCCCGTGAAGCTGTCGGCCCCGGGGATTCCAGGGTCCTTGGGAACGGACATGCAGCCCGACGCCAGGATGACGAACCGTGTGATGACGGTTCGTCCGGTGTCCGTGGAGACCCTCCAGAGGTGTCTGTCCTCGTCGTATGCGGCGCGGGTGACGCGGGTGTTCAGGACGACATCCCTGCGCAGGTCGAACCGGTCCGCGACGTGGTGGACATAGCGCAGGATCTCCGGTTGGGACGCGTAGCGCTCGCTCCACACCCAGTCCTGGTCCAGCTCAGGGGAGAAGGAGTAGGAGTACGACACACTCTCGACGTCGCAGCGGGCGCCGGGGTACCGGTTCCAGTACCAGGTCCCGCCGACGTCGTCACCGGCTTCGAAGACCACCGTCCGTAAGCCGAGTCCGCGCAGGCGGTGGAGTTGGTAGAGGCCGGAGAGCCCGGCCCCGACGACGACGGCGTCAACCGGGTGCGCAGCGGAAGGGGCTGGGGCGGTGTCCATCGGATTCTCCTGTCTCTCCCAGGCACGGGGCCGGTGCCGAGCGCGGGCGTAGGCCTGGCGCACCGCGGCCATCCGTGCACCAATTACTGGCAGGAAACCATCAGTTGACCGCGACTTTACCTTCACCTCGAGGGTAAGGTCCAGGCAAAGAAGTGGGCGTTGGTGGTGGCCATACGGGCCACCTCGCAGCGCTGATCCGGTGGCACTTCGAATCAAGAAGAGCCAGCCGCTCTGCTGGGTTTGTCGACCCCAAGTAGCGACTGCCGCAGGAGACTGACTTCTTCCAGCCGCTGCTCTGGCCCGCGCCGGCGAGTAGGTGATTCCACCGCCCGGCGCGGGCCGGCTGGTGCCAGCCGTGGTACCAGCCGGCCTTGGCGGGTTCCTCGGCCCGAGCCCGGGTGCTGGCGGTGCCGGCCGAGTGCCCAGTAGGTGGTCCGGCGGACCTGGACGCGCAATTCTCCGCCTGCCGGAAGGAGTTGGAAGTGCTCCAAGTCGCTGGGGCTGAAGGAGATCCACCGGGTATCCGGCCCCACGAGTGGCTGGGCGCCGGACACGTCCAGGTCAACCAGTCCGGCGATCCCTTCTGCAGCGACGATCACGGCCCGGCCAGAGAAGGTGCGTCAGACGCCTTCCCTGCTCCGGTCGGGCTCTGGCGAGCCTGGGGATAGTGGCGGTCCATGAATTCCGCGGTGATGTCGATCGCCCGCCGTACGTCCTCGATGGCGCGGACGAGCTGCTCCTGCCCGCGCAGCCGGTACCCGACGCGGACGCCTTCCTGGGTCTGGACCGTCGCACCGATGTCATATACGGCACGTGGACCCACCGACATGAGAATCTGTGCACCGTACTCGCGTCCGAGGGCGACATAGTCACGGATCTCGCCGAGCGTGTGCCGACTCAGACCGAACGTCTCAGTGACGCGGTTGATCATGAATCCGCGCCGGACGCTCTGTGACAGCAGCGTCTCCACGGCCTCCACCGTGTTGACTGTGGGAGCTTCGAACCTCCAGTGACAGCCGTCCGAGAAGGTCCGCCCAGAAGCCATCGCGTTCGTGTCCGGATCACTGTCGGGGACGCCCAACTCGCGTAGCCACAAGCGGGTTCCTTGAAAGAACATCGTCACTGCCGGATTGCTCCTCGCTCGCGAATCCCCCAACAGCAAGATCAACCACCGGCGAAGGGGGACGTTACGGCAGAGCCGGGGATTGGTCGCCATGACCGGGCTCCCCGGTGCCGCGACACTGTGCTGGTGGTGGTCCTGGGGGCGTGCCCGCTGCCGGCCGTCGCGGCCTCGATTTCGGTGCGGGCCCTCGGTGGACCGGCGGGTGCCACACTCGTGCGGGCCCTCGACGCGGCCGTACTCCATCCCCACGCCACTCCATCCCCACGGCGCGCTTGGGCCGCCACTGCCATCCATCCCCTCGTCCGCCCGAATCCTCCACCGGTGTCGGCGGCACCAGGTCACCCACCGACCGCAGCCGGTCGCTGCCCGTAGGGATGCGGTTCAGATGCGTGAGCCCGCGAACCACCGCCTTGCCTGCGCCGAGCGGCGGACGCAGGCTGGGCATATGGCGACCGAGGGCCCCACCCTGATCGCTTCCGTGCAGCAGGCTTTCCGGCTGATGGAGGCCGTGGGCGCGCACGAGGGCGGCGCGCCGGCTCAGCAGCTGGCACGGGAGGCGGGGCTGGCGCTGACCACCACGTATCACCTTTTGCGTACGCTCACTCACGACGGGTACCTCCGCCGGCTGGAGGACGGCGGCTATGTCCTCGGGGGCCGGCTGGACACCCTGCAGTCCGGCGGCCGTGAACAGCCGCAGCTCAGCTACGTCCGCCCGGCTCTGGCATCGCTGCGGGACGATCTTTCGGCCGCCGCCTACCTGACCTTCTACGAGGACGGCGAGATCCAAGTGGCCGAGATCGTCGACAGTCCCCGGGCGCCGCGGGTCGACATCTGGGTGGGCTTCGAGGACGCGGGGCACGCCACGGCACTGGGCAAGTGCCTCCTGCGCGAACTCGGCGACGAGGCGCGCAACGACTACCTCTCCCGGCACCCGCTCGCCGACCTCACGCCGCGCACGATCACCCGCCGCTCCGAACTTGTGCGGCGGCTCGACACCTCGCCCCGTCCTCCGGTCGTCACGGACATGGAGGAGTACACGCTCGGGACGTACTGCGTTGCGGTACCGGTGTTCCGCGGGCAGACGCCCGGTTCGCTCGGAGTGTCCTTGCGAGTGAACCGGCTCTCGCAGCTCAACCGGGTCCGCGACCGGCTGATTCCGGCGGCGAAGCGCGTGACGAGGGGGCTCTCGCTCACCATCTGAATTCGCCCTCCCACCGCCTTCTCGAAGTGCTGTGTCGTCGCTTCGTGCTCCAGCGCCCACGCCAGGATCGCCCACGACCAGAGCCGTACGCCGCCCACCGGCCTATGAGAGGCCGGGGTGTTCGCCGGTCACCTGCGACGGAACCGCGGCGCGGCGTCAGTCTCCGGTGGGTAGGCCGCGGGAGGCCATCGCGTGGGCAGCTGCCGTAGCACGCCTTGCCAGCGCCTGGGCAAAGCAGAATAAATAGGAACCATGAGCGGAAATTCGCGCCGTTGCCGGCGTTGGCTGGGCCGCGCGGCCGGCCGGTCCGCTTTTCCAGGCGTGCCTCCTGGCGGGAGCGGCACCGACGACCGGCAGGACGAAAGCTCCGCGGTGGCCGGTGGGCCGCGGCACATACCGCCCTCGTTGGCCAGGCGCAGCGTCGCCCGGGAAGTCTTCCTGCTCCAGCTGGTGCTCGTGGTGCTGCTCGTCGCGGCGGCAGTGGTGGCCATCGTCGTCCAGGCCCGGCGGGACACCATGACCGACGCGCGGCACCGGACGCTCGCCGCCGCTGAGTCCTTCGCGCACTCCTGGGGGCTCCAGGAGGCGCTGAACAGCGACAATCCGACCGCGAAGCTCCAGCCGCTCGCCGAGGCAGCCCGGAAGGCCTCCGGCGTCGACGCCCTCATCGTGTACAAGCTCGACGGGATCACCCTCACCCACAGCGACCCGCGGCAGATCGGCAAGCACGTCATCGGCCCGTATGCCGACGCCGCCCGGGGCAAGCCCTTCACCAGGACCTTCGAGGGCGCCCTGGGCCTCTCCGTGATCTCTGCAGTCCCCGTCAAGGACTCCTCGGGCAAGGTCGTCGCCATCGTCGCCGCACCGGTCAGGGTGGAGGAGGTGCAGAAATCGGTCGACCAGCAGCTGCCCCTCTTCCTGGGCACCGCAGTCGCGGCGCTGGCACTCGCCGGAGGCGGCGCGGGGCTGGTGAGCCGTAGGCTGCGCCGGCAGACCCATGGCCTGGGACCGGCCGAGATGACCCGGATGTACGAGCATCACGATGCGGTCCTGCACGCGGTGCGGGAGGGCGTACTCATCGTCGACCGCGACGGGCGGTTGTTGCTGGCCAACGACGAGGCACGGCGGCTCCTGGACCTGCCCACGGACGCGGAGGGACGCCACGTCGGCGACCTGGGGCTGGACCACCGCACCGCCGAGCTCCTGTCGTCCGACCGGATCGCCACCGACGAGGTGCACCTGGCCCAGGACCGGCTGCTGGCCCTCAACAAGCGGTCCACTGCCCCCCACGGAGCCCACCAGGGAAGCGTGGTGACCCTCCGCGACACCACCGAACTCAGGTGGCTGTCAGGGCGCGCCGAGGTGGCGCGGGAGCGGTTGCGGCTCCTCTACGACGCCGGAGTACGGATCGGCTCCACGCTGAATGTGGAGCGCACTGCCGAGGAGCTGGCGCAGGTGGCTGTCCCCCGGTTCGCCGACATCGTCACCGTCGAGCTGCTGGACGCGGTCGTGAAAGGCGAGGAACCGACCGTGGCGGGTACCGTGCTGCGCCGGACGGCCATCGCCGGCCTGGCGCCGCACCATCCGCTCTACCCCGTCGGCGAGCTGATGGGGTTCGTCCCGGGCACCGTGGTGGCGGCGGGTGTGGGCGACGGCCGCTCCGTGGTGGAGCCGGACCTGGCCGGCTCCACCGGCTGGCGGTCCCAGGACCCGGAACGCGCCCGGCGCATTCTGGACCACGGGGTGCATTCCCTGGCGGTCGTACCGCTGCGCGCCCGGGGGGCGGTACTGGGGCTGGTGGACTTCTGGCGGTCGGGGGGCTCACCTCCGTTCGACGACGAGGATCTGTCCTTCGCCGAGGAACTGGCGGGGCGCGCCGCAGTGGGGATCGACAACGCCCGGCGATATACCCGCGAACGCACGATGGCGATGACGCTGCAGCGCAGCCTGATGCCCCGCGGCCTGCCCGACCAGGACGCTCTGGAGGTGGCACACCGCTATCTCCCCGCCCAGGCGGGAGTGGGCGGGGACTGGTTCGACGTCATCCCGCTGCCCGGCGGCCGGGTGGCGCTGGTCATCGGCGACGTGGTCGGACACGGCCTGCATGCGGCGGCCACCATGGGCCGGCTGCGCATCGCCGTGCACAACTTCTCGGCCCTGGACCTCTCCCCCGGTGAGCTGCTGAGCCACCTGGATGAACTGGTGACCCACATCGACGTCCAGGACGAGGACACCGAGGACGGACCGGCGATCACCGGCGCCACCTGTCTGTACGTCGTCTACGACTCCGTCTCCGGGCGGGCCACCGCGGCGACGGCCGGCCATCTGCCGCCCGCCGTGGCCCACCCCGACGGCAGGGTGGAGTTCCTGCACTCACCGGTCTCCCCACCGCTGGGACTGGGCACCGGCCTGCCCTTCGAAACCGCCGAGCTGTCGCTGCCGGAGGGCTCCCGGCTGGTGCTCTACACCGACGGGCTGGTCGAGAGCCGCAGCCGCGACCTGGATGCGGGGCTGGAAGCACTGCGCGCGGCCCTCGCCGGGCCGGACCGCACGCCGGAGGACACCTGTGCCGCCGTCATGCAGTCGCTGCTGCCCGCCGGGTCCACCGACGACGTCGCGCTGCTGGTGGCCCGGACCCGGCGGCTGGACCCGGCACACGTCGCCGAGTGGGACGTGCCCCGCGATCCGGAGGCGGTGGGCCCGGTCCGCAACGGCTGCGTCCGGCAGTTGGCGGACTGGGGTCTGCAGCACATCGCTTTCGGCACCGAGCTCATCCTCAGCGAACTGGTCACCAACGCCATTCGCTACGGCGCCGACCCCATTCACGTACGACTGCTGTACACCACCCGAACCCTGATCTGTGAGATCTCCGACGGCAGCAGCACCTCCCCGCACATCCGCCATGCGAAGGACACCGACGAAGACGGCCGCGGCCTCTTCCTCGTCGCGCAGCTCGCCGAACACTGGGGCACCCGCTACTCCCCCAGGGGCAAGACGATCTGGGCCGCTCAGGCGGTCTCCCCCGACGCCCTGCCCTCCGAAGAGGAGCCGCGGGAGGACCTCCTCAGCCATTGGGAGAACCGCGAGGAGTGGTGAGGTCGTGGGTGACGCGCTCGCGCCCGGGGACGAACGTGGCGCCCCCATCGCGCGTTGCGCCCACTCGCCGCCATGACCTGGCCCGATCACCGTCCTGGCAGTGGCCCGCAAGGGGGCGGAGTACGCTGGTTTGGACCATTGCTGGAGAGAGAAGCGTCGGGCAGTGACACGTCGCGGCGAGATGACTCAAGGACCGCCCGCGCGCGAAGCCGTCGGCGGCTCTGTGGGAGTGCCGAGAACACCCACTCAGCGAGCCTGCGAGGCCCCGTCGGCGATCCGCCCCGCCTCCGGGCGTGCACCGTCCTTGGCGGTCGGGCCGCTGTACGGGCCATACGACCGCCCGGTGTCATGGCTCGCCCCGGTCCGCGTCCGCCACCCGCTCGGCGGACCGCTCCCCACCTGGCCCTGCTGGAGGCGTCGTGGCTACACATCACCGGGTCCGTGCGGGCGCTCTCCTCTGCTGTCTCGGCCTTGCGGCGCTCGGTCTCGGCGCCTGCCAGGAACAGAGCACCACCCGGCCGGTCGAGCCCTCCCGGGCCGAATCCGCCGCGGAGGTCGGCGGGACGACGGCACTGATCAAGGCTGCGAAGAAGGAGGGCAGGCTCAACACGATCGCGCTGCCGCGCCAGTGGGCCAACTACGGCGCGCTGATCGACGGCTTCGAGAAGAAGTACCGCATCAGGGTCGTCGTCGACAATCCGTCCGGTCACAGCCAGCAGGAGATCGATGCCGTCAAGAGCTACCGCGGCCAGGAGCGCGCTCCCGACGTGCTCGACCTCGGGGACTCCTTCGCCCAGTCAGCGGCGCGGCAGAACCTGCTGGCCCCCTACCGGGTCGCACAGTTCGACAAGATCCCACCGGAACAGAAGGACGCCGAGGCCCACTGGTACAACAACTACGGCGGTTACGTCTCCATCGGCTGCGACGCCGCCCGCGTCCGGACCTGCCCCGCGTCCTTCGCGGACCTGCTCCGTCCGGAGTACAAGGGCCTGGTCTCGATGCACGGCGAACCCACGATCGCGGGATCGGCCTTCGCCTCCGTGTACGCGGCGGCACTCGCCAACGGTGGGTCGTTCGACGACATCCAGCCGGGCATCGACTTCTTCGCCCGGCTCGACAAGGTCGGCAACTACAACCGGGCCGACCCCAACCCGGCCGCGATCGCCAAGGGCAAGACACCGATCAGCATCGAGTGGGACTACCTCAACCTGCAGCACATCGACCGGCTCCGCGGGACGGGCGTGGACTGGAAGGTCTCCATTCCCTTCGACGGCAGCTTCTCGCAGTACTACGCACAGGCGATCAACAAATACGCCCCCCACCCGGCCGCGGCGCGACTGTGGGAGGAGTACCTCTTCAGTCCGGAAGGCCAGAACCTCCGTCTCGTGGACTACGCCCGCCCGGTGCTGATGTCCGCCATGGCGAAGAACGGCACCCTCAACAAGGCCCTGGCCGCCCGGCTGCCGACGGTCGAGGGCACACCCCAGTTCCCGACCGAGGCCCAGCTGAACAAGGCGCTGCAGACCGTCCGTGAGAACTGGGCCAAGGCCGTCGGCGGCTGATCCGTCCTCGCCGAGCAGTCGATGCGCATGGTGAGCAGTATCCAGGAGAGCGGCGGCGGGCCGTACAGCGGATCCACGGCACCACCCGGCCCCTGAGTTCGGCAGAAAGTGCCCGCTCTCGGGAGTCACCGAACCCAGGAGCCGACCGTACTGAATCGAGAGGTACCGACCTGGCTCCGCGCCGACAAGGGTTACGACTGCGACCACCTGCACCGATGGCTTCGCAGGCGAGGCATCCAACACCGCATCGCATGCGCAGGAATTGAGCCCTCGCGGCCGCTGGGCCGACACCGCTGGGTGGTTGAGCGGACCGTGTGCCGGCTGGCCGGCTGCCGACGCCTGCATCGTCGCTACGAGCGCAAGGCCGAGCACTTCCTCGCCTTCGTCGGCATCGCCGCAGCTCACTTCGACGACCGACGACTCACGAAATGAAGCAACATCAAGTCGCGCCTGGCTTCTACGACATACCGTGTGGCCATGTCGGCGTTCATACAACAGCTCCCCGCCCTGATCGGCGTGGTGATCGGCGCCCTTGGCTCGTACTTGGCGATCATGCGCGGCGATCAAGCCCGATTCCGTCGCGAGCAGGCGGCCCGTTGGGAAGAGCGGCGGCTGAAGGCCTATGCCGACTACGCCAGGTCGCTGAAGAAGAGTGTCACCTTGACGTACCGGATCGCGGCCCATCTCGGCAACGACCCTCACCCGCACCCCTTGTCACCCGAGGAAGCGGCGCCTCACCTGGCCGATGCCACCGACGCCCGGGATCCAGCCGGGGAGGCACTGTTGATGCTTGGCACCCCGGACGTGGTGGAGAAGGCCCGCGAATGGGTCGTCGTGGTGATGGAGATGGAAGGGTTCCTGCGGGACCAGACTCATAGCCCGGAAACATGGTCAGCCATGATTAAGCGCCAACGCGCTGCGCGTGAGGGGTACTACACGGCTGTCCGACGCGACCTGGCGCTCCCACCTGGACATTCCGGGAAATGGCGGCTTGCGCCGACCCAGACTCCCTGAATGCGCACTGCCATCACGGCCCGGCGTTGTCGCGCTCGGGGCGTCAAGCCTGACCATTCCCGGCATTCGTCGGCCTTGTCGCCGAACGGTTCACCGTCCTCAGCAGCACCGCCACCTCACCAAAGTGAAACGACGTCTAACCTCACCAAGCAAAACGACGCCTAAGGTGACTAAACAGTCGCCGGGTCGTGGTGCACTTGCGCCGCGGCGCGGCGTTGGCGCCCGGAGGAGCAGGTCAGTCGAAGTGCGCGGGCAAGGGCGGAAGGCGCAGGTGCGCGAGGTCATCCGGGGGTGGGCTGGTGTGGGGCCACATGGGGGTGATGTCGGCGTCGGCGGTCGCGGGGGCATCGGTCAGGCGCATCCGCTCACGCAGCCTGCCGTAGAAGTCCGTCGGCCCGAGCCGCACGACGCGCAGGCGCTGCGGAGCCGCGTAGACACCGATCCAGTCCCCTGGGTCCAGGACGCCGCGCAACTGACCGTCGACGCTCACCGCCGCACGGCCGGAGTGCTTCAGGACGCGTAGGGCAACGGCCTCGTCGGGTGCGGCAACCACCGAGCGGTTGAAGGTCATGTGCGGAGCGACAGGGGTGAAGACGATGGCGTCGGCTCGGGGGGAGATGACGGGGCCGCCGGCGGCGAAGCTATAGGCGGTGGATCCGGTGGGTGTGGCGACCAAGACGGCGTCGGCGGAGTAGGAGGCGAGCAGTCGGCCCGCGAGGTACACGCCGAGGGAGACCTGCCGGTCGCGTGCCAGTTTCTCCAGGACGATGTCGTTGAGAGCCGTCACGTTCAGGGCCACCCCCCAGTCCCGGTCGACGGCACACTCGGGGCGCACCGGCGGAGGCGGTAGCGCGGGACCCCGGCCGTAGCGCAGGAGGGCCTCCATGCCCTCGGGGAGTTGCAGCGGACAGGACGCCCGCATCGTCAGCATCAGGCGGGACTCGATGTTCACTTGGCCTCGATGGACGGTGTCCAGTGCACGCTCGACATCGTCGGCCGGGACCTCGGTCAGAAAGCCGAGGGTGCCCAGGTCGATACCGAGGACGAGCGCGTCGTTCTGTGCGGCCAGGCGTGCTCCACGTAGGAAGGTGCCGTCCCCTCCGAGCGTGACGATCAGGTCGGGGCTGCCGGCAGTCCCGACCTCTTCCCACGCATCACGCCGTAATTCGTCCTGACGCCACACGTCGATGGCGACGCAACCAACACCCTGGCCCTCGCACCACCGTCGGACGACGTCGGCGGCCGCCACGGCACCTGGACGGCCCGCATGGACGACGACGCCCACCCGTTGCACGCTCACACAGCGTCCTTTCCATCCGGGCGCTCGGTTCGCTCGCCGCTGTGCGAACACCCCGTCCGGGACGGTCGCGGGCTGTGCGTCCCGTCCGGCGAGCTGTGCCACCAGCACCATCAGCGCATGGTGCCGACCATGAACGCCCGGCCCGTGAGCGGACCGGCACCTGCCCTCAGGCGCCTTCCCGAATATCAGCGATCCGAAGGCCGATAGCTCATATCTAGGGATGTTTGCATTCTCGGGCATCTTAGCGGGTGCCCCTGGTCTCCACTGGGGCTGCAGCTCACGCCAAGCGGCGTAATTTCCCTGAAATTACCAGGGACTCCCCGTCTCCAGCCGCCGAGTCGCGCCTCCACGCCATATTGCGGATTCAAAAGAATCACGTGATAGCCGAGCTCCATGGCGAACCGGCACCGCACCGCACCGTACCGGGCGACGTCGAGGTCAATCGGGCAGTGCGGGTGATCGTCAACGCCGCGCCGGAGCCACGACTGACTCCCCTCCCGGACGTGTTCATACGTGCCCACGGACATCCACCCACCACCATGGACGAAAACGTCCGATTCACCCGGAGGTCTTACATGCACCGTGAGGGTTTTCCCGCCCCGGATTCCGGGCTCCTCGTCACTCACTTCCTGACGGTGGCCGACGTAGCCCGATCTCGCGGCTTCTACACCGACGTTCTCGGCGGTGAGGTGGTGCTCGAGGAGAATCCCTGCACCGTCAAGCTCGCCAACACATGGATCATCATGAACCCAGGCGGCGGCCCCACCCCGGACAAACCAGAGGTCACCCTGCGCCCGCCCACCGACCCGAGCACGGTCAGCAGCTTCCTCAACCTCCGCGTCGCCGACATCGAGGCGTGTCACCGAGAGTGGAGTGCGAAGGGCGCCGAATTCCTCACGCCACCCATCGACCGCAAGGCCGAGGTGCGGTGCTACTTGCGCGACCCGGACGGCTATCTCATCGAAGTCGGGCAGGCCACCGGCATGCTGCACGGCGTCTACGCCGAACCGCCCGCCGGTACGAGCTAGTGCCGCATCAGACAACGTTCGCGCTGTGACGGTTGCACTCGCTCCGCCTCCTCACCGGCAACCTGCCACCGACAGCGAGGGCGCCCGCGGCACACACCTCCGCGGGCGCCCCAAGACGCTGATCGAACCCCCGCGTGACGGCAGCCTGACTGCCGCGATACGGAGACCGTGAAACCCCACCCCGGCCGGCAGCGGCCGAACAAGGCGGACGGCACAAGGACCCCGACCGGGAACCCCCGGCCCCGGCGCCGGGCGACCTTCACCCACCCACACGGCGTGCGACACCTGGTGCCGGGGCCCGGTCGGCCATGCGGGGACTTGCGCCCGGGTCCGTGACCCGCCCCTCAGCGCACCCGGTACACCTGCCCTGTCTGTGCCCCCTCGACCGCGCGGACGTACGCCGTCGCGACGCGCGTCGCCGGGACGGGCTCCATCCCCGCGAAGAACGGCCCGTAGGCGGGCAGCGACTCCTCGGCCACCGTCGGGCTCACCGCGTTGATCCGCTGCGGCGGGAGCTCGATCGCGGCGGCGCGTACGAACGCCTCGACGGCGCCGTTGGCCGCGGACGCGGCGGCCCCGGCCACGATCGGCTCCTCCGTGAGGATCCCGCTGACCAGCGTGAACGAGCCGGTCGCAGCCACGTGCCGAGCGCCCTGGCGGACCAGCTCCAGCTGGCCGAGGGCTTTGCCGCGAAACGTCGCCGCGAAGTCGTCCGCGGCCAGCTCGGCCAGCGGCTTGAACACGGCGTCGCCCGCCGCGACGGCCACCGCATCCAGCGGACCGGCCTGCATGTACATCCGGGCCACGGCAGCCGGAGCGGTGACGTCGCAGATCAGGTCCCCGCCCGTGCGACCCACGCCGATCACCTCGTGGCCGCGCTCCATGAGCGCCTTGCGCACCGCGGAGCCCAGCGTGCCGCCCGCGCCGACCAGAAGAATCCTCACAGCCCACCGTCCAATGTCTGAAAACAAACCCCCGGAAATGCCGGGAGATCCCTGGGAGTACCCCAGTAGGGGATACCGGGCGAACCACCCGGCGCATCCGACGCTACGGATCCCGCTCCCTACCCGGAAATGCCATCTGGGCAGCGACTATGCTTCGCACGCATGGATGTGGAGCTGCGTCACCTCAAGGCCCTGGCCGCCATCGCCGAGGCGGGCACCGTCACCGCCGCGGCCGCCCGGCTGCACATGACGCAGCCCGCCCTGTCCCGCACGCTCGCCCAGTTGGAGGCGCGCGTGGGAGTCCGGCTGGTCGACCGCTCCTCCCGGCATCTGGACCTCACCCGGGCCGGGGTGACCCTTCTCGGGCACGGACGCGCCATCCTCGCCCACCTCGACGCGGCACTCGCCGACACCCGGGCCGTCGACCGGCCGCTGCGGCTCGGCTACACGTGCGCGGTCCTCGGGCAGCAGACCGTCCCGCTGCTGCGCTCATGGAAGCGGGGGCAGCCGCACGCCCCGCTCGAGGTCGTCCGGCAGGACAACAGCACCGCGGGCCTGGCCACCGGCGACACCGACGTGGCGGTGCTGCGCACCGTCCCCGCCGACCCGCGCATCCGCACCGAGGCCCTCTACACCGAGGACCGGGTCGCCGCCCTGCCCGACGACCATCCGCTCGCGGCCCGCGACCGGGTGCGCCTGGCAGAGCTCACCTCCGGCCCGGCCCTCCCACTCGCCCTGTGGCCGGACACCGGCACCGCCTCGGTGGACCTCTGGCCCCCGGCGCAGCGCCCGCAGCGCACGATCGAGGTGCGCAACGTCGACGAGTGGCTGAACCTCATCGCCACGGGCGGCGCGTTCGGCGTCGGCGCCGCGGGCACGGTGGAGAGCCATGGTCACCCGGGGGTCCGCTTCGTCCCGGTCGACGACGCGCCCGCCGCCACGGTCTACCTCGCCCACCCGGCCCACCCCACGCACCCCCGCACGGAGGAGTTCCTCGCCGCGGTGCGGGAGGTGGTCGGCGCCTGACCGCTCGTTTCGGAGTGCGGTGCGTGGTCGGGGACCTGCAAAAGGAGCCGCCCGGAGGCATCACTGCCGAACCGAACGACCACGGTCTCGGACGCTCCCGTGGCGGTCTGACCACCAAAATGCACCTGGCCGTCGAACAGGGCCAGAAGCCCATGGCGATCGTCATCACGGCCGGACAGCACGCGGGCTCCCCGCAGTTCGAGCCCGCCCTGAAGGCGATCCGCGTGCCCCGCACCTGGTCGGACCGACCGCGCACCCGGCCCGACCGGGTGCGGGCGGACAAGGCGTACGCCTCCCGCAAGTAGCGCAGCTTCCGCGGTGGCCGTCCGCCGCTACGAGGGACCGTCCTCGTAGCGGCCGTCAACGAGTGGCTGTGATTGACGGGCCCCGCTGGTCTTGCACGCGCTCCGCCGGTACCGCGCAGGCCGCGGCGATTGCGGCGGTGTCCCAGTAGAAAGGGCGGATTTCGGCTATCTGCCCGTCCTTGACCTTGAGCGTCTGCAGGATGGGGAAGGCAAGCGCCCGGCCGCTGGCACGCGCGCGAGCACGGACCTGGGTGAGTACCACCGTGGTCTCGCCCGTGACGAGGAACTCCTGCTCCTCCATGTCGAACGATTCCCACGTCCGGCTCATCGCAAGGAAGAACCTTTCCATGCCCGCGTGCCCGCGCCAAGTGCCGCAATAGGGAAGAGCACCAGCCTGGTGCAGTACGACATCTGGAGCGAAGAACGACGCCAGCAGATCGAACGAAGCTTCACCTGGACCTCCTGCCGCTAGATATTCCGCCTCCGCCGAGTACATGCCGGTGAGAACGGCTGCGGCGTCTACCGCGAGTGGATCAGTCATGCCGCAAGCATGATGGGCCCCGTCAGGGCGTGCTGGCGGCAATCAGACATCAACCTGTAGCCACAATCGTCGCTTTCGTAACAGGCTCTAGCAGTGCACCTCGGTGACCAGCGGATTTCCGTCGTCGAAAACAAGGCGCGAGGAGCCCGGACAACCGTCCAGGCCCCGCGACCTCCGGCAGTGGACCGCGAGCGGCTCCGCGGCCCGGCCGCCGCCCGCGACATCCTCGACCTCAACGGCCTTCACCCGCCCGTCCAAGCCGTCGTTCTCAGCTGAAGAGCCCGGTGATCTCGTCAGCCGCCTCCTCGATGGCCGCCTCGTAGTCGTCATCGTCGAGGATCGGCGTGCACGAGGTGACGCGGTGCCGGAGCGCGGCCAAGTGGCTGCGGACCTCTTCGTCGGACAAGGTCTGGTCGAACCCGTCAACGTGGAGTTCGGTGTCGTGCTTCATCGCGTGCCTCCCTCGCGGAAGTCGTAGCCGAGTGAATCCCTGAGATCCTTGCGGGCCGCACTGAGCCTGCTCTTCACTGTGCCAGGGGGGATATTCAGCAGCTCGGCGATCTCGTTGACGGGGTACCCGTGCACGTAGTGCATGATCAGGCACTCGCGCTTGTCTCGCGTCAGGTTCCCGATCGCGGTGTACAACGCGAGCTTGTCCACCGTCGTTGACGCAACATCGAGGCCGGCGCAGGGCATGCCCGCATCCGTGTCGTCCAAGGGGCGCTCGGGGCGGGAGGCCAGCTTCTGGTACGCCCGATTCAGGATGCGTCGGCCGGTGAAAGCCACCCAGGCGACGGGATTGGGATGTTCACTCACTTCCGGCCACTTGCGGTAGGCGATCTCGAAGGCCCGGCTGGCTGCCTCCTGCGCGAGCTCCCAGTCGTTCTGCCGAGCGTTGAGGATGCGGCAGATCTGCAGGAAATGGGCCTTGAAGAAGTCGTCGAAGTTCTTGGCCGGTGGGCGAGGGGGTGGAACCACGGCCCTCACACCGGCCAGAAGCGCGTTGGCACGCTCCTCAAGTGGCCAGGCGGTGTGCTCAATGAGGGTGTGAGGGGCGCAACGATCCCCGAAGAGCACCACCTGATGGTGGCCGCGGCGGGAGCGCGAGGGCCACAGGAGCCCCTGGGCCCAGGGATTGTGTTGACGTAGCACCGATGACCAGGCCCGTGCGCGAACGAAGTCGTCGGAGAGGACGAGTTCGGAGGTAGCCCCGGCGGCGGCGAGAGATTCCGCCGTCGTCAGGTCGATGAGCAGGAGAGGGTCAGCGGTCCGCACCTGAGTGAGCTGACGGTCAACAACCGCCGCCGATGGCACTAGCCGCAGCCCATCGCGGTTGAACGGCAGCGCCCTCAGCAGCGTGTCGGCCACGGCCGCCTCGGGAGTCCGGGCCGCGTAGAGATAGGGATACGGATCCTCCGGAGTGCCGTCGAAGCGCCCGCCTGTAAAGACGTCCGCCGGTCGGGGGTTGAACGCTGTCGATGAGAATCGCTTGCGGTGGACCCTGTACAGCCAGGTGTCTGCTGGAAGCTCAGCGCGCCGAGCGGTCAACGGCCGCGCCGGCGGAGGAGAGATGGGCATTGATCACTTCTCCTCAGCCGTGGTGAGGGCGTTGCGACGGGCCCGGAGTAGTTCTGGGGACTCCGATGCAGCGCCATCGCCGCGGACAGCCTCACCTGCGATGACATCCGGCCGCTCCTGCAGGGGGACGGTGATCTCCAGGATGCTTCCGTCGGCCCGCTCGTCGTAGACCCTGCCACCTTGCTGAATTGCCAACGGGGCCGTGAGCAGAGTCGTACGCCGCTCTCGCTCGAACGTCGCCGCGTTCTTGCCCTCGACCCAGATCCGGATCGCGTGCCACATGCCGCCTTCCCTTCCGTTTCGGGCTCCGCCTACGAGCGACAGCGCCGCTCGGATCATCTGAACCACCATGCCCACTCCCTCAGCCTGTCGTGTCTGCCTTCACCCCGGTAAGGCCTTCGACCCGCGGACTGGTTCACACGAACTTCTGGGAATCCGACGCGGTCGACAACGGCTCCGGCGCCGTGCACGGCCCCGGTCGTTGTACCGGGTGGCGCACCGTCGAGAGGGGCGAGCACGAGCACGTGGGTACGGCCCGGCCCCCGATCCGTACGGACCGGGGGCCGTCTCATGCCTGGTGCCGGGGCCGGCGCGGCGCACCCGGCAGCACGGGACGTCCGGTCGGGGCCGTGGCGCCGGGCGGGGGGGCGCGTCCCTTCCCAGGACCGCGGAAGGGAGGCCTATGAGCATCGACGCAGGAGCGATCGACGTCCGCCTCGGTGGCGCCCGTGAACTGTCGCAGAAGCTGCCCGGCGCAGGTCTCTGATCAGCCTCACCACGTCAGTATCCGGGCACACGGCCCGAGCCCGTTCTCACCAAGATCCTGTCACGAGCTCGCAGAAGTCCGAGCGGGCGAAGGGCTCGGGTGCCATTCGCGGGTCGTGTCCCCTCATCCCGGCGGGCCGTGACAGCCCGTCTCGAGGGCTGCGCGAAGGATGGCCAGGGTTGAGGCGATGCGGGCCAGGTCGTCAGGGGGGACCGCCGCGGTCAGTGAGAGGAGCTCGCTTTCGACAATGGGGCGGGAAGCGGACAGCTGCTCCTCGCCCGCGGGTGTGAGGCGGAGACGGACGAGCGGCGGTCCTGGGGGTGCGCGACCCGCAGGCACCAGCCCGCAGCCACCAGCCGGTCGACCGCCTTGCTGACGGGAACGGCTTCCTCACGTGCGCTGACGGCCAGTCTCATCGAGATCCCCCTGCCGTCCTTGCTCCGGAATCGGCCGTTTGTGAAAGCACATGGGTGCGGACCGCCGCAGGTGCGTGATCTTCCGTATTGACAGGCGACTGTCGGGTGCATGTAATAGAAGCGGTGTCGCGTGACGCCGACCAAAGAGCAGTGGGCCGGTCGGCGATCGGGCGAACACCCTTCCCCAAGGGATACGCCATGAGTTCATACTCCGCGCCCTGCACATGACGTAGCGCAGCCGCACGTCGTCTTCCGTTCTTCGCGCCTCCCCGCACCGTCACGTATGCCGCGTGACGTCTGCGTGGCGCGCCCTGACGGCTCTTGCACCGCAGCAAGTGCTGCGGATGCGCGTACTCGACCACAGTCCGCGTCCGGCGAAAGGCCGTGCGGCGGCTTCGCCTTGCGCACGTCATCACCAGCCATGACCGCAGTCACTGCGGATTCACCTGCATCTCCGGAGACACAAAACCGTATGCCCACGTCTTTTAATCAATCGGTCATCGAGGAATTCCGCGCCAACGGGGGGAAGGTCGGTGGCCCGTTCGAAGGCGGGAATCTGCTCCTGCTGACGACCACCGGCGCGAAGTCGGGGACCGAACGGACCACTCCCCTCGGTTACGTCCGCCACGGCGACTCGCTCCTGCTTGTCGGGTCCAACCTCGGTGCCCCGAGTCACCCAGACTGGTACCACAACTTGCTCGCTCACCCCGTGGTGCGGGTGGAGCTCGGCACCCAGACTTTCCAAGCCCTCGCGGTCCCCGCAGAGGGGGCCCGGCGCGACGAACTGTTCGAGCATGCCGTGCGGATGGCCCCGGGATACGGCGACTATCAGGCCCAGACCAACCGGACCCTGCCGGTCGTCGTGCTGGAGCGCGCTGAGCCCGACGGCTGGGAGGGTGCGCGCGAAGTCAGTACCCTCGCTGACAAACTCATGGAGGTCCATACCTGGCTGCGCGGCCAGTTGCGTCAGGTGAAGGCAGAGGTCGACGCCCACTTTGCCGCATGCGCGGCTCACCGCGGCCCTGGTGAGCCGCCGGCTCCGAGTCTCGGGCTGCAGATTCGGCAGCGCTGCCTGGCGTTCTGCCAATCCCTGGAGTTCCACCACACCAGCGAGGACGCACACGTATTCCCCGGGATGGCCCGCTTTCACCCCCACTTGGCTGACACCTTCGACCGGCTCCGCGACGAACACCGCACCGTCGCGCGCATCCAGAGCGAGCTGGTGGGCCTGCTGGCCGGCATCAGCATCGCCGACCCTCAGCGCTTCCGCACCGAGCTGGACGAGATGTCGACGGAGCTGAACGCGCACCTCGACTACGAGGAAGAGTCGATTCTCCCCCTCCTGGCCGAGGTTCCATGGCCGCCGGCTCCTCCTGCGAACACGGCTGAGGACAGCGAGGACGGCAACGCCTGACAGCGCATGCGGGGCCGTGACGGCCCGGCCCCCCGAGCCGTCACGGCCCCGCAGCTCGCTGCTACGACCTGGTACTACGCCACGCTGCCCGACCAACGGGCCAAACGAAGATTCCGGTCGAAACCGGATCGATCCGAATCAGTGGAAGGTTCTTCCATGCGAGTGCGAGTCAGGGATTTCGATCACCTGGTACTCGACGTGCAGGACGTCGAGCGCGCCCTGGAGTTCTACTGCGGACCACTGGGCCAGGAGCCGGTCCGCGATATCCGCAGGACGACGCGGAGGGATGAACTCAGCGACGCCGCCGGTCGATAACGTGCGGAGCCAGGTGGCGATGGCTGCTGCCGTGGCTGTGCCGAGGAAGACATAGCCGCGCTTGTCGTATCGGGTGGGGTGCGCCGCGACCGCGGGGTGCGCCACGACCGCGGGTTGCACGTCGTTCGTGGCCCAGCCCGTCTGTCCCTCGCAGGCGTTTACGGTGGGCTGGGTGTATTCGACCCCGTCGCTGGTCCTGGCAGGTCGCGGCGCGGAGGTGGCGACCGCCAGGACCAAGAGCTGGCCGGTTTCACCGGGAGCGCACGACGGTCTCCAAGACCTCGTGGACGGTCTTCGCGCGGTGGCCGATGGTCGCTTCCAGAGTGGGGTTGGTGGCGTTGAACTCGCCATTGCGCGAAGCAGTGAACATCGTCAAGGTGAACTCCGCAGCCGGCCGCGGCATCCCGCCGGCGACTGCTGCGGATGTCCACTCGTTGTCGTCCATGACGACTCGGGTGATGGTCCGGCCGGTGATGCGGCTGAGGATTTCGGCAACGTCGGCGAAGTCCAGTGTGTGGGGTGCTGTCAGCGGCGGCGTGATTCCTTCGAGTGCACCGTCTTCGGTGAGGGCGAAGGCCGCGGCTTCCGCCAGGTCCTCGTGGGCCGTCCAGGACACCGGGCCGTCCTGCGGCACGGCGAGCATGCCGCTCTCCAGTGCCGCGCCGATGTAGGAGCCCAAGGTGGAGGCATAGAACCCGTTGCGAAGAGCGGTGTAGGGGGCTCCTTGCTGCTTGAGGTGCTCCTCGGTGGCCGCGTGGACCCTCTGCGGCGGGAAGAGCGACGTGGGAGAGGCGGCCTGGTGGCTGGTGTACAGGATGTGTTGGGCGCCCACTTCCCGTGCTGCGTCGATGGCGGCGCTGTTGGCGGTCAACGCGCCGCCGCCTCGAATGGCCGCGGAGACGACCAGGACGCGCTCGGCACCTTCGAAAGCGTGCTTCAGACTGTCGGGTTCGGTGAAGTCTCCCGCTCGGACTCGGACGCCGCGCTCGGCGAGGTCGGCGGCCGCGCTCACGTCGCGCACACTGACGCCGATCCTGTCGGCCGGTACCCGCTCCAGAAGGCGGTTGACGATCAGCGACCCGAGGTGGCCGGTGGCTCCCGTGACGATCAGCATCGATGACTCCCGTCTGATGACGTTTCCAACGGAACGGAAATCACGGTAACACTGATAATTCCGTTGGCTGCAACCGCACAAGTCCATCCAGAGACTGGCCGCCTGTGCCGGCGTCTTCGGGCAGGTCGGCAGCGGAGAGGTGGCAGTATCAGCGATAACATCGCCTGTCACACATGGGCGATACCATCGTCTCCATGGCACCGAACACGCAGCGGCGAGACATCACCCGGGACCGCATCGTGAAGACCGCGGCCGGCCTGCTGCGCGACCAGGGGCCGGCCGCGGTGACCACGCGCCGCGTGGCCCACGAGGCCGGGCTGCAGCCTCCTGCTCTCTACCGCTTCTTCCAGGGCAAGGACGACCTGCTGGATGCCGCTGCCGAGCATGTCTTCGCCGAACATGTGGCGAGCAAGCAGACCGCCGCTCCCTCGGACGACCCTGTAGAAGACCTCCGCGCCGGATGGAACACGCAGATCAGCTTCGGCCTGGCCAACCCGTACGTCTACGGCCTGCTGCTCGACCCGGCCCGCGCACGCCACACCCCGGCACAGGTCAAGGGTGTGCTGATCCTCGCCGAACGTGTGCACAGAATCGCCGCCGCCGGGCGCCTTCGGGTGAGCGAGGAACGCGCCGTCAACCTCATCCGCTCGGCGGGAATCGGAACCGTCCACACCCTGCTGACGCTGCCACCAGAGCAAAGCGACCCGCACCTGGCCGACGCCGCCTTCGACGCGATCGCTCGCGCCATCCTCACGGACGAGCCCGCTGTCCCCACCCAGGACCCGGCGGCCGTCGTTGCGACCTTCCGCACCCTCCTGCCCGAACTGCCCAGTCTCAGCAAAGCCGAAGCGGCGCTTCTCGACGAGTGGCTGCAACGCTGATCCAGCACCGCGCTAGGGCCCTGGCCACGATGGCAAGGTCGGTAGGGGTGGTACGAGTTGCCGAATCGACGCGGTCGACGTGTTCCGGGACGACCTGCCCACCATGCTGCTCTACCTCACCGGGTCCGCCTACGTGCTCCTCACCCTCGCCTTCCGGTCCCTGCTGCTCCCCGTGAAAGCACTGCTGACCGTCCTGCTGCCCACCGGAGTCGACCTGTCCACAGTGACCTGGGTCTTCCAGGAGGGCCACGGCGCCGGGCTCCTGGGATTCTCCCCGCCGGGCTTCGCGGGAGTCGTTGAGGGCCCTTTCATGACGCTCCTGTTGTTCGGGCTCGCCCTCGACCACGAGATGTTTCTCGCCCGCCGTGTCCGCGAGTACTACGACCTCACCGGTGACAACGACGAAGCCGTGGTTCTCGGCCTGGCCCGAACCGGTCGGATCATCACATCCGTCGCCGTCCTTGCCGCCTTCGCCACGAGCAGCGTCATCACCGTCAAAGAGGTCTTTCTCGGGCTGCCGGCGCTCGCAGTAACCGTCGACGCCACGCTGGCCCGCACCATCCTGGTCCCCACGACTCTGAAACTCTTGGGAGCCGCGAACTGATGGTTCCCCACTAGGTGGTTCACTCGCCGATCGGGCTCAAGCGAAGGCACTCCTGGTCAGCCGCGCCGTGAGAATTTCAGCGAGGCATGACACTTTTCAACCAGTACTGTCACCAATCCAATGCGGGAGGGGCTTAATCCATAGCGCGGCGAGTAGCTGTTTCTGGTCGGCCTACGGCGAGCGCATTCCGTAGGACGCACTCCGCGCGCCCCTTGCACTCCCAGCAGCCCTCGCGACCTTCCATGCGCCCATCCGCCATGGGCGACAAGGACCACCGCCGGTAGTTGAATTCAGATGTGGCGAAAAGTGCACTTAGGGCGATAGGCACGGACCAGGTACTAGACCGGCGGCGGCTGGCGGCGGCCTCAATAGTGGCTTTGGCTGGTGCGAGCGGACTGCTGTTGTGTATGGCTGATGGGGTGTTGGCGGTGTCCGTGGCGGGGGCCGGCGGTCCGTTCAAGGTGTCCGGCGAGCGGCTGGAGGGCGACGGATTCACGGAGATGACCGACACCGTGGTCGAGCGGAACGGAAGTCACCCGGTGGCGGTGGTGACCGCGGAACGGGCGTCGGTCTGGGGGTTGTGCGCCAGCCTGCTGATGCCCACGCCATTCGGCCCGTTCACCCTCCGCGGCGCCGCTGGACGCACCGCTCCCGTCCAAGCGACCGGGCTGATGGTCGACAGCGATCGGATCAGCGGCGCCGACACCACCTTGACCAACCTGCGCGTAGGGCTCCTGCCACACGGCGGCATCGGTGTCCGGGCCGGTCATGCGACCGTGGCCCGGCCCCGGTTCACCTCCTGGGTCGCCACTGCCGGAAGCTTCCGGGTGCGCGATGTGGACGTCACCATCAAGCCCGGTCGGGCGGAATGCTACTGATGCGGCTGCGTGATCGGGCATGGCGGCGTGGCCGCCCCTGGGGGGCCGCCGTGCTCGCCGTGCTGGGGTCGGTGGAGATAGTGCTGTTGCCGTTCTCCGGTGCCCCGGCGACGGTAACCGTGGCCGGGATCGTTGGCGGCGCGGGGTTGTCCACCAGCCTGCCGCTGCTGGCGGCTTCCCTGATGCTGATCACCCATCCGCAGCTGCATACCCCGGTTGGGCTGGTGGTGGTGGCACTCGCGCTGGTCGCCCTGGTGACCTGCAATGTGGGAGGCATGCTGCTGGGCAGCCTGCTGGCAGGCGCCGGTGGCGCATGGGGGTTCGCCTGGCTGCCGCCCGTTTCCCCGGACCGCCCGTGAGGTGGGTCGGATGGGCGGTGACGGTGCTGCTCAGCGGCGTGGCCGTGACGAGTTCCGGGCAAGCCTCGACGGGCGGGCCGCTGGCCGCATCTTCGCCCTCGCTGACCGTGCGGGCCCGGACCGTCAACGGCGGACCCGTCCACTGTGTCCGGCGCACGGAGGGCCACCGCCCACTTCTGCACTGCCGGTTCGCCCGCCTCGCTGTCACCGGGGCGGTGCTGACCACTCGCGCCCCAGACGGCGAGGTCACGGTGGAGTGCGCCCGCGCGGAACTCCCCGGCGTCGTCGAGGTGGACCTGACGGCCGTCAGCGGCCGGCTCTTCGGCGTGCTGCCGGTGCAGTGGGACGCGGCGCTTCCGGTACCCGTCACCGCCGCTCCGCCGGTGGCGCTGACAGATGTGACCGCCACCGTCACTGGCTTCACCATACGGAACGGCAGGCTCCGGTCCGTCGTGCAGCGCCGGTGACTGTCACGGCGGCTCGGCCACTGCACCGAAACGCCGTTTGCGGGCGGCGAAAGCCCTGATGAGTCCACGAAGTTGGTCACCGGTGAAGTCGGGCCAGAGGGTCTCCACGAAGAAGAACTCCGAATAGGCCGACTGCCATAACAGGAAGTTGGATACCCGCTGTTCCCCAGACGTACGGACGAGCATGTCCACATCAGGCAGGTCGGGCAGCAGAAGGTGGCGGGCGAAGACCTGCTCGTCGATGGCATCGGGTTCCAGTTGTCCGGCCAGCGTGGAGCGGGCCAGCGCCACGGCTGCCCGCATGATCTCGTCGCGGCCGCCGTAGTTCAGACAGAAGACAACGGTCATCGACCGGCCGTGCCGGGTCCGGAACTCCGCCTCGCGCAGCGCCTCGACCACATTCGGAGCCAGCCCTGCCTCTGCACCGCACCACCTCAGGCGAACGCCACGTTCGGAGTACTCGTCAATCGACCGCATGCTGTCGCAAGCCAGCCGCATCAGGGCAACCACCTCAGCCTCGGGCCGACGCCAGTTCTCAGTGGAGAAGACGAAGAGCGACAGATGACTGATGCCTTCATCGAGTGCCGCGTTCAGTACGGACCGGACGGCACGGACCCCCGCCTCGTGCCCGTTGATCCGAGGCAGACCTCGCGCGGTGGCCCACCGCCCGTTGCCATCCATGATGATGGCGATATGCCGAGGTCGGCCTGCGCGAGCCGAGGGCGCCGACGGAGCTACCACCGGGGATGCCTTGGCCCGAACAGCCACGCCACGGAGCAGCCATGCGGCAGCGGATATCCGCCAGTTCGAGTATCTACTCATCAACTACCCCTAATCGGACGCCTATTTGGAGCGTTACCTGGAAGGTGGATGCCGTATGCCCCAAACCATCCGGTCGGGCGAATCATTGGTGAGTTGTGGTGAAGAAGCGCACGCGCAGCAGCAATGTGACCGACCGGCTGGCCCTTTGGACGGGCCGGCTGTTCGCGCCCCCCGTCCTCCCGGTGGCCGCCGGATCCGCGCTCAGCTGGCGTGCATCCCTGCCGGCGTGGGGGATCACTGCCGCCGGGTGTGCAGCACTGGGGGTATCAGTCATCATCCTGGGCGCACACCGGGGTTGGTGGTCGGACGTGGAGCTGAGCCGCCGGGCGGAACGTCCGTTACCTCTCGCCTGCGCGACGGCCGGCGCCCTGGTGGTGTGGCTGGTCTGTTGGCGGCTCGGTGCCCCGCGTGAGCTGCTGGTTCCGGCGGTACTCGCCCCGCTGGGAGGCGCGGCGTTCCTGGTGTGCAGCCGTCGGGGCAAGGTCTCGCTGCACACCAGCGCCGCAGCCGGCGGGATCGCGCTGCTTTCGCTCGACGTGAGCGGGTGGTGCGCAGTAGTGGGACTCCCCCTGCTGGCGCTCATCGGCTGGTCACGGGTGCGGCTGCGAGCGCATAGCGCGCGTCAGGTGTGGGCGGGCGGGGCACTGGGCTCCGGACTCACCGCCGTGGTGCTGTGGCTGGCCGGCTGACCCAGGGCTCGGCCACCATCGGCAGCGCCCTGGGGCAGGGCCCGCGCGGTGGAGCCGTCGACATCGTCGTCCCGCAGAGGGGGGGCACAACCAGGGACCGCTTCGCTGCGGTAACCCCCGGAAACGGCGTTGGCCAGTACCGCCGTACGACGCGGGTGCTTCCCGCGCCGCACCGGCATCATGCCGCACGGACATCAAGTCACGTGAGACAACCTCTAAGCCTTGATTGGTGCGGCCGACCTGGCGGCCTGCTCGATCTTCGCGCAGTAGGCTGCACGGGCTTCCTCGTCGATCTGCTTCTCGTGTTCGGCGCGCATCCCGGTCCGGCCGTCCAGGCCCTCGCGCAGGATATCGGCGTGCCCGGTATGCCGGATGGACTCGCCGAGGACATGGACCATGATGGCGAACAGGTTCGTGTTGGGATGCGGCTCCGGCCACCACGGCACGTGGCCGGGGGCGTCGAGGGGAAGCTCGTTGATCGTCGCGTCCGAGTGTTCCCACGTGCGCCGGTAGAACCCGACGATCTGATCGCGGGTCTCGTCCTCGGTCGCCCACAGATCGCTGCCGTTGGAGTCCTGCCACCGGGGCAGCGGTTCCGGGGAAGGGCGGTCGAAGACGTCGCCGAAGTACCTGGCCTCGACGGTGGCCACGTGTTTGACCAGGCCGAGGAGGTTGGTCCCGGTCGCTGTCAAAGGTCGGCGGGCGTCGTATTCGGACAAGCCGTCGAGTTTCCAGAGCAGCGCCTTGCGGTCCCGCCGCAGTCTCCCGTGCAGGTGGTCTTTCGCGAATTCATCGATCATGCGGCATGAGCCTGTCATGGGCTGTGCGTGGTCTCAAGATCCCGTACGTGGTCCGCAACGACCGGCAGAGCCGAGGCCTGGCCATGGCCACCGCCCTGACCTGCTACAAGAAGCTCGCGAAACTTGCCAGGTGAGACAACCTCATAGTCGCCACGGCCTCCCCGCAGAGCCCGAAGCGGCGAGCCGGAACCACGCCCCACCGACTTGGAACCGCCCGCGCTCACGAGCACATGTGCGTCCGCCGGATCCCGTACGCGTCGCGTGTCATCGCAGGTCGTGGGCGCGGGCGTGGTCCCATGAACGGATGACAGCTGCGTCCGGCCCCCCGGTCAGCATCGCGCTGATCGATGGTGAGCACTACCCGCCTGTGACCGCCCGCGCGATCGCGGTACTTCGTGAGGCAGGTGAGCGTCCCGTACTGGCCCTGATGGCCGGCGGTCGGGAGAAACTCGGGCAGTGCCCGCTGGACGTCGGGGTGCCGGTCGAGATGCCGGCGGACATCGAGGCCGGGCTCGCCGAGGCGATCTCCCGTACCGGAGCGCGGACCGTCTTCGACCTGTCCGACGCTCCGATCCTGAGCAACGCGCGCCGCTGCCGGACGGCGTCCATCGCGCTCTGGCGAGGCGCCACCTATCGCGGCGCCGACTTCACCTTCACCCCTCCACCCCGCCCGCCGGTGGGCGACGTGCCGTCCGTGGCGGTGCTGGGCATGGGCAAGCGGATGGGCAAGACCGCACTGACCGGGCACGCCGCGCGCGTATGGCGTGCCGCCGGTCTGGCTCCGGTGGTCGTCGCGATGGGCCGCGGCGGTCCGGCCGAACCCCAAGTGATCGCCCCCGCAACACAGGTGAGCCCGCCCATGTTGCTCGACTGGATGGCACGGGGGCAGCACGCGGCCAGCGACTACATCGAAGACGCCCTGGTCGCAGGCGTGCCGACGGTGGGGACCTGGCGGGCGGGCGGGGGCTTCGCGGGGGCCACATTCGCCGACGACTACCGGCGAGCACTCGACCGCGCACTGGAGCTCGAGCCGGGGCTCCTCGTTCTTGAGTCCAGCGGCAGCGTGGTGCCGTCCGCCCACAGCGACACCGGGCTGCTGGTCGTCGGCGCGGAGACCGATCCCGCGGACCTGTCCGGCTATTTCGGCCTGTACCGCACCCTCCTGGCCGACCTTGTCGTGCTCACCAAGTGCGAGCAGGAAACCGACGAGCAGCAGCTCAAAGAACTGGACTCCATCGCCCGGGGATGCCTGTCCCGCCCCGAGGTGATCAGGACCGTGTTCCGCCCACACCCCGTCGGCGAGCTCGCGGGCAAGCGCGTGTGGTTCGCCACGACGGCACACCAGCGGTACGGTGCCGTGCTGCGCCAGCACCTTGAAGGCGTCCACGGGGCGGACGTGACCGGCATCAGCCACGCACTGTCCGACCGTCGACGTCTGCTCCTCGACCTGGAGGAGCCGGCGGCACGAAAGGCTGAGGTCCTGGCGGTGGAACTCAAAGCCGCGGCTGTGGACGTCGTCACCCGCCACGCCGCCGAGCGGGGCATCGAGACGGTATACGTCGACAACCGGCCGGTCGCCGCCGATGAGTCCGAGATCGACGAGACGCTCCTCGCTCTGGCCGCCACTGCCCGCCACCGGCAGGGACGATGACGTCGGCGCGGTGGGTGAGAGCGTGCCGGAGCCGTGCGATCTGAGCACCGTCGCGTCGAAGCGGCCCTCGCCCCCGGCGCCGGCCCACGCCACCTCGCGCTCGTCTTCGGCGGTGATGCTCGGCCGCTGAATCAACGAGGGGTGGGCGGCCCCCCTCGCGCAGGAGGGTCCGCTCCGCGGAAGCTGCTCGGGGAGGGAGCTACCGCTTGTGCCCGTGCTGCACGTCCAGGCACGGCGCCCAGCCGGCCTGGCAGGTCCTACGGCCCGCATGCGGGTGCCGGGGCTGAACTGGGCGCGGATGGAGACCGGCTGGTGGATCGCCATAGGGCCGCCGCGTTCGATCCGGGTGCAGCGACCGGGTGTCGGCTTCGTGGTGAGGGACTGTCAGTGGGTCGCCCTACGCTCCTGCTGTGAATATCTTCCATAACCCCAACAGCCATCCCGACCGCAACCCTGACAACATGTCAGGGAGGGTCTATCTCAGGCTGATAGCCGATGACATGCTGCCGCCGGAGATCGTCGACGCCTACGAATACGTGCGGCCCGTGGCGGAGGGTCTCGCCGAGGCCCTGTCCCTCGACCTGGGCGACGCCGTCAGCATGCTCAGGGACAGTGACGTGGCGCAGTACGGCGGGCTGGAGAAGCTGCGGGCGGCCGGACGGGCCAACCTCCTGGAGGATCCGTTCGAGTACGACACGGTCGAGCTCGATGACGGGACGGTCCTCCACCTCGTCGACGGCGACTCCCATTACGTGGGGAGCCAGGTGCTGGTGCTCGACGAGGTCATGCGGACCACACACGGGCACCCGCCGCCGCCCGAAGGCGTGCTGGTCGCCGTCCCCGGCCGGCACCACTTCGCCTTCCACCCGATCACGGACCACCATGCGGGCACAGCCGTCAAAGCCCTGGCGTCCTTCGGCCTCGAATCGTACGAAAACGACGCCGGCGAAGGGAACGGCCCCATCTCCCCGTACCTGTACTGGTGGCGTGACGGAACCCTGACCTCGCTGACCGCCTTCGACAACGGAGACGGCACGCTCACGATCGAGGTGCCGGGGGAGCTGGAGCCGATCATTGGCCCGCCGGCCTAGCGGCGCGACCTTGCGACTGCCCTCGGCTGCCGCGCGTCAACCGTCACCCTGCTCGATGTCCAGATGGATCGGGCCTCGAAGAACGGGGCTGGGCCGGTACGGCGGCGGGTCGGCGACGAGCCTGGGGCGGTCGAGCCGGCGTACCAACTCGGTCAGCGCGATCTGGGTTTCCCGCCGGGCCAGCGGGCCGCCGAAACACAGGTGGATGCCGCTGCCGAACCCCAGGTGCTGGTTGTCGTGCCGATCCGGGTCGAAGCGGTCCGGGTCGTGGAAGCGCTTCGGATCGCGGCTGCCTGAGGCCAGCATGAGCATGATCTGCGAGCCCTGGGGGATGACGGTGTCGGCGACGGTGACGTCGCTGTACGCCGTCCGCCAGGGAATGATCTGCACGGGGGGCTCGTAGCGCAGCAGTTCCTCGACCAGTGGCACGACGAGGTCCGGTTCGTCGCGCAGTCGTTGCAGCACCGGCGGGTGGCGCAGCAGCGTCAGCATGCCGTTGGTGATGAGGTTGACGACGGTCTCATGGCCGGCGATGAGGAGCAGTCTGGCGGCGGCGACGATTTCGGCGTCGGCCATTCGACCGTCGGGCCCGTCGTCGTTGGCCAGGCGTGACAGCAGGCCGTCTCCCGGCCGGCCGTGGCGCTGTTCCACCAACTCGCCGAGGCACTGGCGCAAGTCCTTGCGGGCCTGTACGCCCTTGTTCAGTTTCTCCTTCGGGTCGGTCTCGGGGTCGTAGTCGATCGAGTTCATGATGTCGTGCACCCAGAGGTGGAACCTCGGCTCTTCCTCTCGTGGCACGCCGAGCAAGTGGCAGGTCACGGTCAGGGGGAATGAGAAGGCGAAATCGTCGACGACGTCGATCTGCTCCTTGCCCGCCAGGTCGTCGATGAGGTTGCCGGTGGTGGCGGTCAGGAAGCCTTCAAGTCCGGTCACCAGCCCAGGGGTGTGCGGGGGGCCGAAGTGACGCATCGCCATACGCCGCAGGCGATCGTGCTCGGGCGAGTCCATGTGGATGAACGTCGACGTGGCCCCTTCCTCGGGTGGAGGCGGCGGACGCGACAGATTGCGCAGGTCGGAACTCAGATGCGGGTCGTTCAGTACGTCCGTGATCTCGCGATAGGTGCTGATGACGTAGCTGCCGTCCTCCTGCCGAGCCACCGGCGTCTTACGCAACTCGGCATACAGCGGGTAGGGGTCGGCCCGGGCGGAGTAGTCGAAGATCCGTTGCAGCGTCGCGGGCGTCCCGGTCTTGGGCGCCCCGGTCGTGGGCGTCGAGCCCTCCTCCTGCCGATGCTGGTGCACGGCCGTGACGCGGCGCTCACCCGGGTCTTGGCCTGTGACGAGCGCCGTGGCGCCCTGCTCGAGCAGGGCGGGGCCGGGCAAGTCGACGGGCAGGGGCTTCATGTCGGCCGGCTGATCCGGCGTGGGGCAGGGGGGCGGGAACGGTGCGGCCGCCTCGATCAACCTTCGGTAGTGGTCCAGCCACTTACCGTTGTTGAAGCTCACGGCAGCGGTGACGCGGCCCCGATAGCCATACGCGGTGACGAAACGGTGGTCGTCGAGCGATCCCTGGGTGACGACCACCTCGTCGGCGAAGGTCGGCACGCCGACGGACTTGATGTTGACGCCGAACTGGATCGACCAGAACAGCGGGATGGACAGGTGGGGCCGGCAGTCCGCCTGGGCACTGACCATGTTGTGTGCCACGACCTCTGCTTGCTCCACGGCGTTGGCCCAGTGCTCCTGTGAGATGAGCCGGTGTTCGTAGAGGGGGTGCGGGCAACGTGCCACGTCTCCCGCGGCGAAGACGTCGTCGGTGGCGCGGCCATTGATGTCGAGGGCGCGGCAGCCCGTGTCACAGGTGATACCCCACACGCCCGCCGCCAGTCCCGACCCCCGCAGCCACTCGGTGTTGCGGATGCTCCCGAGTGCCACCACCGCCACATCGGCCTCGACCGTACTGCCGTCGTCGAAGTGAGCACGGCGAAACCGTCCCGGCGCGTCGCCCTCCAGCCGGGCGACCTTGACACCGCACCGCAGGTCGACACCGTGAGCGCGCTGCATACCGGCCGCAACCTCGCCGATCATGGCGCCGAGCGCCCCGACCAGCGGGGCCGGCGCGAGTTCGGCGACGGTCACCGGGATGTCCCGCTCGCGGCAGACGGAGGCGATCTCGGAGCCGGTGAATCCCGCACCGATGACCAGCACACGGGAGGGCCCGGCGGCGAGGGCCCGCTGCAGGCTCTCGGCATGCTCGCGTGTACGTACGACGAACACCCCGTCCAGGGCCGCCTCGGGCTCGACGAACCACGGCCGGGCCCGTACCCCGGTTGAGATCAGCACCCGGTCGAAGGGAACCTCGCGTCCGTCGGCGAGACGCACGTGCTTCGTCGCGAGGTCCAGCCCGCTGGCCGGCACCCCCAGCAGCCACTCCGCATCGATGTCACGACGGCGGGGCAAAGTGGTGCCCCGGGCCGGCACCCACCCGGTCAGTACTTGCTTGGACAGGGGAGGCCGATCGTAGGGCTCGCCCAACTCGTCACCGATCATGGTCAACGATCCGGTGAAACCCTCGTCGCGCAGAGCCTCCGCGGTCCGCAACCCCGCCAGCGAAGCCCCGACGACCACGATGCGGCCATCGCGCTTGAACGCACGCAGGTCGTCGGCACTGGTCATGACGGCGACGCCTCCGCCGGTGCGTGCCGCGCCGCCGGCTGGTCGACCAGGACCGCCTGGACCGGACAGGCCGCCACGGCGCGTAGCACCTGGTCGCGCTGGGCGTCGTCGGGGTTCGGGGCGTATATGAGCGCTTCCTCACCGTGCACCCGGAACACCTCCGGAGCCAGGAACGCGCACTGGGGAGGATCCGGCCACTGCCCACCCCCGCGAGGGGCGAGGGGGCGCACCGCGCTCGTCGGGTCTCCATGGAAGGAATTGGTCATCGCGGCTAAGACGATCGGCGCCGGACCAGGGACGTATCCCTGGTTGCGGCAGCATTTTGGTTACGCAAGCGACGCTGTTTTGGATTGCCGTTCCGACGGAAACCGTGTGGCACGGTGCGCCGGAATACCGTCCCGGAATCAGCCTAACAGCGGCCCCGATACCGGCGAGTCCGATGGCCGGGGAGGCAAACGCCTGCTCTCACGTTGACATCAACGACGCTGGACAGCGGCGTACCTTGTGGGTGGAGAACCGGCGTGCGCGGCACGGCAGCGAGACGCCGACCTCGTTACGACGATCAACGGTGCGACGGAGCACGGCGGGCAACACCTGCCTCGGCGTGCCTGTCGGCCTCGTGCGCACAGCAGCGTGATCAAATAGGGCATGGCATCGTCCTGGACCGGTAATCGGGTACGCCTGCGCGCTGTGGAACCCGACGACTGGACGGAGTTCGCGCGTTTCGCCGACGATGACGGGCAGCGAAGGGGCCGGCTGGATCTGCCGCGGTCCGCCGAGAGCTACCGTGCCTGGGCGAAGGAGCAGGCCGTTGCCGAGTGCGATGACGACCGCTTCCGGTTGGCGGTCGAAGCGACGGCCACGGGAGAACTGGTCGGTACAGTCGCCTCCCATCGCACCGGCCCTCGCTCAGGCTGGTTCGAATGCGATATCACCATCGGCGCCGACCACCGGCACAAGGGCTACGCGACGGAAGCCGTGGTGCTGCTGCTGCGCTTCATGTTCGCCGAGCGGCGCTATCACAAATGCCTGGCGTCGATTTTGGCCCACAACCAGGCATCGCTGGCACTCTTTCGCGGGCTCGGCTTCACCGAGGAGGGGCGCTTGCGGGAGCACGTCTTCTTCGCCGGCCGGCACCACGAACTCGTCATGATGGGCATGCTCGTCAACGAGTTCGACCGGCGACACACGATGAGCAGACCATGAGCCGGTGATCCGAGCGCGTATGGAGCGGCACTCGGACTTGATCGACGTGAGTTGTTCGCGGATGGAGGCTGCCTGCCACCGACAGCAGGACCGAGCAGGACTGCCCTTAGCCGCGCAAGGTGGCACGCAGGTGCAGGCCGGCGGTTGCGAGACCTTCGAAGGTGGTGAGCCGGTAGCCGGCTTCCGCGCCGGGCGGCTCGCTCAAGTGGTAGAGGCGGGCGGTCTGCGCGGTCATGAGCGTGAGCATGGCCATGGCAAGAGCGGCGCCCTCGCAGCCGTGCGGCCCGGTACCGAAGGCGAGGAAGACCCCGGGTTTCGCCGGCGAGCCCGAATCGTCGAGCCAGCGCTCCGGCCGGAACCGGTCCGGCTCGGGGTGCTCCCGTGCGTCGCGGTGGGCGGTGTAGGGGCAGACCAGAACGGTGGCCCCGGCGTCAATGGTGTAGTCGGCGAGCTGAGTCTGCCGTGTGGAGCGCCGGGTGAGCAGCCAGCTCGGGGGGTGCAGTCGGAGCACTTCGCGTACCAGCGCCTGGGTGTATCGCAGGTTGTCGAGGTGGGTGCTGGTCGTCGTGGCCGGGTCGGCGGGCAGCAGAGCGGCTTCGGCCGCGACGCGGTCCGCGGCCTGGGGGTATCGGGCGAGGTGGAGCAGGATCCATCCGGCTGCCCGGGAGGGTGTCTCGAAGGTGGCGACGGTGATTCCGGGGAGGGTGTCGAGGACGGCTTCTTCCGACAGCGGGCCGTAGCGGGAGGAGGGCCGGAGCATCTGTCCCAGCACGTCGTCACCGAGCCGGCCCGATGAACGGCGTCGGCGAACGACGGGCCGCAAAGCGTTGGTGAAGGCGACTTGCCGCCGTGTGCGGAACCGCCGTGCCGGCGTGGGGATCCAGCGCGGCCACACCCAGCGCGAGGGGCGTACGAGCACCTCCCGGGCCACGAAGAGCTGCCAGGCGAAGGGCAGCAAGGCGGGAGCGTCTTCGGAGAAGAGGTAGCGCACGCCGATCTCTGCCAGGACGGGCCGGACCAGGGGCAGAATCTCGACGTCCCGGCCTGTGGGCCACTGGTCGGCGAATCGAGCGGTCCCTGGCGCGATCTCACCGATCCGGGCCGCAACCGCCTGCGGGCGCAGTCCCCGCATGCGGGCGGCGCGAGCGTGCGCACGCTCCTCGGGCATCGGCGCTCCGCCGGCCCGCTTCAGCGGCGGGAAGAGAGGCGAGGACGGCTTGGGGAAGTCCTGCGCGCGGTGCAGGACCGCTTCGCAAACCCCGGCCGTAGCGGCTACGTAGACACCCGGCTCCAGCTGCCAGACGTCACCGCACTCGTCAGCGCCACGGCGCGCCAGACCCAGCCGGTCGCGGCTCCAGGCCGCGAAGCTGCCTCCGGTCAACCGCGGCGGCTCATTCACTCGGCCCATGGGATCGCCCCCGACTTCTCGTACCAGTCAGGCCGATATCGTCGGCAGCGCGGCCAGGAGCCGGCGGGAACCTGGGGCGCCCGCCGACCGTGTGGTCACACCCTGTCGTCGCCGGTGTGCGTGCCCCAGTCGTGGGCTCCGTACGCACCGTAGTTGCGGGTGAAGGACAACTTGGCGAGCAGCTTGGCGATCATGAGGCACTCCTCTCGCTTGCCTTCAGCGCCATGTGCCGCACATTCATTTGTGCCGTACATTCATTTTTTTCTCACACATAGCACGTATGTCGCATTTTAGAGCATCAGCGGCATGTGTGGATGAATGGCACGGCTTTCGCGCGAACCGGTCACCTCGGATTGGGGGCCCCGACCCTGATGGCCCTGAACACCCGGAGTGTCCGCGCGGCCGCCGGGATCCCCGCGTCCACGACTGGCCGGGACGCCGCGATACGGGTTCCGGGCCGCAAGCGGGGCCTTGCCGTGTACGTGCTCGGACTGGTGAGCGGTGGTCATCCTCGCCGCGAGCGCACGCACAGGCTCGCCGGCCGGACCGCCCGTTGGCGAACGGCGTGATCACATCTCACTCAGCAGTTACGGGACAACGCTTAGCCATCGGCGCTGGTGTAGTAGCTGCACTTGTCTGCGAGGACCAAGCCGCGTTGCCAACTCCCCTGCTACACAAGGCAGTTGGCACGAAGATCATTGACAACACCGGAGCCGAGACCCTAGGCTCGGCCGCCAACTACCGGCTATAAACCCGTTATTCATCATCTGGTTGGAACAACTGTGGAGGTAATTCAGTGAGGACCAAGCGACTGGTCGGTGCGGCCATTGCAGGAGCAGCATTGTCGGCTATTGTCGCCGCGCCTGCGATGGCGGATACCGCGGTCACCGGCGGCAACGTGGAAATGGTCATATTCGGCAGCGGTTACCACGTCAGCAAGGTCACGATTCACGGCGTTCCGGAACTTCAGGGGCCCGCGCAGTACGAGTTCATCTACTCCGCCACGACCTCGCCCACCAAGACGTACACGATGATTTGCGGCGGTAGCGGCACGGGCAACAGCTGTAGTCACAACTTCACCATCAACGCCACGTACTCGCACGGGGTCGGCATCAAGAGCTGCGGTCAGATCAAGCGCATCGACAACAACCAGAGCATGGGGGTTGCCTGCAAGAAGTGGTGATTCGGTGAACTCGACTGAGCAGAGCCAGCCATTACTCGGCGGCATTGCTCAGTCGTTCCCATGAGTGGACTGATCGGCCGGCCCAATCTGGGCCGACGTACGACGGCGGGCGACCACGAGGGTGCCACCGGGCCCGTGCGTCGGCTTGTCCGAGGGATCGTGGTCCGGCTTGGTCGCGGTCTTGGAATTGGTGACGCTCACGGTCACTGCGGCGCCGGGGCGCACGGTGACCGTCTTGGGCGGTTTCAGGATTCGTAGCCGGCGAGACCTTTGATCTGCTTGCCCCAGAAGTCCGTCTTCCGGCCCGACACCGGCAACTCGCCGGAAGCCGTTCCCATATCCCCGGCGGTGAGGGTGAGCAACGTCTTGTCACCGCTGCCGATGTTCACGGTCGCACCGGGCAGGAGCTGGGCCGTGTTGTCGTCCTTGGCTTCGAAGAGGAACTTGGCTGCCTTGAGCGGATCGGCGATCGCCCGAAGAGATCGCCGAAGTCCTGTGCTCCCTCGCCTCACCACGCTCCCGCTTCAGCACAGGAGCCGTGGTCGCGGCTGACGGCGGCTTCACCGCGGTCTGGTGCCGCATCAGGCAATGTGTCTGCGGCGACCCGCAAGCGGACCACGTACGTCGTCCGTCACGAACTCATCGGCGTCGCCTGCATCCAGCGGAACAAACCGGCCGGGCGCCGAGGCGGCGATTTCGCCCGCACCGCCCCCGCACGCAGACCGCCGCGGAGAAGACGCAGCACTTAGAGGAGGTGCTGCAGAAACTGACGGAGCAGCAGGAGTGTCAGGCACAGGCGCTGGAGCGACTAGTTTGTGTGCAGGACTGGTACGCAGGCCCGTGGTGGCAGAGGTGCACGGGGGACGGGAGATCGGAAAGAGTGTCGCTGCGCGAAGGTGATCCAGCCGAGATCGGCGGCTATCCACTTGAGGCCCGACTCGGCTCAGGTGGCATGGGCACGGTCTTTCTGGCCCGTACGAGTTCAGGGCGACCTGTCGCGATCAAACTGGTCCACCCGCAGTTCGCGGCGGACGACGAGTTCCGCACCCGCTTCCGGCAGGAGGTGACGGCGGCGAGGCGGGTGAGCGGCGCGTTCACCGCCGCCGTGGTCGACGCTGCCCCTGAAGCCGAGCAGCCGTGGATGGCGACGACCTATATCCAAGGGCACACGCTCTCCCGGCGCATCGCCACGAAGGGCCCGCTGAGCGGGGCGGAGCTGAGGAGGCTTGCCATCGGGCTGGCGGAGGCGCTGCGGGACATCCACCGGGTGGGGGTCATCCACCGTGACCTGAAGCCCTCGAACGTCGTGCTCTCACCCGAGGGCCCACGCGTCATCGACTTCGGCATTTCGCGCGCCGTGGACCAGCAGACGCTGACGGTGACAGGGCGGGTCATCGGTACGCCGCCCTTCATGTCTCCGGAGCAGTTGCTGGCGCCGCGTGATGTGGGACCGCGGTCCGATGTCTTCTCGCTGGGGACGCTGCTGGCGTACGCGGCGACGGGCCACGGGCCCTTCGACGCGGAGAGCCCCTACATCGTTGCGTACCAGGTGGTGCACGGGGTGCCGTCGCTGGAGGACGTGCCGCTGACCTTACGCACGGTCGTCGAGTCGTGCCTGGCCAAGGAGCCCGACGGACGCCCCTCGGCGGACGAACTCCTCGTGCTGCTAAGGGACCTGCCGGCCGACCTCGGCCAGACCGGCGCGGGGGGAGTTGACGCGGGCCGTACCCGCGACATGATCACCCAGCATCACTTCGCGACGCCGGCCACCCCGGCGCCGACTGCCCCGACCACCACCCCGACCACCACCCCGGCCGGTCCCGATACGGGGAGCGCCGACACCCCCATCGGCCGCCGACTGCGTCGCCGGTGGCGTCCCGTGCTCGCAGCCGCGGTCGCGGTCACGGTGGCAGCGATCGGTGGAGGGGTCGCGGCACTGACGGCGGGCGGCTTTGGGGGGAACAGCGGCGGCGACAAGGGCGACAGTCTCGCGGCCCCGGTTGCCGCACTTCCGGACGGCTTCAAGCCATGGCACAAGACCGTGTCGGGCGGTCGCGAGGACATACCCGACGAGCTGCGTTGCGTCACGCACGGCGACGCGCTGTTCTGCGGGGGCGGCGGTGTTGTCGCGGCCCGCATCAGGGCCAGGGACGGCTCGCGGGTGTGGACGGCGAAGAGCCCCGGCGTCCCCACCAATGGCATGTACCTGGTGGGCGCCACCGACGACACGGTGCTCGGCTACCGCTTCGCCGCCCAGGACGCCCCGCAGGACCCTCACAGCGAGGTGGTGGCCCTCGACGCGAACAACGGCCGGGAGCTGTGGTCCGTGCCGTCCGGCGCCCAGTCGACCGCCGTCACGGGCCGGACTCGGGACGCCGTCGTGGTCGGCTCCGACGTCGTGACGGTCGACGCTTCCAACTCCCGCTTCGAGGCCCGCAACGCGCACAGCGGACAGGTTGCATGGACGTCGCCGTTCCCTGCGGGTTCGCAGTGCGCTCCCGTCCCGGTGGGCCCACAGCTCGTCGCGATGTGCGCGACGGATGCGGAGGTGGATGCCTTCGCGGTGCGCCACCCCACCCTGTACCCGGTCGACCGCGCCTCGGGGACACTGGGCAGGCCCATCGCGGTCAACGGCCCCGCCGTGCCGACGGGCGTCGCCAACGGCAAGCTCGTGCTCCTGCAAGTACACATGGGGGGAACGGACCTGGCCCGCTACAACGGGGTGGCACGGGTCGACCCGGCCTCGCGCAAGGTTACGTACTCCCGACTGGCCAAGACATACGCGGGGACGCCGGGCATGGCGGACGGCACCGTCTACGTGAGCGGGCAGACCGGTCTCGTCACAGCACTCGACCCCGCGACCGGCCGGAAGAGGTGGGCGCGGCAGACTGGCGTGGAGGGCGCGTCGGGTCCTGTTGCGGGAGCCGGCGCACTGTATTTCAGCTCGGCCACCGGCCGGGTGGTCGCGCTGTCGCCGTCCGATGGCGAACTCCTGTGGACGACAGATCCGCAGGCCGATGGGCTGACGGGCGAGCTGGGCGCAAGCCCGCGTGTGACTCTTGCGGGGCGTGCGGTGATCGTGGCCGCGGACAAGAACACTCTCTTCGCTTTCGATGCACAGAAGCCGCCGAAGTCGGGCTGATCCAGGTGGCTGGACGGCGGCTGCAACATTGTTATGGAGCACCGGGGGGAAGCTCTGCCGCCGGCACCACGTACCAAGATCCGGGCCAGATGCGGACCAACTCGGCTTCGCCTCGAGCATGTCCGCAGCGTGCCGGCAGCGTGCGTGAACCTCTGGCGAGAGGCCCCTGCCTACGTCCTGTCGGGCTACTACGGCGCGGAACCGCACACCGCTCCCCCGACGGCGGTTGTCCGGGCCGTTCACCAGTCAGGGCAGCGTCCAGAACCGGACCGTGACGAGGTAGAAGACGACAGCCCAGAAGGCCATCGCCACCGCGACGACCCCGAGGCCACGGAGGTTGCTCCTTGCCGCCGGTTCGTCCGGCGCCGGCCGCAGCCATCGCCCGAGCAGCGGGTTCACGTAGTAGGGCATGGTCAGGAAGCTCATGATGAGACTCGACAGCAGGTTGCCCACGAGCAGGCCGATCCACAGCGGCATGTGCAGCGGGGACAGCGCGAGTGTCAGCAGCACGACGGTCGGGTACAGGCCGACCCAGATGGCCAGGGAGGTCCTGGTCTCGGAGGGCGGCGGGGGTGCCTCCTTGCCGTTGCCCTCAAAGGCGAACCAACTGCCGAACGAGTTGTCGATCGTATGCAGTTTGAAGTCGCTGAACTTCTCCCCCGCGGCCAGGACCTCCTGTCGTTGCGGCGACGTCAGCCAGGCATCGAGGTGCTCGGCGCTGTCGTAGCGGTACAGCGTGGTCCATTCCTCCTGAAGCCCCTCGATGGGGCGGAAGAGCTCGCTCCCGCGAAACCCCTCGAACTTGCTCTCCTCCCGGACCATGTGGTGCTGCCAGGCGAGGAAGTCGTCGATGTGGCTCGGGTGGACGCGGTGGGTGACCACCACGGTGACCAGCGGATCCAGTGACTGGGTGCCGCTGCTGACCACCTGCTGGGTCGCCGGGCCGTCGAAGTACCTGGCGCCGACGTCGAGATACGTCTGCCTGGTCGCGCTGTTGATCCACGCCTGCAGGTGCGCCACCGAGTCGAACCGGTACACGACGACCCAGTCGGGTTGCAGCGGCGTCGGCGGGGAGACCTCGGCGCCGAGGAAACCGGGATAGTAGGCGGCCGCGGCGTTGAGGTCCTCCTGCCAGGACTCGAACTCCCGCTCCATCCCGGGCAGGACCTTCTGACCGATGATCGCCGTCGCCGCGGCGGCTAGGTTCTTTTCGGTGTTCATGGTGGTTCAGCCTGTCGACACCGACTGCTCCGCAGGGAGCCGGCCGTAAATGCGTTCCGGAGTCAGCGGCAGCGCACGGTAGCGGACGCCCGTGGCGTCATGCACCGCGTTCGCGAGCGCGGGAGCCACCGGGTTGATACAGCATTCCGCCATCCCCTTGGCCCGCATGGGCCCCACCGAATCCGTCGAGCCCACCAGAAGGACCTCGGTGCGGGGGATGTCGGCGTAGGTGGGGATGCGGTAGTTCCGGAAGTTCGGATTGACCATGACGCCGTTGTCGTCGACGTGATGGTTCTCGGTCAGCGCGAAGCCGATTCCCTGGGCGACACCGCCCTCTATCTGCCCCCGGACCTGTGCGGGGTTGATGATCACCCCGGCGTCCGCGGCCTGCACGCTGTACAGGATCCGTATCTCGCCCGTCACGCGGTGCACGGCGACCCGGAACCCCTGTGTGTTGGAGGTGACGCTCCGGGGCGAGCCGTATGCCTTGCGTGCGGCGGTGAAACGGATTCCACGCGTCCGGGCCAGCGCGACAAGTTCGGCCAGCGACACCCGCCGGTCCCCGCAGACGACACCGTCGTCGACCATCGTGCACAGCACGACATGGACGCCCGTGTGCGCAGCGGCGAATTCCAGGATGCGGTCGCGCACGGCATTGGCCGCCCGCAGGACCGCGTTGCCCGACACGAAGAGACCCGCACTCGCGAAGGCACCGGTGTCGAATCCCGTGCGGTCGGTGTCGGACTGCACCAGACGGATCCGCGACGGCGTCGTGCCCAGCTGGTTGGCTGCGATCTGGACATGAGCGGTGGAAGTCCCCTCGCCGAACTCGACGGTCCCGACGGCCAGTTCGTAGATGAGATCGTCGCCCAGCGTGACCCAGGCCTCGGAGAGGTGTTCCGTCGGGGGCGCGGTCTCGTGCAGGGAGCTCGCCACGCCGGCTCCGACGAGCCACTGGGGCCCGGGAGGCGGCCGGTCGGCCGTGCGGGCCAAGGCGTCCCCTACGAGGTCGACGCAGGTGGCGAGTCCGTCCTCGGTGAAGACCACGTCGTCGGGGCCCTCGTGCAGGGCGACCAGGGGCTCGCCCGGCCGCACGATGTTGCGTCGACGCAGCTCCAGCGGGTCGATGTGCAGCGCGCGGGCCAGTTCGTCCATCGCCGACTCCACGGCGAACGCCGGCTGCGTCATGCCGTAGCCGCGCAGCGCTCCGCTCGGCACGGTGTTCGTGTAGACGGAGTACGCGTCGTACTTCTTGTTGGGGCAGCGGTAGATCATGACGGCAGCTCCGCCCGCGTACAGCGTTTCGCCGCCGTGATTGCCATAGGCGCCCGTGTTCGACACGTTGCGTACCTGGAAGGCCGTGAGCGTTCCGTCGGCCTTCGCGCCGAGCTTGACCGTCAGGGTCATCGGGTGCCGTGGTGAGGCCGTGGTGAACTCCTCCTCGCGGGTGTACTCGAGACAGGCGGGCCGACCGGTGTCCAGGGTGGCGAGCGCGACCAGGTCCTCCGAGATCACCTCCTGCTTGCCGCCGAATCCGCCGCCCACGCGTTTGCAGAACACCCTCAGCTGGTCCGGGCGCAGCGAGAACAGGTACCCAAGTTTGCCCTTGGCGATCGACGGTGACTGCGAACTAGTGCGGACGTTCAGCCGGCCGTCCTCCATCCAGGCGATGGAGCCGTGGGTCTCCAGATGCGCGTGCTGCACCCGCGGGGAGAAGTACGTACCTTCGTGGATCACGTCGGCCGCGGCGAATCCCGCGTCGACGTCGCCGATGTGCGAGTGGAGTTCGACAAGGATGTTGTGGACGGGGTCGCGGACGAACGGATCGTCGAAGCCGTGCAGCTGAGGTGCGCCGTCGGCCATCGCCGCCTCCGGGTCGAACACCGCCGGCAGCACCTCGTACTCGACCACGAGACGCCGGCAGCCCTCCTCGGCCGCCCCGACCGTGTCGGCCAGGACCGCGGCGACGCGCTGGCCGGCGAAGCGGACCGTGTCGTCGAGGATGTAGGTGTCGTCCGGGTCGACCAGGTGGTCGGTGTGGATCGCCGTGGTGAAGCGTCTGCGGGGTACGTCTTCCCATGTGTAGACCCGGTGCACGCCGGGCACCGCGAGGGCGGCGCTCTTTTCGATCGAGAGGATCCGGGCGTGCGCGTGGGGTGAGTGCGCCACCTTGAGGTGCAGCATGCCGTCGATCCGTGTGTCCATGGTGAACTCGGCGTGCCCCGTCACCACGTCGTGGCCCGCGGGCGCGCCGACGCTCGTCCCGACGGCCTTGCCCGGTGCTGCCGTCTCCACCGCACCGACGCCCTTCACGGCGTCCTCGATCGCCCGGTATCCGGTGCAGCGGCAGAGGTTGCCCTTCAACGCCCGTGGCAGATCCATCTTCTGATCCTCGGTGATCGCAGCATGCGGATGAGGAACCAACCGAGGAAAACCAAAAGTAGCCGCCTCACCCCGGGGGGTTACCGTCGCGTTTTACCGGGCGGCCTTGTACCAGGTCGCCCCTGCCGCCGCCCCTTCCGTCATCACGTCGCTGACCCGACGGAAAGGGCTCGACAAACCCGCCCGCCACTACCAAGCCCTGGCCACCATCGCCTGCCTCCGACTATGGCTGCCCTGGCATCGCGGACACGAGCCAAGGGCTGTCCCGTCACCGCTGGCGGGGCAGCCGTCCGGCCCGATGGCGTCGCAGCCAGTAGTGCCCGGCCACCACCGCGAGCAGTGGCCCCCAGGCCACCAGCGGCAGATAGCACACGGTCATGACCCAGTACCCGATGCCGTCCGGTGAGTCCGGGTGGCCCATGGTGTCCGGGCCGTTCCAGCCGAATGCGCCCATCCCGCAGAAAACGGTGAGTACGGTCGCCCCCAGCCCGGCCGGAATCACGGCCACCGCCGTTGGTATGCGCCGGTCGCCGATGAGTGGGATCCAACGGGGGAAGATCTCGCCCCAGCGCTGGACCAGGCCGAGCGTCAGCAGCCCGAGGCCTTCGGCGAACAGGGTCAGGGCGATCATGTAGAGCGAGAACCAGCTGCCGAAGGTGACCGTGGCCATCGCTCCCCCGCCGGTAAAGCCGACCGGGATACCCAGCGCCGCCGCGAACCGCCACAGGCCGCTGGGCAGCGGGGTGAGCGCGGTGAGGTGCGCGAGCCGGACCACCCAGCGGGGCGGATCCGCTGTCGCCGTGCTCGGCTTTCTCGCCACGGTCGCCCTGGTCGTCGTGTTCGTCGTGGAGGTCATCGCGCGCGCTCCGTACCGGGCGTGGGCGCAAGGACGTGCCGCACCGTGAAGTCGCCGCTCTTGACGGTCTCGTACGGCGCCGCGCTCAGGCACTGGGGCACGTTCATCTCCGGGATGTCGTCGACCGCCCAGCTGTAGCCGAGCCGGTCATGCGTGCCGTTGTCGTACACGGTGAAGCCGACCCGCTTGCCGATGACCCGACCGTCGGAGTGGTCGGAGCGCGTGATGATCCCGGTGGCGGTGGCGACCGGGCCGCCGGTCAGAAGGCAGTCGATCCGGCCTTCGAAGGTGGCGCCCCGCTTGCCGTCGTGGGAGTGGTGGCTGAAGCGGAAGGTGCCACGTGAGGTGCCGCCGGGCAGATCGGCGGGGGCGAAGCCGTGGGCATCGAAGGAGAAGGTCACACGATCGCCGTTCCTTCCCCGGTCCATCGTGGCGGAGCCGGTGAGGCTGGACTCCTGGGCCTTCTTGGGCTTCGTGGACTCCATGGTCGGCGTGCCGGCGGTGGCGGTCCCCGCAAGCAGCCCGAGCGTCGCCGCCGTGGCGAACGCGCCACTCACCGTCGTTCTTACGTATCGCATACTGAACATCCCTTGTTCTGAGGCCTGTTGGGCGAGTGGCCTCGTTGACGTGATCAGCTTCCCTGGCGTGTGGGGGCCGCGGCCATCGGCCAACCAGCAGATCTCCGGGCGTACGGAAGGTCCTGCCTCCGCCGATCGGCAGAGGCAGGACACGGAACGTGGTCCATAAGCTGGACCTCGGCGGACCTGGTCGGACTTGGGGAGGGGGCGGGCAATGAGACGTGGCCCGATGGCTGTGGTGGTGCGTGCGTGGGCGGGACGGGCGGCCGCGCTGGCCGCGGCCGTACTGATCGCCGTCACCTTCGGATGGGCCCCGGGCGCCACGCAGGACGAATCCGGACCGCTCTTCGCAGCGGCGTCGGCGCTCGTGGTGCTGCAGGCGGCTGCGTTCCGGTGGGCGCCGCGCCGGGAGGCGGCCGTGGGCATCGGCCTTGCGGCGGTGGCGCTGACGCTGTGGCCCCAGCCGCTGGTGCCGGCCGCGTCGCTCTATGAGCGGGTCGGTCTGGGCGCCTTCTGGTTCCTGCCCACCCTGGGGGCGGCCGTCGTGGGCGGATACCCCCGGCTGATGGAGCGCCGCAGGAGCCAGGCCGTCCGCGAAGCCCGCCACAGCCAGCAGCTCGAACTCGCCCACGACCTCCACGACTTCGTCGCCCACGACATCAGCGGCATCGTGGCGCAGGCCCAGGCCGCCCGCTTCGTGGCCGGACGGAATCCGGAGGCGGCGGCCGGGGCACTGGAGCGGATCGAGCGGGCCGGCCTCGCGGCGCTGGCCTCGATCGACCGTACGGTCCATCTGCTGCGGGAGCCGGGCCACAAGGCCGACTGCGCCTCCCTCCCGGGTGTGGCCCAACTCGCCGAACTCGTCGGGCGGTTCAACGAGAACGGCCGCACTCGGGCCCGTATCGACATCACCCCCGCAGTGGAGACGGCGTTGTCCCGCGAGGCCGCCGCCACGGTCCATCGCGTCGTGACGGAGGCACTGACGAACGTCCGCCGCCACGCCCCCGACGCAACCGGCGTCGAGGTGGTCCTCACGCTCGCCGACGAGGCCGTCCGGCTGACCGTCACCAATGACACCGGCCGCGGCCATGCCCGTACGCGCGAACACGGCGGGATCGGCGGGACGGGTCTGCTCGCCCTCACCGAACGCGTCCGCGCCATGAGCGGCACCCTCCACACCACCCGACGCGACGGCACCTGGCGCCTCACCGTCACCCTCCCCGCCACTGGAGACACGGCATGACGACGACCCGCATCCTGATCGCCGACGACCAGGAGGACATCCGCAACGGCTTCCGGCTGATCCTCGACTCGCAGCCGGACATGACCGTGGTCGGTGAGGCCGCCGACGGCGTCACCGCCGTCGGCCTGGCCCGTACGCTACGCCCCGACGTGGTCCTCGCCGACATCCGGATGCCGCGCCTCGACGGCCTGGAGGTCACCCGCCAACTCGCCGCCGACACCCGGGTCGTGGTCGTCACCACCTTCGACCTCGACGACTACGTACACACCGCACTGCGCCACGGCGCCTGCGGCTTCCTGCTGAAGCGCTCGGGCCCCACGCTGTTGATCGAGGCGGTACGGGCGGCGATGGCCGGCGACACCCTGATCAGCCCCCAGATCACCGTCCGCCTGCTGCGACACCTCACCCCACCGGCCGCAGCCACCGCTGCCCCCGATCCGCTGACGGCCCGCGAACGGGAGATCGCCCGCCTGGTCGCGCAGGGCCTGACGAATGCGGAGATCGCGGCGCGGTTGGTCGTCACGGCGGCACGGTCAAGACCCATCTCGCCAATATCCAAGGGAAGTTGGACGTCCGGAACCGGGTCGGGATCGCCGCCTGGGTATGGGAGTCGGGCCTGGCGACACCCGGCGCGACACCGGCCCGATGACACGTCCCCCGCCCCACGCCCGCACCAGGCCCGAGGCCACGCAGAAGGCCTTCGCCTCGGACTCCCGGAGCGTGCATGAACCGCGGCAACCGCGTTCGGCGCCGCTCAGGGGCGGTCCCTTTCGAAGGTCCGGAGCAGGTCTGCCGCGACGCTCACGGCAATTGTCGCGGGTTCCTTGCCGGTGATGTCGGCCAGTCCGATCGGCGTCTTGATGCGATCGATGGTGCCCTCGTCGTGACCGCCCTCGGAGGCGAGGCGTTTGCGGAATCTCCCCCACTTGGCCGCCGACCCGATCAGTCCGATGGAGCCGAGATGGGTGGTGCGCAAGGCCGCATCGCACAGCGCGGCGTCCTCGGCGTGATCATGGGTCATGATCAGGATGTGGGTGCCTTGCGGCAACTCCTCCAGCACTTCCTCGGGCAGCAGCGGCGTGTGATGCACATGCACCTGCGCCACCGCGTCCGCCAGCACGTCGAGCCGCTCCTTGGTGAGGATGTCGGACCGGGTGTCGATCAGATGGAGGTCGAGGTCCTGACGTGCGAGGATGCGCGCCAGTTCCAATCCGACGTGCCCGACGCCGAAGATCGCCACCGCCTCCACCACCGGCAGCGGTTCGAGCAGCACCGAGACCGTGCCGCCGCAGCACTGCACGCCATGCTGGTTGGTCACCTTGTCGTTCAGGGCGAATTCCATCAGCTCCGGCTCCGGCTTGGAGGCGGCGATCATCTCCCGCGCCCGGTCGATCGCGACGGTCTCGACATTGCCCCCACCGATCGAGCCCCACGTCTCGGTCTGCCCCACAACGAGTTTCGCACCGGCGTCGCGCGGGGCATGGCCGCGCACCGTCGCGACGGTCACCAGCACGCCGGGCTCCCGGCGTGCTCGCAACCGTACGACCGCGGCGACCCACGCCATGTCAGGCACCGTTCAACGCTTGGGCGTCGGTCCGGACCCTGCCGTTGGCGGCGTGCCCGTTTCCGGTGTGGCCGTTTCCGGCGTGGCCGTTCCGGGAGGCATCGCCCTGGCGAGCCGCCTGGATCGCCCAGTACACCGCCTCCGGTGTCGCGGGGGAGGCGAGTTCCACGCCGACTCCGGCGGGCCCGAATGCCGCGGCGGCTTGCCGCAACGCCTCTCGCACCGAGAACGCCAGCATCAGCGGAGGCTCACCCACCGCCTTGGACCCGTACACCGCGCCCTCCTCGGTGGCGTTCTCCAGCAGCGTGACGTTGAACTCCTCCGGCATCTCCGAGAAGCTCGGCAGCTTGTAGGTACTCGCGGCCTGGGTCAGCAGCCGGCCGCGGTTCGGCCCGTCACCGGCGTCCCAGCGCATGTCCTCAAGCGTCAGCCAGCCCGCGCCCTGCACGAAACCGCCCTCCACCTGACCGATGTCGATCATCGGGGACAGGCTGTCGCCGACATCGTGCACGATGTCCACCCGCCGGATGCGGTACGCGCCGGTGAAGCCGTCCACCTCCACCTCAGTTGCGGCGGCGCCATGGGCGAAGTACTTGAACGGCGAGCCCCTGAACGTCTTCGCGTCCCAGTGCAGACCCTCGGTCCGGTAGAAACCGGCCGCCGACAGCTGAACCCGCTGGAAGTACGCGGTGCGCACCAGGTCGTCCCAGGCCAGCTCCTTGTCGCTGCCCAGGGCGCGTGCGACGCCCTCGACGATGCGCACGTCCGAGCCGTTCGCACCCAGCTGGCCGGCGGCCACCTGCCGCAGCCGCTCGCGCAACTGCTCACAGGCGTTCTTCACCGCCGCGCCGTTGAGATCCGCGCCGGCACTGGCGGCGGTGGCGGAGGTGTTGGGCACCTTGTCGGTCCGCGTCGGGGCGAGGCGCACCTTGTGCAGGGGAATGCCCAGCGTGGTCGCGGCCACCTGCAGCATCTTGGTGTGCAGACCCTGGCCCATCTCGGTGCCGCCGTGGTTGATCAGGACCGAGCCGTCCTTGTAGATCAGCACCAGCGCGCCGCCCTGGTTGAAGGCGGTGAGGTTGAACGAGATGCCGAACTTGAGGCCGGTGACCGCAAGTGCCCGCTTGGTATGCGGGTGCGCGGCGTTGAAGGCAGCGATCTCGCGCCTGCGATCGGCGACGCCGGCGTCGTCCTGAACCTGGTGCCAGACGGCAGAGATCCGTTCGGGGTGGGTGACGGGCTGTCCGTACGGCGTCGACTGGCCCTGCCGGTAGAAGTTGCGCTCCCGCAGCTCCATCGGATCGAGGCCGAGCAGCGGCGCGCACCGGCCCATGATGTCCTCGATCACCAGCATGCCCTGCGGTCCGCCGAAGCCGCGGAAGGCGGTGTTGGAGACCTTGTTGGTCTTGGCGATGCGCCCGGCGATGCGCGCGTTGGGAATCCAGTAGGTGTTGTCGATGTGGCACAGCGCACGGGCCACCACCGGCTCGGAGAGGTCCAGGCTCCAGCCGCCGTCCGCGGTCAGGGTGGCGTCCAGGGCCCGGATGCGGCCGTCGGCGTCGAAGCCGATCTTCCACTGGGCGTGGAACCCGTGCCGCTTGCCGGACATGGTCAGGTCCTGCGTCCGGTTCAGCCGCAGCCGGACCGGGCGACCGGTCAGCTTGGCGCCGAGCGCGGCGACGGCCGCGAACCCGTGCGGCTGCATCTCCTTGCCGCCGAAGCCGCCGCCCATCCGCAGACACTGCACGGTCACCTCGTGGCTGTGCAGTCCGAGTACGTGGGCGACGATCTCCTGGGTCTCCGAAGGATGCTGGGTGCTGCTCTGGACGAACACCTGCTCGGCCTCGTCGATATGGGCCAGCGCCGCGTGCGTCTCCAGGTAGAAGTGTTCCTGGTCGGAGAACTGGAACTCGCCGGTGAACACGTGCGCGGAGTCGGCGAAGCCGGCATCGACGTCGCCGGTCAGCATCATGGGCCGAGCGCCGTGGAAACTGTCCGCCGCGATCGCGTCCTGCAGCGTGATCAGGGCGGGCCGTTCGTCGAGCTCCACTTCGACGGCCGCCGCACCGAGCCGGGCCGCCTCCAGGGTCTCGCCGAGCACCCAGGCGACCGCGTGGCCGTGGAACATGACCTCGTCGGGAAACAGCGGCTCGTCGTGCTTCATCCCGGCATCGTTGACACCGGGCACGTCCGCACCGGTCAGCACGCGGACCACGCCGGACACGGCGAGCGCGGGCTCGGTGCGCAGCGCGGTGACCCTGCCGTGGGCCTTCATGACCTGGACCGGGTAGGCGTGCAGCACATCCTTGGTGCGATGGACCAGGTCATCGGTGTAGAGCGCGGTGCCGGTGACGTGCAGGGCGGCGCTCTCGTGCGGTATCGACACGCCGACGACAGGCTTTTCGGGGCGCTCGGACAGATGGCTCATGACGACACCGCCTCGGTGGTCTGTGCGTACAGCTTCAGCAGGCTCTGGCCAAGCATCGCGGAGCGGTAGTCGGCGCTGGCGCGATGATCGTTCATCGGCGTGCCCTGGGCCCGCAGCACCTGGGCCGCGGCCTCGACGGTCTCCGACGCCCACGGCTTGCCCTCCAGGGCCGCCTCGGTGGCCACGGCGCGGATCGGGGTGGCGGCCACACCACCCAGGCCGATGCGTGCCTTGCGGACGATCCCGTCCTCGATGTCCAGCGCGAAAGCGACTGCCACGCTGGAGATGTCGTCGAAGCGCCGCTTGGCGATCTTGTGGAAGGCCGCGACCGGCGAAAGCGGCAGCGGGATGCGCACCGTGCGGATCAGCTCGCCGGGGCGGCGCACGCTCTGGCGGTAGCCGGTGAAGTAGTCCGCCAGCGGGACCTCGCGCTCGCCGTCGGCGTCGGCGAGCACCACCGATGCCTCCAGCGCGAGCAGCGCCGGCGGGCTGTCACCGATGGGCGAGCCGGTGCCCAGGTTGCCGCCGAGGGTCGCAGCGTTGCGGATGAGCCGGGATGCGAACTGCGGGAACAGTTCCGCCAGGAGCGGGACACCGCCGTCGAGGCGGCGTTCGATCTCGGTGAGCGTCAGCGCCGCCCCGATCTCGATGTAGTCGGATTCGACTCGCAGCTCCCGCAGTTCGGACAGCCGGTCGATGGCGACCACGCAATTCGCCCGGCGGGAGCGGATGTTCACCTCCACGCCCCAGTCGCTGGAGCCTGCGACCACCACCGCGTCGGGCCGCTCGCACAGCAATTGCAGCGTTTCGGCCAGGGTGCTCTTGCGTAGGAACGCGCTGTCGTCCCGGGTGTATTCGGTGGCGACCGGTACGGGAGGGGACTGCTCGCGACGCTGCGCCAGGGGGTCCTCATCGGTGGGCGCACCTACGGCGAACGCGGCATCGCGAATCGGGCGATAGCCGGTGCAGCGGCACAGGTTGCCACTCAGCGCGTGCAGATCGAAACCGTTCGGACCGTGCTCGGCGTCGATACCGTCGGCCGAGTCCGCGTGCGCGCAGCGGTCGGGTCGGTAGTACTCGGCGGCCATGCTGCAGATGAATCCCGGTGTGCAGTAGCCGCATTGGGAGCCACCGCGGACCGCCATCTCCTCCTGCACGGGGTGCAGGGTGGGCGGCTTGCCAGGTTCGCCGGCGGTGGCGAGCCCTTCCGAGGTGATGATCTCCTGACCGTCGAGGGCCGCGACCGGAGCCAGGCAAGCGTTGACCGCCACCCAGTCGGTGGGCTTGTGCACCCCGGGGCGGGCCACCAGGATCGAACACGCGCCGCATTCGCCCTCGGCGCAGCCTTCCTTGCTCCCGGTGAGGCCACGCTCGCGCAGGAAATCCAGGACCGTCGTGTGGGGTGCGGCCGGGGAAATCGGTGTGACCTTCCCATTGACCGTGATCCGCGCCGCTACCATGGCACATCCTCATTTCGGTGCGCGGTCGTTCTGATTATCCTGGTCGCCATTTCAGGGGACTTTCTGTCTCGGTGGCGCAGTTTGTGGGCCCGCAGCACAAATCAGCACGCATCGACGTGCTGCGGGCGGTGACAGAGAGAGGAAGCCGCCGGGGCCGTGAATCGGGCACGCCGGGGCGGGGGGGCTGGGGGGCTGCTCAGCAGCCGTGCGCTACACGCCCCGGAATCCAGGCGGTCTGCCGAACGAGGCGATTCAGGTCAGAGATGGTCGACATCCGACTTCGCCTCCTTCCGGCAGCTCACTAGTTAGTTCGCTAGAAACTAAGTTGCCGCAGGTACATCGTCAAGCCGACCTGCGGAAACCGCTCGCACCTTATAGGAAGCTACAACGAGCCGGTCGAGCGGCTCCGACCCTGTTGGAGCAGGGAAGGACAGTGAGCCGGCAGCGTCGTCGACGGCGGGATCTGCCCGCTCGTCACCTGTGAGGTGAAACGAACCCCCAGGCCCAGGGCGATGTCTGCCTTCTCCGCGTCCTGAATCTCCCGGAGCAGGTCCTCGATCGGTGCCTGGCCGTTGCCGTTTCGTGTCTGCTCGGCCCCGACGGTTCGTTCACAGCGACGGCACCCTGCAGCGGTCCACGCCGCCGGACCGCTCATCGAGACGCCACGCTCCTCGGCGAGCGGGTGGCGCGGGCTGTCCGCCGGTGCAGTCAGATCCTGCCGAACGGAAGGAAGTACTTCCCTTTCAGGCATTCACTGCCGAAGGGGTATCTAACGGCGACCGCGGCACCCTACTCTGGAGCCGCCCCGGTCGCGTCCACGGACGTACGGACGTGGCGTACGGCATCGCGCCGGTGCGGGAGTTCCGGCCTGTCCGTCCGTCCGGCCGTATGCCCAAGTCCCCGGGCCCGGTGCATCGCGTCACCCAGGGAGGCGAACGTGCCCAGTGGGGCTGGATCGACCGGTTCCGCACCCATCGAGCCCTCCGGCGACACCGCCCCGGGCGCTCCCCACACGCCGGTGATCTCGCTGCCGAAGGGGGGCGGCGCCATCCGGGGGATCGGGGAGAAGTTCACCGCGAACCTGGTGACCGGCACCGGCGGGCTCTCGGTTCCCCTCGCGATCAGCCCGGGACGGTCCGGGTTCGGTCCGTCCCTGACACTCGGTTACGACTCCGCCGCCGGCAACGGCCCGTTCGGGATCGGCTGGGGTGTCGGACTTCCGGCGATCACCCGCAAGACCGACAAGGGCGTTCCGGGCTACGCCGACGACGGCGAGGACTTCGAAGACACCTTCATCCTGTCCGGCACGGAGGACCTTGTCCCGGCTCTGGTGGAGCGCGGTGGGGAGTGGATCCGGGATCGCCGGTCGTGCACGGTGGACGGCTCGGATTTTGCGGTGTGCCGCTATCGGCCGCGCGTGGAAGGCCTCCATGCGCGCATCGAGCGGTGGACCGACGTACGGTCCGGCGACGTACATTGGCGCTCCATCAGCCGGGACAATGTCACCACCGTCTATGGACGTGACGCCGCCAGCCGCATCGCCGACCCGAACGACGCACGCCGGGTTTTCAGTTGGCTGATCTGCGAAAGCCATGACGACGTCGGCAACGCGGTCCGCTACGAGTACAAGGCCGAGGACGGCCGCGGAGTCGATCTCGCCGCCGGCTGCGAACGGAATCGCACCGCGGCCGGTCGCGCCGCGAACCGGTATCTGAAGCGAATCCGCTACGGAAACACGGTCTCCCGGCTGGTCTCCGATGATTCGGACCACATGTTCGAGATCGTGTTCGACTACGGCGAACACGACGAGAGTACGGCCGAAGTCCGGCCGTGGACCTGTCGGTTGGACCCGTTCTCCTCCTACCGGGCCGGATTCGAGATTCGCGGCTACCGGCTCTGCCGCCGGGTGCTGATGTTCCATCACTTCCCGGACGAGCCCGATGTCGGTCGTGACTGCCTGGTGCGCTCCACCGAGCTGGCATATCGCGGCGATGCCGAGCGAGGCGGGGTGACGGGCGCGTTCTTGGAGTCGGTGTCGCACAGCGGCTGGCGGCGGGCTTCCGGTGGATACCTCACCAGGTCGCTGCCGCCACTGGAATTCTCCTATTCCCAGGCCGAGATCGACACCGAGGTACGCACGCTCGACGCGGCCGACCTGGAGAACGCGCCGATCGGCGTGGACGGATCGGCCTACCGATGGACGGACTTGGAGGGCGACGGGCTGGCCGGGCTACTCACCGAGCAGGCCGGGACCTGGTACTACAAGCCCAACCTCGGCGGTGGCCACCTCGGACCGATGCGCGTGGTGGGCAGCCGCCCGACCGGCGGCCGGACCGAGCTGCTGGACCTGGACGGCGACGGCCGCCCGGCCGTGGTGGATTTCGGTGGCACCACACCGGGGTTCACCGAACGGTCCGACCAGGACTGGGAGGTGTTCCGGCCGTTCCGGTCCCGACCCAACCTGGCCTGGGACGACCCGAACCTGCGCTTCGTGGACCTCAGCGGCGACGGCCGGGCCGACGTGCTTGTCACCGGCGAGCCGGGCTGGACCTGGTACCGATCGCTGGGCGAGGAGGGATTCGACACCGGCCGCCGGACCTGGCCGTCACGGGACGAGGAATCCGGGCCGCGACTGGTCTTCGCCGACCGCACCTCGTCGATCCACTTGGCGGACCTGTCCGGCGACGGGCTCGCCGACCTGGTCCGGATCCGCAGCGGCGAGATCTGCTACTGGCCGAACCTGGGCCACGGCCGGTTCGGCGCCAAGGTCGGCATGGACGGCGCTCCCCGGCTCGACAGCCCGGACCAGTTCGACCCGGCCAGGATCCGGCTGGCCGATGTCGATGGTTCCGGTCCGGCGGACCTGATCTACCTGCACCGCGACGGGGTCCGGCTCTACCTGAACCGTTCGGGCAACGCGTGGAGCGCTGCGCACGCCCTGCCCGTGGCCTTTCCCCGGATCGAGAACGTCTCCAAGGTCGCCGCGATCGACCTGCTCGGCTCCGGCACCGGCTGCCTGGTGTGGTCCTCGCCACTGCCCGCCGAATCCGGCCGGCAGCTGCGCTATCTGGATCTGATGCGCGGCGGCAAACCCCACCTGCTCACCGGGGTACGCAACAACCTGGGCACCGAAACGCATATCCGCTACGCCCCCTCGACCCGCTTCTACGCCGAGGACGCCGCCGCCGGGCGCCCCTGGCTGACCCGGTTGCCGTTCGTCGTGCACCTGGTCGAGCGCGTGGAGACGGTGGACGCGATCGGTCGTCACCGATTCGTCAGCCGGTACGCCTACCACCATGGCCATTTCGACGGGCCCGAGCGTGAGTTCCGGGGTTTCGGCATGGTCGAGCAGACCGATACCGAAGCGTTGGAGACGTTGGCCGAGGCCGGCAATGTGGACGAGGCCACGTACCGGCCACCCACGCTCACCCGGACCTGGTTCCACACGGGTGCCTTTCTCCCCGGACGGCGGATCTCGCGGCAGTTCGCACGCGAATACCACAGCGATGACCTGTTACTCCCCGACACGGTGCTGCCGGCCGGCCTGACCGCCGACGAGGCCCGGCAGGCATGTCGTTCCCTGAAGGGATCGGTGCTCCGCACCGAGGTGTACGCGCTCGACGACAGTGACGTCGAAAGCCGCCCGTACCGCGTCACCGAGCACAACCATCTGATCCGGATGCTCCAACCGGCCGCCGGCCACGCCGACTCGGCGGGCGTGCCGCACGCGGTCTTCGACGTACACCCCAGGGAGACCCTGACCGGGCACTACGAGCGCACCGTGGACCCGCGGGTCGGCCACGAGCTGACCCTCGCCGTCGACGCATACGGCAATGTGCTGCGGTCGGTGACCATCGGCTACGGCCGTACCCGCCCCTCCCCCGCTCTCGATGAGCGGGACGCGGGGCCGCAGCGGCGCACGCATATGGTGCTCACCGAGCACGACTACACCAACGCCGTCGAGGAACCCGACAGCCACCGGGCACCCCTGCCCTGCCGGACACGCGCCTTCGAGGTGCTGGCGCTCCGCCCCGCCGGGGACCGGTTCACCCACGCCGAGCTGACCCGCGCGCTGACCGGCGTCGATCAGACGATTCCGTACCAGGACTGGGACGCGCTGCCGGCGAAACCGGCACTCCGGCTCACCGAGCACGTGCGCACCCTGTACCGGAGCGACGACCTCTCAGGGCCGCTGCCCCTCGGCACGCTCCAGTCCCGCGCGCTGCCCTACCAGGAGTACCGACTCGCCTTCCCCGACGGACTGGTCACCGCGCTGTACGGGGACCGGGTCGACGAACCGATGCTGCGGACCGCGGGATATCTGCGGCACGAGGGGGGATGGTGGATTCCCTCGGCGCGGGCCGCGTACGCGCCACCGGACACGAGCGAACTGGACTACGCCGAACGCCACTTCTTCCTGCCCCGCCGGTTCACCGATCCGCTCGGTGACACCTCGACGGTCTCCTACGACGACTACGACCTGCTCCTCGTCGACAGCACCGACCAGCTCGGCAACCGCTACACGGTGGGTGAACGCGACGCCGACGGCAGGACGCTCTCCCAGGGCAACGACTACCGCGTGCTGCGGCCGGCCCTCGTCACCGACCCCAACCGCAACCGGGTCCAAGTCGCCTACGACGTGCATGCCAGAGTGGCCGGGACCGCGACCATGGCCAAACGCGAGGAGTCCCTCGGGGACTCTCTGGACGGCTTCGACCCCGACCCGTCACCCGCGCTGGTGGCCCGATACCTCGCCGATCCGCTCGCGGCCGGACATGCGTTGCTCAAGTCGGCGGGGATCAGGTTCTGCTACGACGAGTCGGCATTCTGGCTGCGCGGGGAACCGGCCGTGGTCGCGACCCTCGCCCGGCACACCCACCAGTCCGACCTCGCCCCTGGTGAGCAGAGCAGGATCACCCACACGATCGCCTACGGAGACGGCTTTGGACGCGAGGTCCAGTCCAAGGTCCAGGCCGAACCCGGGCCTCTGTCCGAGGGCGGCCCGGTCGTCGAGCCCCGCTGGGCCGGCACCGGATGGACGATCTTCAACAACAAGGGCAACCCGGTTCGTACCTTCGAACCGTTCTTCACCGAGACCCACGCCTTCGAGTTCGCGGTCACGGCCGGGGTGAGCACGGTGCTCCTCTACGACCCGCTGGAGCGGGTGGTCGGCTCCCTGCACCCCGACCACACCTATGCGAAGACGGTGTTCGACCCGTGGCGGCAGCGGGTGTGGGACGGCAACGACACCGTGCTGACCGATCCCCGGCAGGATCCGGACATCGGCGGCCAGGTCCGCCAGCTGCTGGCCAGTGAGCCCGGGTGGAGCACATGGCATGCCGCGAGGGCCGACGGGGCGCTCGGCCCCGAGCAGCGGCGCGCCGCCGAGAAGGCGGCGCTGCACGCGGACACTCCCACCGACACCCATCTCGACTCCCTCGCCCGCCCGTTCCGCACCGTTGCGCACAACCGGCACGCCAAGGACGGGACGCTCGTCGAGGAGCGTCTGGTGACCCGGACGAGCACGGATGTCGAGGGCAACGTCCGCGAGGTGCGCGACCCGCTCGGCCGCGCCGCGGTCCGCCACGACTACTCGATGGTGGGCATGCAGGTGAGCCGGGCCGGCATCGACTCCGGGGCCGGGGCACTGCTGCCGGACGTGCTCGGCAACCCGCGCTGCACCTGGAACAGCAGGGGCTTCCGGTTCCGCACCGAGTACGACGCCGGCCACCGTCCGGTGCGCGCCTACGTCAGCGGTCCGGGCCTCGCCGATGAGGTCCTGCACCAGAAGACCGAATACGGCGAGGATCCGGCCCGCAACCTGCGGACGCGGGTCTTCCGGCGGCAGGACGGCTGCGGTGTCAGCACCCACGAGGCGTACGACTTCCGCGGCAACCTGCTGGAGGCGACGCGCCGGTTCCCGGTGGACTACCGGCGAGCGCCCGATTGGCGGGAGGAGGTCGAGCTCGAGGAGGAGGTCTACACCGGCCACACCCGATTCGACGCGCTGGACCGCCCCATCAGCATCACCAGCCCGGACGGCACCGTGGTCCGGCCGTACTACAACGAGGCGAACCTGCTGGAGCGTCTCGTGGCCACGTCCGACGGCAGGGATACCGTGCTGGTCGCGGCGGTGGAGTACAACGCCCGCGGGCAGCGCACCCGGATCGACTACGGCAACGGCGCGCGGACCCGCTACGCCTACGACCCGCTGACCTTCCGGCTCACCGCGCTGCGGACCCGCCGTGAGCGGCCGCGTTCCCGCCGCGAGCGCAGGACGGTGCAGCACCTGGCCTACTGCCACGACCCGGTCGGCAACATCGTCTCGATCCGGGACACCGCGCAGCAGAGGGCGTTCTTCCGTAACCGGGTCGTCGAGCCCGGCGCGGACTACACCTACGACGCGGTGTACCGGCTCATCGAGGCGACCGGCCGGGAACACCTCGGCCAGACCGACCCCGGTGACACGGGCGACGCACCCAGGGTGGGGCTCGCCCACCCCGGTGACGGTGCAGCAATGGGGCGTTACCTGCAGCGGTATGTCTATGACTCGGTCGGCAACATGCTGTCCCTGGAACACCGCGCGTCCACCGCTCCCGGCTGGACCCGACGGTTCCGGTACGCCGAGCCCAGTGCGCTGGAACCGGAAGTGACCGGCAACCGGCTGAGTGGTGCGCATGACGGGGACTTCGCGTACGACGCCAGGGGGAACACCACCGCGCTGCCCGGCCTGCCGCTGCTGCGCTGGGATCCCGAGGACCAGCTGGAGGCCACCGCCCGGCAGGTCCGCGGCGCCGGAACCCCGCGGACGACGTACTACTCCTACGACGCCACCGGACAACGCGTCCGCAAGGTCACCGACTCGTCCTGTGGCGAGGGGGGAACGCCGAGGAGAAGCAGCGAACGCCGTTACATCGGCCCGTTCGAGGTCTACCGGGAGTACGGCGCGGGCGGCGCGGTGACTCTGGAACGCCAGACGGTGCACGCGATGGACGACACGCGTCGCGTCGCGCTGCTGGAGCGGCGGACCCGCGGCGCGGATTCGGGTCCGGAACACCAGGTCCGGTATCAGCTGGCGGACCATCTCGGCTCCGCCGCGCTGGAACTGGACGAGCGGGCCCGGATACTCACGTACGAGGAGTACTACCCATACGGCGGCACGGCCTACCAGGCGGTACGTGCCAAGACCGAGACGCCCAAGCGCTACCGCTTCACCGGCCGGGAGCGCGACACCGAGACCGGCCTGTACTTCCACGGCGCCCGCTACTACGCCCCGTGGCTGTGCCGCTGGACCAGCTGCGACCCGGTCGACACACCTCAGGCCGGCTCGTACGAGTACGCCCATGGCAATCCGGTGCGCCTGATCGATCCCGACGGTCGCCAGACGCAGACCCCGACGCTGATGGACGTCTGGCAGTACGGCGTGAAGGTCGCGAACCGCGCGCAGCTCGGCCGCAATGTCCAGGTGGACCATCCCATCCAGGTCGCGGCCAGGATCGCCCAGCGCACATCGCCGACGGGTGCCTCGTTCTATTCCCGCGCGGTCTCCAAAGCCGGCCAGGAGCTGGGCGTCCTGGTCGAGACGGGCAAGGGCCTTTTCCACACCGAAGTCGGCAAACTCCAGAAGGTCATCACCCAGCAGGTCAAGAGCGGCGCCCTCGCGAGCGAAAGCGCGCTGATCGAGGCCACCCGTGACGCCTACCGGGCCGCGGGCCAGGCCACGAACACCGCGGTCAACTGGCAGGCCCTGGACAAGGCCATCCTGACCAACCAGGCGGCGATCCACCGGTCCCTCGTCGACACGGTGAGTGAGGTGCAGGCGCTCGGCGGGGGCGGATCCGCCTCCGCATCGGCGGCGTCTGTCGGCGCCGAGGTGGAGCAGTCGTTCGCCCAGACCTTCAACCTGGCAGAGGAAGCCTTGGCCGGCACCGCGCCGGCGGCGGCGGAGACCGCGGCGGCCGCGACCGAGACCGCGTCCGTCGCCAAGAGCGTTTCGACGACCGCGCAGGTGGCCTCCGAGACCGGAACCGTTGGCAGGGCGCTGGGTACGGGAGCACGGGCCCTGCAGGCTGCCGCGCCGGTGCTCAAGGTCGTCGGGAAGGTGGCGGCACCGCTGGCGGTGGGCGCCACCGCCCTCCAAGTGGCCACCGCGAAGACCACGACCGAGAAGGTCGACGCCGGGATCGGCGTCGTGTCGACGGCCGTCGGATTCGCGGGCGCGCCGGGGGCGGTGGCCGCGGTCGGCATTCAGGGGACCGCGTACGTCAGCGGCAAGGTGGGCGAGATCGTCACCGAGAAGACCGGCAGCGAGACCGCCGGGGTGGCCGCGGCCACGTTGACCGGAGCAGCGGCGGGGGCGGGGGTCGGCGCAGTGGTGGGAAGCATCGTGCCCGGGGTGGGCACCGCTGTCGGCGCCGGGGTGGGCGCGGTCGTCGGAGCCGGCATCGGATTCGTCAAGTCGTACTGGAAGTAGTCGTACAGGAAGCAGCAGCAGCTGGAATCGGGGCAGAAGGGCGCAGATTGATATGCCGGAGTTGATCATCGTTCGGTTGCACCCGACGAAACCCATGTCCGCGTCGGATTTCCGGGCAGCCCTGGACAAGTTGACCGTGACGGCCTTCGACCTGACCTTCGCCGAGCCCAGGAAGGGCGTACAGATCGGCTCGGCCAAGGGGCTCGCGGTCACGCCCGCCGATGTCACCAAGCACGACGTGAACGTGGCCGACACGGCGATCATCCAGCACTACCTGGACATCGTCGGCGGTGGCCTGCCGCCGGTGACCACACGGCACCAGGAGGCGGTCGCCACCGCGGTGATCGTGGTGACACCGCCGCCGGGCCATCCGGAGTACCCGGCCGGCTCCTCGTACGACCTCCGGCTGGAGCTGACCCGCGACGGCGTCCCCCTCGGCGACGGGGAGCTGGACTTCAACATCAAGGTCATCAGCGTGGGCACGCTGCCGGTGCGCCAGCCGGCGTACTTCGCGATGCCCGCCAGTGCCTATGCGGCGGTGCCGGCGACGTCGCCCGGAGGGGACCAGGTCGAGCTGCCCAGGGACGGCACCCCGCCGAACTTCGCCGACCTGGTCGCGAAGATCGACAAGGTACTGGCGAAGGATCCCGGCACGGGTGGCCCCCTCCGGCAGCGTCCGCCGCTCAGCCAGGCGCAGAGCCGGTATGTGGCAGCCGAACTGACCTGGGACCGGCTGGTGTATCCGCCCCCGGACCTGCCGCGCCCGCTCGGCGAGATGTACACCAAGCCGCCCGTGGACCCCGGTCTCGACAAGCAGCAGGTGGAGAACGACCGGCAGCGGTTCGAGGCGGAACTGGCCGGCTATCACGCCACCGTCGACGCGAAGGCGTCACTGCTGACCACCTTCGTCTTCGCCGCCTCGGCGGCCGTGCAGGGCGAACGGCTGGCCGCGGACGCCGCCCGGGCGAGGCTCACCTTCCCGGTCCTGGCCGGCGCGGAGACCGGGCACGCCGCGGTCACCTTCGTTCCCCAGGGCGGCTCGACCACACTGGACCCGACGTTCGCCGTTCCGGCGGCGTACCTGTACGCGCTCGGCGCGACACTGCCGATGACGGTCGATCCCGAACACCGCTACGACGCGGCCCGTTTCGGCGTCGAGACGCAGTCCCTGGCGCAACTGCGCATCGCGATCGAGAACGGCGTGGTCGCCGCGTCCGAGCCGCTGCTCACCAGGCCCGCCGAACCGGCGATCGGCCCGCAGGCCGCGGCCCGCCGACTGCGCGCGCTGGGCTCGGTCACCACGTCGGAGCCGACCGTCGCGCTGGCACCGCCAATCTCCACGGTGGTGCGGTCGTGGAGCACGTATTCCGGGGCCACGGAAGCAATCGACGCGGGGTTCTGGGCCCCGGCCGCGGCCGCGTCACCCGGACCCTACCTGGAGCTGGTGCTGCGAGCAGTCACCGGAAACCACGATCCGCTGGTGGTCGCGGTGGGGCAGCCGCCGCTCTCGGTCACCACGGTCTCCGGGCTGGTGGCGGTCACCGATGAGCAGTGGCGCACCGTCCTGCGGGGCAATCCCGCGCTGCTGCCGCCGTTCACCGAGCCGGGCACGGTTGCGGAGCGGGCGCAGGCCTTCGTCCGGCACCTGCGCAAGTTCTTCGCCGTCCCCGTCGAGCCCCCGACCGCGGAGGGGCCCGCCGCCGGCGGCCTTCCGACGCTTGGCGTGTCCGCCTCGGACGTGTTCGCCCGCCTGATCGCGGCATACGGCGACCACGGAGGTGGCCCGTTCGCCTTCGGAGCGCCCCGGGACGAGGTCGCGTTCGCGGCCGCGCTGGCCGACACCTTCGGCGCGGACATCGCGGCGCAGCGGTGGCTGGAACAGGCGGTCGCGGTGCTCGACGCGCTGCACGAACTGACCGCGTTCGCGGCCGGTGACGAACTGCGGTTCTCGCTGATGGAAGCGCTGTACTCGGTCGGCTTCACCAGCACGTCGCGGCCCGCGGCGCTGCCGGCGGCCGATTTCGCCGCGGCGCTCGCCGGCACCGTCGCGCACCCGTTCGCCGCGCGGATCCAACAGGCCGCGGGGGGACCCGCCGATCCGGCCGGCCCGCCGGACGAGGGCTTCGCGCCGGTCAACCCGGACGGCACGCTGACCGACTGTGTGCCGCCGGAGCACCTTTCACCGTTCGGCCCGCCGCAGTACCTGCATGACCTGCTGCGGATCTCGTCCGCGTCGACCTGCGAGCACCCCACCACACCGGCCAACGTGGCATCGGTCGGCGAACTGCTCCTCGACCGCCGTGGCCCGCTCGGCGATCTGCAGGTGACGGCCGCCAACCTCGGCACTCCCCTGCCGGTGATCGACCTGGTGAACGAGAGCCTGGAGAAGCTGGCGGGCGGCGGGGCGCGGGGCGCGATCCACGACACCGCTGCGGACCGGCTTGCCGGGCACGCGCTGGGGCGGCCGCACGATCCGGCGACCCTGTTCGCCGCGGTGCCGGAGCACTCCTCCCCGGCCACCGAGGCCCTGCCCCGGGCTCACCTCGACGCGTACGCCCGGCTGCGCAAGGATTTCACCGCACCCGGCCTGCCGTACCACCAGCCCTTGGACGTGAACAGGTCCTACCTGCGCTTCCTGGGCACCAGCCGGTACGCCGCGATGCGCCGGTTCCGCAAGGAGATCACCGAGCTGGTGCTGGACCCGGCGCACGAGCCCGCCGGGTTCCAGAGCCACCGGTGGCGCTACCCCGTACGGCTGGAGATCGCCTGCGAGTACCTGGGCATCTCCGCCGAGGAGTACGACCTGCTCTATGCCCACGACATCGCGTTCCGGAAGACGCGGGGCCGACTGACCCTGTACGAGGTGTACGGGTTCACCAAGGAGTCCGCCGACGGCTCGTCCTGGACCGGCGCCGTGTTGCGGGTGCCCGAGTTCCTGGAGCGTACCGGCCTGGGCTACTGCGAGTTCCTCGCACTGTGGCGCAGCGGCTTCGTCGCGTTCGAACGCGCCGTGCCGGAGGGCGAGGCCCCGGACTTTCCCGACTGCGAACCGTGCTGTCTCGACGATCTGCGGATCAGGTTCACCGATCCCGCCGACGAGCAGGACCCGCGCACCGCGCTGCGCAAGCTGATCGTCTTCGTCCGGCTGTGGCGGCGGCTGGGCGAGGGCGCGGCGCCGGGGATCACCTTCGCGATGCTGCGTGATGTGTGCGAGGTGCTGCGGCTGTTCAACGGTTCCACGATCAACACGGACTTCTGCCGCCAGCTCGCGGCGCTGATCATCCTGCACGCGGAGCTGGGTCTCTCTCTCGTGGACACCTACCGGCCCGACGCGGCGTCGCCGGCCGAGAGAGTGCCGCTCCTGGGGCTGTGGGCCACCGAGCCGCCGTCCGCCGGAGCCGTCGAGCTCGTGCTGGACCGGATCGGCGATCTGGCACGGGTCCGCTATTCCTGTGGGGCCCGGGAACCGCGCTTCGCCAAGGCGCTCGCCGGGAACCTGACGGTGTTGTCCCGGCTGGCCGGGTTCGACCCAGACACCGCGAGCGATACCTGGCACGCACTGCCGACACACACGCTGCGGTTCGTGGAGGTCCTCGGCAAGATCTACGCCTCCGACTTCACCGTCGGCGAGATCATGTGGCTCTTCACCGTCGAAGAGCACCGCGACGGTGACGACCCGTTCGCCCTCCAGGACCGCAACGAGTCGGCCGACGATCCCCTGTCGCTGCCCGAGCCGGCGGGATCGACCGGGTGCGAAGAGGCGCAGACGCTCTGGGCGCTGCGGCGGTCCCTGCTGGCCGTGCGCGTTGGCGAGGAGGACGCCGAAGCCTGGACGTGGCCCCGGATGACCGCGGCCCTGCGGGACGAGTTCGGCTACGTGCCGGCGGAGAGCGGACCCGACGCCTGGCAGGTGCTCGGGGAACACTTCTTCCCGACCGTGCTGGAGCGGTGCGGTTGCCCGGTCGGGGTGCTGGGGCGCCAGTACCGTACGCCGCTGGCGGTGGCGGACACCTCTCCCCTGATGTGGCTGCGACCGGAGGAGGGGCCGTTCGGCTACGACAGCGCCACGCAGGAACTGTGGACCTCGCTGCCGGTCTCCGACACCGAGGTGATCGAGGAGCTGAGCCACCTGCGGCCGCTGCGGGAGGCCGAGCGGGTCGCCGTCCGCAACCTCTACTTCGCGCCCCGGGCCGCGCTCGCTCCGTTCGCAGCCATCTTCGACAACGCCGAGCGCGCCATCGACACCCTGGTCTCCGAACCCGACGAGCACGCGAGATTCGCCTTCTTCCAGGCCCAGTTCGCCAGGTTCCGGGCGCGCTGCACGGTGATCGTCGAGCATCTGGCGGCACACGTGGCCGCGGTGACCGGCTGCCCGGCCGACGCGGACGCGGCGGCAACGGTGCTGCGCAGCCTGTGGGCGGACGAGAACGTGGCGGCGACGCCGTGGGAGGCCGATGACGGCAGGCCCCCCGAGGTGACCTGGGCGCCACCACCCAGCGGTGGCGCGTTCGCCGCGCTGCTGGGCCTCGTCGGCACCGGCCTGCTCGGCGAACTGCACGACGGCGCGGGCAAGTTGCTCTGGAGGGAGACCCGCGGCCCGGCCACCGCATTCGGTACTGTGCGCGACCATTACAACGCTCCAGTGCCCACCGTGTTGCCGGCGATGGACCTGGCGCTGAGCCCGGCCCAGTCGCGCCTGGTCGGCGTGCGCAACGGCTTCGCCGTCAGGGAGGGCGACGCCGAGCCGCTCGGTGGCGCGAGTCCCTTCACCGTGTGCTGGAGCGGTGTGCTTCTGGTGGACGAGGCCGGGGAGTACCACTTCCATGCCGGCGCGCCCACCGAGGGCGACACCGCACCGGACTTCGCCCGCGCCCGCGAGCACCGCTGGCGGGTCACGCTGGGGCGCGGCCAGAAGACCTGGATCATGCTGGATCACAACTGGACCTCCGACGACGCGCCGGCGGCCGCGTCACGGGGCGTGCGGCTGCGCCGGGGCGCCTACCGGATCACGATCGAGTACGCCCAGTCCGATCCGGCCTTCGAGCGGGCCGAGGAGGTCTGTCCGGAGCACACCGGATTCCAGCTGAAGTACCGCGGCCCGGACAGCGACGGTGTGCTGACGGAGATCGGCTTCGACCGGCTGTTCCGGGACGCCAAGAACGGCACCCTGGGCGACGGCCTCGTGGGCTCCGAGGGCCGGTACGCCTCGGGCGAGGCCGCCGCGCAGTACCTGGAACGGCGCTACGGCGCCACCCTGCGCGACATCCGCCGCACCTACCAGCGGGCGGTGAAGGCGGCGCTGCTCGCCCGCCGGTTCGCGCTCTCGGCGACGATCGTGCCCGGCCACCGGCAGTCCGAACTGGGCCATCTGGTCACGCATCCGCAATCCTTCGCCGGCACGTCCTACCCCAGGACCGGGCCTTCGGCGTTCGGTGTGCACCACGCCTGGTTCGACTTCGACCTCCTGCCGGTGTCCGACCCCTGCCCACCGCAACCGGTGAGGGATCAGCGCACCGCGCCGAGTCCGCGCCGTCAGGCGGCACTCTTCGACTGGTGGGAACGGCTCTTCGACTACTGCCTGCTGCGGGCGGAGACCGAGTCCGCCCGGGAGCGGCCGGCCTGGCTGCTCTTCGCCGACGTGCTCGAACAGCAGCCCGACGACCCGGCGCAGCTGCTGCGACATCTGGGCGTCGATCTGGCGCACTCGCCACTGCTGCACACCTACTTCGCGACGCCTCCGTATGCACTCGACGCCGACGACCTCACCGATGAGCGGTGGGCGCTGCGGGTCTGGCAGGGCGAGAAATGGCTGACCCGGCTGCGCCGCCACTTCGCGTGCCGGTGGATCGGCGATGCCGTTCCGTGGAAGTGGGCCGCCGACGACCCCGGGGCGCAACCCGACTCGGGCAACGCGAACCTCACCCGGTTCGTACGGGACGGCTGTTTCGAGAACGGCGAGCCGCTGCGCTACGAGGACCTGCGCGGACTCAACGACGGTCTGCGGGAGCGGGCGAGGACGGCCCTGCTCGCGTACCTGTGCGGGATGGACCGGGTACCGCTGCCATGGGCGCCGGGCACCTTCGCGACCGCGCCGCAGGATCTCTCCGATCTCCTGGTCCAGGATGTCGAGGCGGGCGTCTGCCGGCGGATGAGCCGGATCGAGGAGGCCATCCGGGCCGTGCAGGCATTCGTCCAGCGGGCCCGGCTCGGGCTCGAACCCACACTGACGCCGGGGCCGGAGTTCGTCCGGCTGTGGGAGCGGCGGCTCGCCACCTACCGGGTGTGGGAGGCATGCCGGCGCCGCGAGGTCTACGGGGAGAACTGGATCGAGTGGGACGAGCTGGGCAGCGCCCGGGAGTCGGAGGCGTTCGCGTTCCTGGAGTCCGAGCTGCGCCGGTCGACGCTGACCGTGCCGGTACCCGGTGGACTGGAATGGTGGCCGGGGCAGCGGCCGCCGGAGCACCCGTCGCTGACCCTGCTCCAGGCCCGCGAACCGTCCGGAATCCAGCTGCTGCAACCGGCCCCGGAGGGTCTGGGGTTGCTGGGTACACCCGAGCGGGCCGCCCGTAACTCCTGGCTCGCGCCGGTGCTCGGCCTCACCCCCGCTCCCCCGGCGGATGACCGCCCCCGCCTTGAGCACGACCCGCGCGATCGCCGGGAGGAAGCCGAGGAGGACCCCTCCGGACTTCCGCTGTGGCTGGCCGCAGCGGTCCGCCTGGGCACCCGGTTCGTCCGGGTCGCCGCCGCCGGGCTCCCGCCCGCCGGTACGGAGTTCGATGCCCGGCACGAGGACACCGTCTGCTGCGCGCAGTGCGGCGAGGAACGGCACCACGTCGACGAGTACTACTTCTGGCTCGCCGATTCCGCGTTGTACTCGGCACAGGTCCAGCAGGCGGACGTCGGCGCTCAGCCGGACCAGGCGTACCGCGACACCTCCGACTGGCACCGGCCGGAGAAGCTGCCCGCCCTGCTGGACTGGGACGCACGACCCGTGGTGCAGCTGTGCTGGAGCCGGGTGCGGCACGGCGAGTTCGACCCGCCGCGCCGGTCGAGCCAGGGCATCGCGGTCACCGGAGACACGGCCACCCTGAAGTTCTCCGGGCGCACGGCGGATTCCCTGCGCTTCGAGGTGGTGGGCGCGATCACGCCGGTGATCGGCCATGCCGACCCGACGCCGCCGGGGTTCCGCTACGACCTGGCCGAGGACCACGCCGTACCGCTTCCGTTGGTGGTCGAGACGCCGGACCCGGCGCCGGGCTTCCCCGGCGGGCTCGCCGCCTACCCCTACTTCGTCCACGTCGCCCCGGGGGCTCCCCTGCTGCCGCCCTCGCCGTTCAGCGTGGCGATGACCGTGGCGGGCGCGCTGCGCACCCACTGCCGGTACGAGTCCGCGCTGAAGTGGTACGAGCTGGCGTACCGGCCCCAGGCCCGCGACAACACCTGGACCTCCTGCGCCACGGACGACCAGCGACGCCGACGACGGCAGGACGTGCCGTGCTGCCCGAGTTCGCCCGTCCGCGAGGACCGGGCCAGGAACCGGGCGGTGCTGCTGGCCCACCTGGAGACCATGGTGCAGTGGGCCGATGCCCACGCCTGCCGCAACACCGTGGAGGGCGCACAGCAAGCGGGCGTGCTCCTCGCCGCCGTCCAGCGGATCTTGGGCGAGCGCCCCACCCAAGTGCGGGCCCGGGACCATGTCGGCGAGACCATGACGGTCAACGGCCTCGTCGCCCGTCCCGCGCCGCTGAACCCGCGGCTGACCGCCCTGTACGACGACACCGCGGACCGTATCGCCCTCAATCACCAATGTCTCAACCGCTACCGGCTTCCCCAGCGCGGTGCCTTCGGTGAGAGCGGGCTGCGGGAAGGGTGGCAGGAGACCGTCGAGCCGTGCGCCGGTGACTGCGCGGAGGACTGCAAGTGCGGCGGCAGCCCGTACCGGTTCACCTTCCTGGTGGCCAAGGCCAACGAACTCTGCGCGGAGGTACGCCAACTGGGTGCGGCGCTGCTCGCGGCGTACGAGAAGGGCGATGCCGAAGCCCTGGCCGCGCTGCGCAACAACCACGAGCGGCAACTGCTGGAGCTGGCCCTGGACATCAGGAAGAACCAGTGGCGGGAGGCCGACTGGCAGGTGCAAGCGCTGGACAAGACCAAGGAGGGCGCGCTCGCCCGGCTGCGGTACTACCAGGAGCTGATCGCCGGTGGGCTCAACACCGGCGAGACCGGCTACGAGGCGCTGACCGGCGTCTCGATCGCGTCCCGGATCGCCGGCAACGTGCTGGAGGGCGTCGCGCAGGGAATCGGGATCAGCCCGGACATGTGGATCGGCATCGCGGGCATCGCAGGCACCCCGCTGGAGTTCAACCAGCTTCCGGTCGGCAACAAACTCGCGTCCGGATTCTCCACCGCGGCGCGGATCATGATGGCGATCGCCGACAACGCCAACACCGGCGCGGGTCTGAGCCTCACCGAGGGCGGCTGGGCTCGCAGAGAACGGGAATGGCACCATCAGGTCGAGGTCATCGGCATCGAGATCGAGCAGATCGAGCGGCAGATCCTGGCCGCCCACCGGCGACGTGACGTTGCGCTGCGCGAGCTGAACAACCACCAGCAGCAGATCGACAACAGCGCCGAGGTCTCCGACTTCCTGCGGGACAAGTTCACCGGCACGCAGCTGTACCTGCATCTGCAACGAGAGACCGCCGCGCTCTATCGCGGCCTGTACGAAGTGGCGATGCACACGGGCCGCCGGGCCCAACGCGCCTTCAACTACGAACGCGGCCACACCGCCCGTGCCTTCCTGCCCGAGGCCGGATGGGACGGCCTGCACGAGGGGCTGCTGGCGGGCGAACGACTGCAGTTGGCGCTGCGGCAGATGGAAGGGGCCTACCTCGACGCCAACTGCCGCGAGTACGAGCTGACCAGGCACATCTCGATGCGCCAGGAGTTCCCGCTCGCCTTCCTGCATCTGCAACACGCCGGCTGGGCCGAGATCGACATCCCCGAGTGGCTCTTCGACCTCGATCACCCAGGGCACTACCTGCGCCGCATCAAGAGCGTGACGGTGACGATCCCCTGCGTGGTGGGCCCCTACACCGGCGTACACGCCCGGTTGACCCTGCTCGGCAGCAGCACCCGCGTCGATCCCGCGCTCTTGGAACCACCGGCCGGTTGCTGCTCGGGCCCCGAGTCCGACGGCTACCAGACCGGCAGTGACGACCGGCGGGTGGTGCGCGCCTACGGGGCGACCGAGGCGATCGCCACCTCCAGCGGCCAGAACGACGCGGGCCTCTTCGAGCTGCGCTTCGCCGACGAGCGCTATCTGCCCTTCGAGTTCGCCGGAGCCGTGAGCCGCTGGCGGATCGAGCTTCCTCAGGAGAACAACCGGTTCGACTTCGACACGCTCGGGGATGTCGTCCTGCACCTCAACTACACGGCCAGGGAAGGCGGCGCCGTACTGCGCAGGGCCGCCGGCACCGCCGCACGGCGACACCTGCCGGGCGCGGGACTGCAGTTGTTCGACGTGCGGCACGACTTCCCCGACGACTGGCACCGTCTGACCACCGCCACGGGCCCGAGGCGGTTGCCGCTGCGCTTGACCCGCGCGCACTTCCCGTACCTGCCCCGTGATCAGGACCTGCGGGTCAACCGGCTCGGATTGTTCGTCGAGACCGCGGGCTGCGATGGCATCGGCCACGTCACCGTGCGGTTCAGGACTGGCCTCGGCCCCGACGAGGACGACGGGTGCGGCGGGCACGACATCACCTGTGTGGCCAGTGCCGAATACCCGGGTCTGTTCCACGGGGAGCTGAGCCTGCCGTTGGCGCCGCTGCGTCGCGCCCGAGACCACGAGCTGGGTGGCTTCATCTTCCCCACCGATGTCGGCCCGGTCACCCGGATGTACATCCTGTGCGGCTACGAACTGGTCCCGTGACCCGCTTCGTGGGGTGTCGGGTGGGACCGCCGACGCGGGAAGCGGAGGCGCGTAGGCGGCCGAACGCCTCGGCGGGGAAGTCCCCGCCGAGGCTCCGAACCGCCCACGTGCGGCAAGCGCGACCGTCCCTGCAGGGGGCCTTGGGCCGACAATGCACCGGACGCTCAGCCAGGGGTCTTCGCGGTGGTCAGTTGGCGATGCCGACCGGGTGGACCTGGATCTTCTCGTCGTAGGGACCGGCCAGCTTCAGCGCGTCCGCGGGCCACTTCAGGGAGACGCTGTGGGTCTCGTTCGGCGGCGTCACGATGATGTTGGTCGGGTGCGCGAGGCTGTTGCCACTGAAGTCGACCTTGTACGAGATGCTGAAAGTGGCGGTGTCACCGGGCTTCAGGTCGGTGATGCGGGGCTGCTCACCGCCGCGGTGGACAGGGGCGGAGGTACCGTCGATGTCCTTCAGGTCGACGCCCGCGAAGCCCGTCGCCGAGCAGGTCCTCGCGCCCTTGTTGGTCATCCGAACGGTGACGTCGCCCGTCTTCTGGTCGGGCGAGCTGTCCACCGCCACCATGGTCAGCTCGTTGGTGCGGCAGAACTTGCTCTTCGCCCCGCCCTTCGCCGCACCGTTCCCGGAGCCGGCACGAGACGAGGCGGCGCCGCCGGAACCGGCGCGGGAGGAAGAGCCGTCGCCGGAGCCCGACTTCGCATTGCCCTGGGCATCGGCGCCCTGCACTCCGGTAGAGGAACCCGCGCCACTGGGCTCGGCGGCCGCGCCCGTGCCCGACTGGCCCCCGGGCTTGGCGGCGGCGGCATCCGCACCGGAGCAGGCGGTCAGGGATAACGCGGCGGCTGCGGTCAGGGCCGCGGCGGCACCACGCAGAGTGCGGCGACGAGCAGTGCGGGCAGTGGTGCTGGAGCTCATTTCGGATCCCCCCGGGGAAGTCTGTGTCAGTCTCTGCTCTGTACGACACCCACCTTGATCGGGCCCACTATCGCCAGGCTGCCACCCCGCTAACGCCCGGCTAATGCGGGTGCGAGTGGGACAACACCGGTGTCGTGACGGCCGACCGCGCTTCCGAAGGCACCTGGCGAGCCCTGTCCTGGGCGTCTGCCCATCGGGCCCGCTGATGATCAGCCGCGGGACGGCGGGCTGGTCGACGCTACCGGCTGATCAGCGGCAGCACGGGGAAGGTGTGGCTCTGCCAGATCAGCCGGGAGGGCTCTTCCGGGTAGGCGGTGACAGCCGGCCGAGTGTCGAAGAGCTGAACGAGGCGTTGACCGGCGTCGTACGCGGGCCAGCCGGGGTCACCGTGCGCGGCGAACGAAGACCATGCGGCGCGCATCCGGGCGGACAGGGCCGCTGCCTCCGGGGAGGGCGTTTCGCCGATCAGCGCGGCAGGCTGGCCACGGTCCAGGTTGCCGAAGACGAGTGGTACGTCGAGACCGTGGCAGGCGCCGAAAGCGCCGCCCATGCCCGGGGCCGGCCAGGCCAGTTCGTAGACATGAGCACGGCCGCCGCCAGCCGTCTGGGCCTCGGCGAGGTGAAGCGACGGCATGCGGAACAGCCAGTCGGAATGGACCGTTTCATACAGCTCGTCCGGGCCCGCCGCCGGGAAGGCGTCGCGGTAGCGGCGTGCGCCGTCCGGGCCGGGTGCGAAAACCTGGAGGGCGTTCACCGCCTGCTCCTCGCTCACCTCACCCAGCAGACCGTTGATGGCACTGAACAGACGCTGCTCGTCGCGGGTGTGACCGACGAGGAGTTCGACATCGCGGCCGGTACCGTCGGCCAGGGCCTGCCACGGTGTGACGGCCAGGGCCTCGCCGTCGACGACGGGCGAGAAGGGGATCGTTCTGTGCGCGGGCCGGCCCCAGCGTTGCGCCCACTGGTCCATCTTGGCGCCGACCGCGTCACCGGCGGCCGACAGCTGGCGTGGGGCAACACTGGACAGGTCGGCCACCGTGGGTCGCAGCCCCAGCTCGGCGGCGCAGGCGGCAGCGACGTCCGCGGCGAGCTCTGGCGAGAAGAACGTGCCCTGCACACTCTGCGCGACGGCCCGGCGAAAGAGCCCGGCCGCACGGTCCATCGCCAGCAGCGCGGCAACCGATCCCCCACCCGCCGACTGGCCGAAGACCGCGACCCGCTCAGGGTCTCCGCCGAAGGCCCGGATGTTGTCGCGCACCCACTCGAGAGCGGCGACCTGGTCGAGTAGCCCCCGGTTGGCAGGAGCCCCCTCGATCTGCGCGAAGCCCTCAATTCCCACACGGTAGTTGAACGTCACCACGACGACGCCACCGTCCCGCGCGAGCCGACCACCGTCGTACTCGGGAAGGCCGGACATGCCGATCACGTAGGCACCGCCCTGGATCCACACCATCACCGGCAGCCCCGCGTCCGGGTCGGGTTCGGGCGACCAGACGTTGACCGACAGCCAGTCGTCGCCCGCCGCGTCCTGCGACAGCGCGTCCATGCCGAAATGCCCGCCCTGCGGGGGTGGCGGGCCGTACGAGAGGGCCTCCCGCACCCCGCTCCAGCCCCGCACCGGTCGCGGCGCGGCGAAGCGCAACTCGCCGACCGGGGGCTCGGCGAACGGGATACCGCGGAAGACCGCCACACCCGCCTCCCGGCTGCCACGCAGCCTTCCGGCCGTCGCGCGGACTTCGGGCCGGGATCCGGATGGCTTGGACTCGGCAGCGGTCATCACAACTTCCCCTCGGGCAGGAGGAGAGGGCTCGCGGGCCCCGGACCCTGCGGATCATCCACCGCGGTGGGATGCCGCACCAGCGATTTACGGATGACTCGGACTGCCGGAGCCGGACGTCCGCCGTCTTGATCATCTGCCTGGTCACTGGCGTCTTTGAATCGGCAGGCCCCGAAGCCGCGTCGTCTGCCGGTGGGGGGCGGCCGGGACAGGCGGCGGGACATGAGAGTGATCACCGCCAATGGGATGTGCTTCGGTGTGGGAGCTCGCGCACGGGTCGTGGTGGGCGTGTGGGCGTGTGAGGCAGCTCACGGCCACGGGCTGCATAGCGGGATGTGGGTCAGTGCCTTTGTAGGGGTGTAGGCGAGTAATCGAGACGAGGGACGGCGTTGATGGGGCAGTTGCGGGCCGATGCGTTCGACCGGTTCGTTGCGGATCGTTGGTCGGCACTGCTTCACCTGGCGCATCTGCTCACCGGTGGAGATCGGCATCGGGCCGAGGATCTGCTGCAGGAGGCGCTGGTCAAGCTGTGGTTTGCGTGGCCGAGAGTGGCCGAGCAGGCGCCGGAGGCGTATGTGCGTCGGGTGCTGGCACGTGCGGCGGCTCGCTCGGCGCGACGTCGCTGGTGGGGCGAGCGTCCGGTGGAACGGTTGCCGGAGCTTCCCGAGGCCGGCGATGTGGCCGCTGCCGTGGAGGATCGGACTCGGTTGGAGGCGGCGCTGGCATTGCTGCCGGTGCGGCAGCGCGCCGCGGTCGTGCTGCGCTACTACCAGGACCTGTCCGAGGTGCAGGTTGCCGAGGCGCTGGGGTGTCCGGTGGGCACCGTCCGGTCCCTCACGTCACGGGGCGTGACGCGGTTGCGGCAGCTCCTTGGCGACGCCATCGAGCCGGTGAAGTGAAGGGAGACATCATGGAAGACTTCGAACACGAACTCGCGCGGATGATGCGCGAGACCCAGGCAGACACCCCCTTTGAGGATCAGCACCGGCAGCGGCTGCACGCCGGAGTCCGTGCCCGTCGGCGTGCTCGGACGGTATGGATGGCCACCGGCTCGGCGCTGACGATCGCCGGGCTCGGCGTCGGGCTGGAAGTCCTGCCGAGCGCTTCCGCTCAAAACGGGCCCACCATTCCTCATCACCAGCCAACCTCCACGGCCAAGCCGGTCCCCAATCCGCCCCGCAGCTGCACGACCGTGCCGGTCCCGTTTCCGACCCACTCGTCAACGACCGTGCCGGTCCCCATCCCCACCCGCAAGTGCACGACTGCGCCAGCCCCGATCCCGACCCACGCCTCAACGACCAAGTAGCGCTGGCCAAGGTTGGGGCCATGGCGGTTGAGGAACGGACGGTGACGGCAGGAGTACCGGGACCAAAGCGCGGGGACCCCGGAGCGGCGGGCATCGACCCGCTGACGGAACAGAACAGCCTGACGCCGAACTGACAGTGCGCGCCCGGGATGGCGGAGATGGAGCAGGAGTGCCGTAAGTACGCTTCGAAACTCACCGCCTACCTGCACGGCTCCGTTCGGCAGCGGCACCGGGTCGAGGAGCACCTCATCACCCCAGAGGAGCACCTCACCACCCCATGCGAGCGCTCGCCGCACTGCTGCTGACGTTTCGAGCCGACCACCACCGACCGCCCGGCGCCCGCCCGGCGACCGGCAGATTGACCTCCAGAATCTCCACATCAGCAACGCCGCTGCTGCCACGGTGCCTATAGGCCCCGCCGCAATCGCGCAGGGCGCCGTTTAGTACCAAAGACGTGCCCAGCGCCACGAGTTCCATGACTTCACGTCAGTCCTGGCCTGCGCCCAGAAAGCTGCTCCTGGCCATCGATGACAGCTGCCTGCAACTGGAATGTTGAGACGCATCCAGATCGACACAGGTAATCGGTGATCAACCCGCGCCAACAACCACACTCACCCCAACTGTTACCCATTTGCCTTGCGTGACAGATTGCTTCAGAAACTGAATGACCACGCCTCGGCGAACCTCATCAACGGCTGCTGCGACACCGAGATGGCGCCAACTCGACGAGCAAGGGCAGTCAAGAAGCACTGCAAATGCCTATCAACTTGCGAGATTAAGGACGATTTGAAAAAGTGCCTACCGTATTCGTAAGGGTCTTCAAAACGCCCGGTCTTCGCAAAAAGATACTCTTCACGCTTGGAATCTTGCTTCTCTATCGGTTGGGGCAGAGCGTTCCGGCCCCCGGGGTGAATTACCGGAACGTTGCGCAGTGCGTCAAGGCGGTCGGCGGCAACGACGGCCTCTTCAGCCTGATCAACATGTTCAGCGGTGGTGCGCTGACGCAGCTCACCGTCTTCGCCCTGGGGATCATGCCGTACATCACGGCGAGCATCATTCTTCAGCTGCTGACGGTGGTCGTTCCGCGTCTGGAGGCCCTGAAGAAGGAGGGCCAAGCGGGCACCGCGAAGATCACCCAGTACACCCGGTATCTGACGCTGGGTCTGGCGGTACTCCAGGGCGCTGCTCTGGTGGCCAAGGCTCAGAGCGGTGGGCTCTTCCCCAACTGCCAGGTCCGCACCCAGATCATCCCGGACACCTCGGTCTTCCGGACCTGCGTCATGGTCATCACCATCACCGCCGGCACCGCCGTGGTGATGTGGCTCGGAGAGCTCATCACCGACCGCGGCATCGGCAACGGCATGTCGATCCTGATGTTCACCTCCCTCGCCGCCGGCTTCCCGGCCAACCTGTGGGGCATCAAGAAGTCGGGCAAAATCCTGAGCGGCTGGGGCGAGTTCGCCATCGTGATCGCGGTCGGCCTCTGCATGGTTTGCCTGGTGGTCTTCGTCGAGCAGGCGCAGCGCCGGATCCCGGTCCAGTACGCGAAACGAATGATCGGCCGCCGTTCCTACGGTGGCACTTCGACCTACATCCCCCTGAAGGTGAACCAGGCGGGTGTAGTTCCCGTCATCTTCGCCTCGTCACTTCTCACCATCCCCAGTTTGATCGATCTCGGCGGTAGCTCGGCGTCCGGATGGTCCCGGTGGATCGCTACCAATCTCGCCAGAGGTGACCAACCGATCTATTTGACGCTCTACTTCCTGCTGATCGTTTTCTTCGCATTCTTCTACGTCGCCATCTCCTTCACCCCCAAAGAAATTGCCGACAACATGAAGAAGCATGGCGGGTTCATCCCCGGAATCCGGGCTGGCCGACCCACGGCTGACTACCTGGGCTACGTACTCAATCGGATCACCTGGCCGGGAGCTCTCTACCTGGGGCTGATCGCCCTGGTGCCCACAGAGGCGCTGGTGTTGTTCAACGGCAGCAACTTCCCGTTCGGCGGCACGAGCATCCTCATCATCGTGAGCGTCGGATTGGACACCGTGAAACAGATCGAGAGCCAGCTCCAGCAGCACAATTACGAAGGGTTCCTGCGCTGACGCGAAATCCGCCATTCGATCTACCAGCGCTGTCGACCGAGCCGCTCGCTCGATGCGATCGCGAGCCAGCGGGATGCCCTGGGCCTCGGACAGCACGTGCAGTTTGCTGCCCTTCTTGCCACGATCGACCAGGTTCGGCCCTGTCAGTGTGCCCCCCTTTTTCGACGTGAGCGGGGACGGCGGTGTCCTTGGTGAGGGCGGACGCCGCCAGCAGGTCGGCCTGGGTGACGATCGCGGTGCGGTAATGCTCGTCACTCAGAGTGGAGTTGACGCCGTCACGGTAGAGGCCGCCACCGAGATTGAGCCGCTACCACGTGCGTTCGGCCCGCCTCAAGGCGGAAGCGCAGCCTGCAGACGACCGCCGGATGACCGCGCCTGCGTCCCGGCGGACCGCGTGGACGACGACCGCGTGTGGCTCGCCTCAGCTTCCGCTTCCGCCGACGCCGCCCGTGGCGTTGCCGCCGCCGGGCGTTGTGCCGCTGGTCTGGCCGCTCGTGGCATCACCCGAAGTAGCCGTGCCACCGGCCTGACCGCTCGTAGCGTCACCAGAGGTCGCCGTACCATCAGCCTGACCACCCGTGGCATCACCGGAGGTCGCCGTACCACCAGCCTGACCACCCGTGGCATCACCCGAAGTCGCCGTACCACCAGCCTGACCACCCGTGGCATCACCCGAAGTCGCCGTACCACCAGCCTGACCGGTCATGGCATCGCCTGAGGTGCCTCCGGAGCCACCGACAACGCCGCCGCTCGTGCCGGAGCCAACTCCACCGCCGCCGGCAGTGGGGGCCCCGGTCATGCTGGTACCGGTCGTGGTATCGCCGGTGGTGGCACCAGTCGTGGCGGCGCCCGTGGTTCGATCGCCTGGCAGCGTGCAGTTCGACGGGAAAGCGACGAGCTTTCCGGTCTGCTTGTCGACGTAGAACGTCGAGCAGCGCACATCCGGTGCCAGGTTCGACGATTGCGCCGTAGCCTTCGTGGGCGCCGTAGCCTTCGTGGGCGCTGCGTCAGTGGCCACCGCGTTGATCGCGCCCACCGTTCCGGTGAGCGTCACGGCCAGGAAAGACACACCGACCACCTGGGAAACGCGCTTCCGGATGTTCGTCGTCATGGTGCCTGCTCTTGGATGGATGCGCTCTGGTACCCCCTCCAGCGTGGCAGGTCGAGCGTGACGGCAGCGTTGATCCGGCGTGACCCGCGCGTGACGCCGACCAGCGCCAGGCCATCGACTTCTACTACCGCGAGGACCTGGAGGCGTACCAGGCATCCGGCCACCTCGACCGCCTCGACCTCGCCTTCTCGCGCGATCAGCGCAACAAGATCTGCGTCCAGGACCGCATGCTCGAACACGCCGCCCCCGCCTGTGGCAGTGGCTGCAGCACGGCGCCCACTTCTACGTCTGCGGCGACGCCTCCCGCATGACCAAAGACGTCGACCAGGCCCTCAAGGCAGCGCCACCACCCACGGCGGCATGAGCCCCGACGAAGCCGCCGCCTACGTCAGGCGCCTGTCCGCCGACAAACGCTACGTCCGCGACGTCTACTCACAGTGCTTGCGCCTCGCGGACCGTCCCCCTGCCGCCGCAGCCGAAGGGCAAGCGCCGGCTCCGCGCGGACCTGCCGAAGATTCGCGGCCGGTGCTGCTCAACTCATACATCGGTCCGGACAGCCACCTGGCCTGCGCTCCGACTCGCTCACGCCCACGTCTCGTGGGTGCGAACCTTCCTTCCATGCCGAAGGCCGCGCCCCGGTGCGGTGCGCGGCCCTCGGACGTGATGCGGGGAGGATCAGGCAGCGGCGAGGGAGACCTCGGTCGACTTCATCAGCGCGACGACGGAGGTCCCGGCGGCCGGGCCCAGTGCCTCGACGGCGTCCTTGGTGATCGCCGCGGTCAACTCGCCCCCCTCGACGGAGACCTTGACCGAGCCCATGGCGCCACCGGTCGAGACGTCGGTGACGGTGCCCGCCAGCTGGTTGCGGATGGAGATGCCCTCGACGGGGCCGGTCGCAAGGGCAACCTCGGTGGACTTCACCAGCACCTTGACGGCGGATCCCTCGGCCAACCCCAGGCCCTTGACGGCGTCGGTGGTGATCGCGGCCGTGATGTCCTGGCCGCCGGCCAAGCGCACCTTCACCGAGGCCATGGCCTCACCAGCAGTGACCGCGGTAACGGTGCCAGGGATCTGGTTACGGATGGACAGGCTCATCGAAAACACGCCTCACGAAGTCGGAATCAAAACAGGAAGCACGTCAGCACTTCAGCACTTCTGTGACCTGGGTCATAGCCGACAGTACCGGATGGAAAAACACCCCCAGAACGCTCCGGTCGCATTCGCCAGCCAAATGGCCGCAGCCTCCTGGCGTATTCCAGGAAGGGCCCAAGCCTCCGGATCCCGAGGACAGCGCACTCTCCTGAGCTGGACTTTTCTCCCAGCCGGCTGCCCTGTCCCCCTGTCGTGAACTCAGGTCGGGCGAATTGCAGATGAGGGGCGGTCAGCGTTTTGGTGATAGCAAATGCAGCACCGACCCCACGGCTCGTACCGAATGTGCGTGGAATGCGGACAGCCGGACTTGGGATACGGATAGCCGATCTGGAGAACACCCCGCCATGCGCTCCCTTCACCCCGCCCCACTACGCCGGGCCGCCGCCCGCTTCCTCGGCGGCACCGTTCCCGCCCCCGCCCTGGCCGCCTGCGGCGCCCTCCACCCACTGCTCAGCCGTCTACGGGACGCCCCGTAGCGCCCCGGCAGGCAATGTTTGCCCATGAAGGAACACCCGCCGCGGAGCGGCCGTGCCACCGCGATGCGCGCTCTCGGCGGACGGGCCGGAAGTCCTCGCACTGGACGTACTTGGGCTTTCGGTCGGTGTGGCGCAGGGGGTACCTCCCTGCTCGAGCCGAGCCGAGAGCTTGGGGGCGCGTGCCGGGCGTCGTCGCGACGAGGCGAACGTGCCTGGCGGGGCACCCCAGCCAGCCGCGTCACCAACCTCTCCGAACAACACACCTAGCGCGTGGCGAGCCGCTCCAGCAGGGCGGCGCTCCGTGCCAGCAACGCCCGCTCCTCATCCGTGAGTTCGGCCTCGATGGCCTGCGCGAGCCAACCGGCCCGGCGACCGCGCTCCGCTTCGAGCGCGGCCCGGCCCGCGTCCGACAGTTCGACCAGCGACTTGCGGCCGTCCGTGGGGTGCGCCCGGCGCGTGATCAGGTTCTGTTCCATGAGCAGCCCCACCGACCGGGCCATCGACTGGGGGCGTACGCGCTGATCGGCGGCGAGGTCGCTGGTGGTCATGGCGCCGTTGCGGTCGAGTGCACCGAGCACCGCGGCCTGGCCCAGCGGGATGCGGTCCTCATCTTTGACGCGTCGGGTGAGCTTGCCCATCGCGGTGCGCAGTTCGACGGCGATGGCGGCGGCTTCCGGGGTGGGCATAGGGCACTTTACCCCGTTGGCCAGCAAAGCTGTGCACCTGACCTGCACAGCAATGCTGCACAGCAAAACTGAGCAGGCAAACTGCGCAGCATTGCTGTATGGTTTTGCTTGTCGGGCTCAGCGCCAGCGTTGTCGCAGCCGGGGCCACGGCAACACGACAACGGGAAGGAACTCCCATGTCCACAAAGGCAGTCGGGACCGTCGACGCCACCATCGAGACCGTCACCGCCCGCCGGATCATCGACAGCCGGGGCAACCCCACGGTCGAGGTCGACGTCATCCTGGCGGACGGGTCCCTGGGGCGCGCGGCTGTCCCCTCCGGCGCCTCCACCGGTGCCCGGGAGGCCGTGGAACTGCGCGACGGCGACTCCGCGCGCTGGCACGGCAAGGGCGTCGACCGCGCGGTGGCCCACGTCAACGGGGAGATCGCGGCGTCCGTGCGCGGCCGGGACGCGGCGGACCAGGCGGGTCTCGACGCCGCGCTGGTCGCCCTCGACGGCACCGCCACGAAGTCCCGGCTCGGCGCCAACGCGATCCTCGGCGTCTCCCTCGCCGCCGCCAAGGCCGCCGCGGCGGCCCACCGCCAGCCCCTCTACCGCTACCTCGGCGGCGCCGACGCCCACCTCCTGCCGCTGCCGATGATGAACATCGTCAACGGCGGCGCCCACGCCGACAATCCGCTGGACTTCCAGGAGTTCATGATCGCCCCCGTGGGCGCGGAGACCTTCGCCGAAGCCGTCCGCATGGGCAGCGAGATCTTCCACACCCTGCGGCGCGACCTGCTGGCCGCCGGGCACTCCACGGGCGTCGGCGACGAGGGCGGCTTCGCGCCCGCGCTGCGTACCGCCGAGGAGGCGCTCGACTTCGTGATGACCGCCATCGAGCGCACCGGCTACCGCCCCGGCACGGACATCGGCCTGGTCATGGACCCGGCGTCGTCGGAGTTCTTCCGCGACGGGGTGTACGACTATGCGGGCGAAGGGGTGCGCCGCACACCCTCCGAGCACGCCGACTACCTGGCCAAGCTCATCGACGCCTACCCGGTCGTCTCCATCGAGGACCCGATGGCGGAGAACGACCTGGACGGCTGGCGCGAGCTGACCGTCCGCGTCGGCGACCGCTGCCAGCTCACCGGCGACGACGTGTTCTGCACCAACGAGACGCTGCTGCGCGAGGGCATCCGCACCGGCGTCGGCAACTCGGTCCTGGTCAAGGTCAATCAGATCGGGACCCTGACCGAGGCGCTGGCCGCGGTGGCCACGGCCCACCAGGCGGGCTGGACGGCTGTCATGTCGCACCGCTCGGGCGAGACGGAGGACACCACCATCGCGGATCTGGCGGTGGCCACCGGCTGCGGTCAGATCAAGACCGGCTCGCTCTCCCGCTCCGACCGCACGGCGAAGTACAACCAACTGATCCGGATCGAAGAGGAGTTGGGCGACTCGGCGCGCTACGCGGGCCGCTCCGCACTGCGTCGGGCGTGAACGGCAGGCAGAGGTAGAGGCCACGCGGGCCCCGGACGCGACCGGGGCCCGCTCGCCTGCCGGGGAGACGCGTCCTCCTGACTGTTCACCCCATGTGACCTGCGGCTTCCCGGGCCGAGGTGTCGTTCACCGGCGCGGACCTGGCCCGCGGTGTGATCCACGACTTCACCACGGACGGCCGCCTACGCGCCGTCGTCACAGGGCGGACGTTGCCTGACGCGGAACTGGCGGCCGCCAAACCCCCGCCGGTCGGACCCGCGTCAGCCTTCCAGCAGGGACTGGGCAACGTAGCTGCCCGGTCGGATTCCGCCGGGCACCGCGCGATCAGCCGCCGGCGCCGGAGGCCGTTCGGCATGACGCATCAGATCGATCGTGTGCCCGTCGCAACGGTGCGGGCAGGAACCCGCAAGTACGAGCCCAAAGCGCTGCCATATGTAACATCTGCCAGTCCGATCTGTGTGATTCACCGGTGGCTGCGGTTTCTCGCTTGCTGTTACATTCCGCGTCTGCGAGCCGGTTCGAGCACGGCTCGTACGGGTTCCACCTCCCACGTCGAAGGTCCCCCAGCCGTCCTCGGACCCGTGACGGCCGCTACCCGAATCGGCCGGTTCTTCTCCTGCACGGCTTTCGTCCGCGCTGCCATGCCCCCTGCGCAGCGCTGCAATCAGAGAGGGAGGGTCCGATGACGACCACATTCCTGCCACGCCTGGTGGCCGGCAAGGCACTGGTGATAGGCGCCGTGCTGGCCCTGGCTGTGCCCGGGGTCGCGTACGCCAACACCGTGAGCGTGACCGTGAAGACCCCCGGCGCCACCACCGGCCCGGCCAACACGTTCTCCGAGATCTCCACCCACGCGGACTGCGGCAGCGGTCTCGTCTCCGGTGGTGGCATCGACCAGGCCATCGGCACCGGTACGTCGTCCAACGGCAACCACGTGAACGGCACCGAGCCCAGCTCCGACGGCTCCACCGAGTACACCGGCTCGACCGGTGTCGTGGGCACCGACAACACCCACTGGCTCGGCATCGGCGGCAGCGGCGGCGCGGTGAACGGTTCGTTCTCCTCCACCCCGTACGCGGTGTGCTTCAGCAGCAACCTGATCAACCACACCCAGACCGTCATGAACAAGGCCGCCGGGCCGACCACCGCGTCGACGCCCCTCGCCGTCACGGCGACCTGCCCGGCCAACACCGTTCTGCTCGGCGGCGGCGCCCGGACCACCCCCGCCGACGTCGGCAGCCTCAAGCCGATCGCGAGCTTCCCCACCTTCAACAACTCCGCGCACGACTTCGGCCTGAAGGCCGCGGCCGACGGTGAGACCAACCCCGACTCCTGGACGGCGGTGGGCTTCAACGGCGGCGGTGGCGGCACCACCAACACCACGTACGCGTACGCGATCTGCAGCGGCAACGGCATCAACGTCAGCGGCGTCACCGTGAAGGTCCACTACAGCGAGGTGAGCGGCCCGACCTCGGCCACCGCGGGCCAGACCGTGACCGTGGGCTGCGGTGCCGACGGCAAGCTGGTCAGCGGCGGCGCGGCCATCAGCGGCGGCAGCGTCACGACCACCGACTTCACCGCGCCGGGCTCGGGCGGCGACCACCTCAACGGCAGCTTCCCCAGCGACAGCAGTGGCAATCCGGTCGGCGACGGGACCACCACGGCCGCGTACTGGACCGCCTACACCCACACCGGCGGAGCCAGCTCCCCCAACACCTACTCGGACGTCTGGGCGCTCTGCGCCAACGACGGCGTCTGAGCCACCGGTTGAACCCGAACCGCAGGCGGGCCCGGCCCGCCTGCGGAGCGCCCGTACCCCCACCTTGGCTGCCCACAGGGCCGGAGAAACAGTGTCAACACCCATGAGCGACCGCAGCCCGACCTCCCGTCGGACCAACTTCAGATCCAAGATGATGTCGGTGGCCGGCGCCACCGGCCTCGTCGCCGCCGCGATCGTGCCCCTCACCGCGGCTGACGCCGGCGCGGCGGGCGCGACCGAGCCCTGTGGCACCGGCGGCGTCTTCACCACGGCGCCGCAGCCCACCTGCACCTACAACTCCGTGGGCACGGACACCTTCACCGTCCCGGACGGCGTGACCGCGGTCGACGTCGACCTGTTCGGCGGCGAGGGCGGCAGCGCGGCGGGCTATATCGACCCGCACCCGGCGACCGCCGGCGCCCCCGGCGGCCTCGGCGGCGAGACCCGCGCCACCTTGCCGGTGACCCCGGGCCAGACCCTCCAGCTGACCACCGGCGCGGCCGGCATCCCCGGGTCGTCCCGGCACGGTGAGTTCGCCCGTCCCGGCGGCACCGGCCACGGGGGCGGCGGTGGCGGCGCGCACGGAGGCGGCGGTTCGGGCGGCGGCGGCTCGGACGTGCGGGTCGGCGCCTTCGGCAGCTCCGACCGCGTCCTGGTAGCCGGCGGCGGCGGTGGCGCGGGCAACGGCGGCCCCAAGTTGCGGGGCGGCGCCGGCGGCGGTCCGGTCGGCCAGGACGGCGGCCAGAGCAACGGACCGCTGGGCTCCGGCCTGGCCGGCGGCGGCGCCACCCAGACCGCGGCCGGTCACGGCAACCCCAACACCCTGAACGGCGGCCCCGGCACCCCGGGCATCGACCTCGACCCGATCACCAGCGAGCCCAACCCCGGCAGCGGCGGCACCGGCGGCAACGGCGGTGCGGGCGGCCCCGGCGGCGGTGGCGGTGGCGGCTGGCACGGCGGTGGCGGCGGCTCCGGCGGTGGGAACCCGGGCTACTTCCCGGGCGCGGGCGGTGGCGGCGGCAGCAGCCACGCGGAGCCGTCGGCGACCAACGTCTCGCTCCTCCAGGGCGTTCACCACGGCAACGGCAAGGCGATCGTCAGGTTCCAGTACGGGACGTCGGTCGCGCTCAGCACGGACACCGCCCGCCCGCTCTTCGGCCACGCCATCACCGTGACCGCCACCGTGGCCTCGGCCAACCCGGGCGCGGGCGCCCCGACCGGGTCGGTCACCTTCTCGGACGGGACGACCACGCTGGCGACCGTACCGCTGAACAACGGCCGGGCGACGTTCACCACCAGCAAGTTCCAGCCGGGCGACCACCCCATCACCGCCGTCTACAGCGGCGACCCGGTGTTCACGGCGAGCGCCACGGACGCGCCCACCGACGCCACCGTCGGCTTCAGCCAGCCGTGCATCACGGACCATGACGGCCCGCTGACCGTCGCCGCCGGCCAGTCGCTGTGCATCGCATCCGGCGGTACGCAGAACGGCCCGGTGGAGGTGCAGCCCGGCGGAGCGCTGGCGATCTCGGGTGCGGAGATCAACGGCCCGGTGACCTCGGACGGCGCCCTCGCCGTCGCCATCTGTCACTCGACCCTCGACGCGCCGGTAACCCTCACGGACACCAGCGGCTTCGTACTGCTGGGCGACGGTGAGGGGACGGACTGCGCGGGCAACGCCTTCAAGGCCTCACTGACCCTGGACCGCAACACCGGCGGACTTGAGGTTTCGTCCAACACGATGTCGGCGCCGGTGAGGATCAACGACAACAGTGGCAGCGGCCTGCTGCCTGAGGACCTCGTCCCGGGGCTCGAGGGCAACCAGGTCGGGGCACCGCTGCGCTGCGCGGGCAACGCACCCGCCCTGCAGCAGTCGGGCAACACCGTGACCGGGCCGCGCTTCGGCCAGTGCAAGTGAGCTGAGCCTCCGGGCGCGTGTGGTCGGCGATCGGCCAGCCCAGCAGGCGCCGGAGTACACATCGATGCCACGATCAAGGCGCCCGCCCGAGCTGCCGGGCGAGGACCTTCGCACGCTGCTAGCCTCCCGCCACGCACCACACCCGGGGGGATCATGGACGAGGGCCAGGCAACCCTCATCGTCGGCATCATGGCCGCCGCGAGCGCCGTTCTCGCCTTCATCGGTGGCAAGATGGGCGCCAGGATCGGCGCCGACGCACTCCGAAAACAGGTCGCAGACCAAGCCCAGCACGAATACGCCCACTGGGTCCGCCAAGAACGCCGACAGATCTTCGGCGAGACCATCCGCGCCTACAGCCAGTTCGCGCAAACACTCACCAAACTCAGGATCGCCATCCGCGACGACGAGCCCACCGACGAGCTGATCGAGGCGGCAGTAGAAGAGCGAGCCCTGCTGCACATCAGCTGCTACAACACCCGTCTGCTCGGCCCCGCATCAGTGCATGAAGCCGCGGTCCAACTGGCTTCGGCCGCGGAAGTGGGCGTTGAAGAGCACAAGCTGGTGGCATTCCACGCAGTGCACGGGAACGCGACCCAGCTCAGCGACGCCCGCCGCCGTTTGGCAGCCGCACGAAGTGACATGGGCGACAGACTCACGTCGTTCACCCGGGCCAGCCGGGAAGTCCTGCTCGAGCCCCCTACCAACGCACCGACAGCTCCGAGCTGACGCCCCGAGCAGCAACCAGGAATAGGGATCACGGACGGGGGAAAGGCGGCCCTCTACGCCAAAGCACTGGCCATACAGGCCGCTCTCACGTTCACCGATGAATGAAACCATCGCAGGTACCGAGCATCCGTAACTCACCTCCATGTCACGGAATTTTCTCGGGCAGGCGAGGAACGGTACGTTCCCTCCCTTATGGTGACGCTGACTCGATACTTACTGAGAGTGAGGAGCAACATCCATGGCGGTCTCGAGCGGATTGCATGTCAGCCCGGAATTTCCCGCGATGCTCCAGCGGATCGACGCGCTCGGCGGGGCGCTCGAGGCGAACGCGGACGCGGCCGAGGAGCTCGGCAGACTCACCGAGGGCATCGCGGGGGCGTTACTGGGTGCTGGTGTCGTGGCGGCCGCACTGCCGCAGAGCCTCGGCGGCTACGAGTTCTCCCCACGCCAATTGATAGAGACAGTCGAGCGGGTCAGCTACCACGATTCCTCGGCCGGTTGGACGATGATGGCGCTGCAGTTGATGACCGGCACCACTGCGGCCTATGTCGATGCCGTTGCGGCAGCCGACTTGTTCCCGGATGTCGCGGGTGGGGACCACGCATTGTTGGCCGGGCACGGCACCCGCCCCGGCCGGGCCGTCCCGGTGGAGGGTGGCTATCTGGTGAGCGGTAGTTGGCAGTTCGCCTCCGGTATGGCACACGCCACCCATATCCACAGTGCGATCCAGGTCGAGGGCACCGGGGAGCTGCGGGTGCTGGCGATGCCGAAGTCGCAGGTGGAACTCGTCGACAACTGGGATGTGCTCGGGCTGCGGGCGACGCACAGTATCGATTACCACTGCTCCGATGTGCTTGTCCCGGCGACGCACACGTATCTCGCCACAACGACGGACCCGGCCAGTGGCGGCGCGATCTACCGCCTCGGATTGGTCAACATGTCCGCAATTGGACACACCGGTTGGGCGTTCGGTGTCGGGCGGCGCCTGCTCGATGAGCTGAAGTCGGTGGCCGCGGCCAAATCCGGCACACGTAACGCCGCCGTCGACACCGCGCAGTTCCACGCGGAGTACGCGACCGCCGAAGCCAAGCTTCGCTCGGCACGGGCGTGGGCGATGGAGGTATGGCGAGGTATCGAAGAGACCTTGGATGCCGGCGAGTTGCTGAGTACCGAGCAGGACACTCTGCTCAGGCTGGCGCTCAACCACGCGACGTGGACCGTGCAGGACGTGGGTCAGACGGTGCACCGATGGGCGGGGACGGCGGCGATCCGACGCGGGCCGATCGACCGCTTTCTGCGTGATCTCGGCACAGGTACCCAGCACATCACCTCAAGCCCCACGGTCCTGCAGAACTGCGGGAAGTGGCTCAGTGGCGCACAACCCCAAGCGCACTGGGAATTCCTCGACTTGACGCAGTGACGGCCAGGTCGGCGAGTGCGCGCCGCCCCAAAGCGAGCCCGAAGATCCGGCGTTCGCCCGGCTCGCGGATTTCATGGTGAAGCGCGACCTCGCCGCCTGTGGGGGCTCTCAAACAGGGCGCACTCGCGCCGGATCAGGCGGTGATCGAGTGCCGGCGCCCAGTCGCGTTCACCGATGAGCGGCCAGCACCGCCGCGAGGCCCTCTCGCAGGTCCTTGACGAAATACTCGGGAACCTCCAGCGACGGGAAGTGTCCCCCGCTTTCGGGCGACCCCCATCGGACGATCTTTCGGTACCGCTCCTGTGCCCAGGGGCGCGGACACTTCTCGACGTCGCGGGGGTACATGGTGATTGCTGACGGGACGTCGACCCGAAGTTCGGGATCGAGCGCGTTGTGGCTCTCGTAGTAAATGCGGGCCGACGATGCGCCGGTCCGCGTCAGCCAATACAGGGTGACGTCGTCAAGAACGCGGTCTTTGGAAATCGTCTCGAAGGGGCTGTCCTCCGTGTCCGACCACTCGGCGAACTTGTCGAGGATCCAGGCAAGAAGCCCGACCGGTGAGTCGACGAGCGAGTAGCCGATGGTCTGCGGTCGGGTCGCCTGCTGCTTCGCGTACGCCGCGCGGTGGCGCCAGAAATCGCGGGTTTCCTCGGTCCACTTGCGCTCGACCGGCGTCAGCCCGTCCGTTGTCAACCCGGGCGGCCCCTCCGCGAACGTTGTGTGGATGCCGAGAACGTGCGCCGGGAACCTGCCGCCGAGAACCGTGGTGATATTGCCTCCCCAGTCACCACCGTGGGCTGCGAACTTGCCGTAGCCGAGCCTGCCCATCAGTTCCACCCATGCGGCCGCGATCTTTTCGGTTCCCCACCCGGTGGTGGCCGGCTTGTCGCTGTAACCAAAGCCAGGTAGCGACGGGACCACGACGTGGAACGCCGGCGCGTCTGCGTCTTCCGGATCTGCCAGCTCGTCCACTACATCGATGAACCGAACAATGCTGTCCGGCCAGCCGTGCGTCAAGAGCAGAGGAGTGGCGTCTGCGCGCACGGACCGGCGGTGCAGGAAGTGGATTCCCAGATCATCAATGGTCGTGCGGAACTGGCCGATCCGGTTGAGCCGCTCTTCGAACGACCGCCAGTTGTACCCGGTGCGCCAGTAGTTCACGAGATCGACGAGGTCGGCGAGCGGAACGCCCTGTTCCCATCGGCGAGGGTCGGGGGCGGCGCGATAGACCGTCTCGACCTCCGGTAGCCGCGCCGCGGCCAGTCGCGCGCGCAGATCGTCGAGGTCGGCGTCAGTTGCGTGGGCTTCAAATGCTTGCACGTCGCTGGTTGGACGGGGCATGAGACCTCCTGGCCATCATGGAACCGGCTATGACCTATCGGGAACCGTCTAAGGCGGTTCTAGCAGTCCTCCGAGCCGCGCTGCAACCAGCTAAGGTGGTTCCATGCGTGCTCGCTTCCCTGACTTCCGCCTCGGTAACGTGCTGGCGACCAGCTTCACGGGGACTCTGTCGGAGCGTCATGGCAACCCCGTGGAACGCATCCCCACGCCGGGCCGACTCGTCGACTGGCTGGCGGTGAACGGCCTCGCCGTGGACTCCTGCACCACCGCCCAGCTCGACCTCGCCCGGGAACTGAGGGAGTCGATTCACGCCGCCGCGACAGCGGCCGCTATCCAGGACGCTCTCCCCGCGTCTGCTGTCCAGGTCATCAATGACTGCAGCGCTCAGGGTCGGGCCGCGGCGATCCTGACGCCGGAGGGCAAGCGGCGATGGCGGCTCGGCTCGGCTTCCTGCGTGGAAGATGCCCTCAGCGTGATCGCCGCCGACGCGATCAGCATCATCGCAGGCGAACGAGACGGAGAATTGGCCTTGTGCGCATCACCAACCTGCCGAGCCGCCTTCTTCGACACCAGCCGAAGCCGCACTCGCAAGTGGTGTGACATGAACACCTGCGGGAATCGCCAGAAGAAGGCGCGCTTCCATGCCAATCAGCGCAAAAACCCCAGATCAGCGGAGTGATCGTTAACTCGGTGCATCCAAGTGGGCCCCAGCCCTCCGACACATCTGCGACACATCTGGCGGGGCGTTGGGTTCACCCCAGCGGCACCGACTCACTCACATGCGATGAGCCCCTTTCCTGCAGGGCCCTGGAAAGGCTCATCAGAGGGTGAGTTCGGGTCGATGGTGGTCCAGCCACAGGGCCAGGTCGACGATGCGTTCGAGGCGGAGGCGGTGGCCCCACTCCAGATGGTCGGGCGGGGTGTCGAGGCAGGGCTTGATGCGGGGCTCGTCGGCCAGGGCACGGACCTGCTCGGTGGACAGGGCCTCGCGGGCCAGGTTCTGCAGGCCGCGGTTGTAGTCGGGGTGGTGGGTGGCCGGATAGTGGTTCTTGGGGCGCCACAGGACCGACCCCGGCGCCAGGCCCCTACCGGCGGCGCGCAGCAGGCTCTTCTCCCGGCCGTCGAAGCTCTTCAGTGCCCAGGGCGTGGCGAAGGCGTACTCGACGAGGCGGTGGTCGCAGTAGGGGACGCGGACCTCCAGCCCCTGGGCCATGCTCAACCGGTCCTTGCGGTGCAGGAGTTGGCGCAGCCAGCGGGTCAGGGACAGGTGCTGCATCTCGCGTTGCCGGTGCTCGGCGGGGGTTTCGTCGTCCCGACGCGGTACGGCGGCCAGCGCGCTGCGGTAGGTGTCCTGACGGAACTCCCCCATGCGCAGGTCGAGCTCCGGGTTGAGCGGCATCGCGGCCTCGTCACCGGTGACGAGCAGCCACGGGAAGGTGGCCGCGGCCAGCGCCTTCGGGGTGTGGAACCAGGGGTAGCCGCCGAACACCTCGTCCGCCGCCTCGCCGGAGAGGGCCACGGTGGAGTGCCTGCGGATCTCGCCGAACAGCAGATACAGCGAGGTGTCCATGTCACCGACACCGATCGGCGAGTCCCGCGCCACGACGACCGCCTTGCGGTGCTCGGGGGCGAGCAGGGCACGCGGGTCGAGGACGACCGTGCTGTGATCGGTGCCGATGTGGGCGCCGGCCTCGGTGGCGTAGGGGGTGTCGTGGCCGGTGCGCAGTACGTCGCCGGTGAACCGCTCGGCCTGGTCGCTGTAGTCGACGGCGTAGGAGCGGATGCGGGCGGCCGGGCCTTCGCGCAGCCGGAGTTCGTCGGCGAGCAGTGCGGTCAGGACGGTGGAGTCGATGCCGCCGGAGAGCAGGCTGCACAGCGGGACGTCGGCCTCCAGTTGGCTGCGGGCGGCCGTACCGACCAGGTCGCGGACCCGTTCGACGGCCGTGTCCTGGTCGTCGTCGTGGACTTCGGCCTCCAGTTGCCAGTAGCGGCGTTCGCGGATGCCGTCCCGGTCCAGGACGAGCAGGCCGCCGGGCGTCACCTCACGTACGCCGGACCACACCGTCGGCCCGGTGTTGAACAGCAGGCTGTACGCCTCCCGCAGCCCGTCCGCGTCCACTCGGGGCCGTATCTCCGGGTGGGCGAACAGGGCCTTCGGCTCCGAGGCGAAGGCCACGCCACCGTCGACGGCCGCCCAGAACAGCGGTTTCACGCCGAGCCGGTCGCGGACCAGCAGCAGCCGCTGCGCACGGTCGTCCCAGACGGCGAGGGCGAACATCCCCTCCACGTGCTCGGCGAGGTCCTCGCCCCACTCGGCGTAGGCACGCAGTACCACCTCGGTGTCGCTGCGCGTGTGGAAGAGGTGTCCCCGGCCACGGAGTTCGGCCCGCAGCTCGTGATGGTTGTAGACCTCGCCGCTGTAGCTGAGCACGGTGGTCGGCCGGTCGGGCCGGTCGGTCATCGGCTGCGCACCGCCGGCCAGGTCGATGACGGCCAGGCGACGATGGCCGATCGCGGCGTGCTCGCCGAGCCAGACGCCGCCGTCGTCGGGTCCGCGCGGGGTGAGGGTGGCGGTCATGGCCTCGATGACCGGGGACTGGGTGCGGGCGTCGTGGTGGAAGGACGCCCAGCCGGTGATTCCGCACATGGGGGTGGCTCCTGGGTCAGGGACGGGCAGTGGGCGCCGCGTCGGCGGTCTTCTCGGGCACGGAGGTGGTCCGCCGAGTGGGCAGGGCGAGCAGGGGTACGGCGAGACAGGCGGCGGTGGCGGCCAGCGCGAGCCCAGCCCGTACGCCCTCGTCGGGCCCGGTCAGGCCCCAGACGGCGGTGGCCAGGGCGGGGCCGAGGGTGAAGCCGAGACTGCGGGCGAGCTGCATCGTGGACCCGACGGTCGCGGTCCGGCCCGGTGGGGCGGCGCCCATGACCAGGGCCTGGGTGGGGCCGCCGTTCAGGCCCATGCCGACGCCGGCCAGCGCCAGCCGCCAGGCCACGTCCAGCGGTGACCAGCCGTCGCCCAGCGGCACCAGCAGGAGCAGGCCGGCGGCGGTGACGGCGGCACCTGCGGCCGCGACCGGCCGGGCGCCGCACCTGTCGGCGAGGCGTCCACCGAGCTGCCCGGCCAGGCCCATGCCGAGCGGGAAGGCGAGGACGGTCAGCCCGGTCGTGGTGGCGCTGACGCCGTTGTCGCGCTGGAGATGCAGGGCGATCAGACAGTGCACGGCGGCGAATCCGACCGCGAGTGCCAGCACCGCGCCATGGGCCCGGAACAGCCCCGTCGCCCTCATGACACCGGTCAACGGCCGGCCGCCCGGACCGCGGAGCCACCACCAGAGCGTCGGGACCGCCGCGAGGGCGAGCACCAGCCACACCGGGTGGTCCGTTGCCAGGGTCAGCGCCAGCAGCAGGACCGCCACGCCCGAGGCCACCAGCAGTGCGTCCGCCGTCGACCGCCGGTCGGGACGGCGCAGCCCGCCGTCCCTCGGCATGGCCCGCCAGGCCACGGCCAGGGCGAGCACGCAGAAGGGGATCTTGAGCAGGAAGACCGAACGCCAGCCCAGGTGGTCGAGCACCAGCCCGCCCAGGGCCGGTCCGGTCACCGCGCCCAGCGGGCCCAGGGTGGCGGGCACGCTCATCGCCCGGCCGCGCAGCTCCGGTCGTACGGAGCGGATCGCGAGGACCGGCATCAGTACGAACAGCGCCGCCCCGAACGCACCCTGCATCAGCCGGGCGGCGATCAGCCAGGCCATCCAGGGCGCGGCGGCGGCCAGGACGCTGCACAGGCCGAAGCCGCAGGTCGCGACCAGCACGGCAGGACGCAGCCCCACACCGTCGAGCCACCGACCGACGGGCAGCAGCAGGGCCACGACGGGCAGTTGATAGCCCAGCACCGCCCACTGGGCCAGCGCGGTGGGCACGTGCAGACCATCGGCGAGGTCCGCCAGGGCCACGTTCACGATGTTCATGTCGAGCATCGCCACGAACGCCAGCACGCCCGCCACGGCGACCAGCGACCAGCGGTCCGCACCGTCGGACATGGGACCGGGCCGTTCCGGACCGGGACCGTGTGCCACTCTTCCCCCTCACCGTCGCGGTGGGCTGCCGGACGGCAACCGCACCTCATGAGTCGAGGAAGATCCGGGGCGAGTTCCCGGCCCATCCAGAAAGCGACCAGTGGACTTGCCTTCCACTCGTCTTCCGCTTGTCTTCCGCTCCGACCAGCAGGGGTAGCCGGTCCCGCGAGCGGAGTCCGGGCCCACGAACGGAGTCCGGACCCAGCGAGCGCAGTCCGGGCCGGCCCCCGTCCTCAGCCCCGAAACCGGCGCCCGCCCCAGCCGTGGAACTCCGTACTCCGCTCGGCCGACTCCTGAGGTGAGGGTGGCGGCCTGAACACCCCCGCCAGCGGATCCGTACACCACCGAAAGCCCCCCATGAAAACCCAGGAGTCCTCCATGGCCCAGAAGCAGTACGACGTCACCGGCATGAGCTGCGAGCACTGCGTCGCGAGCATCACGGAAGAGATCTCCGAGGTACCGGGGGTCAGCGAGGTCGTGGTCGACCTCGCCGCGAACACCGTCACGGTCCACGGCACGGACCTCGACGACGAGCGGCTGCGCGCTGCGGTCGTCGAGGCCGGTTACACCGTCGCCGCGCCGGCCGCCGCCTGAACCCGAAACCGCGAGCCGGGCGGGACGCACTGGCCGCCCTGCCCGGCTGCGTTCATCCGCCGGTGGCCGTCTCCACCGCCGCAGCCGTCTCCGTGCCGGCGGGCACCCGGTGATCGAAAGCGTTCAGCGGATCCCAGGGAACACTACGGAGTTGTTCAGCCCTGATGAGGCTTCCTGAAGTCGGTAGCTGCGGCGAGCGACCGTTGCGGTATCACTGCGCCGCCCCTTCACAGTGCACGCCGAGTTTGCTCAGGTCGGTCCATTCGTGGGTGCCGGACCCGTTGACGATGACCAGGCGGTCGAGGCGGTGTCCGCCGTTCTCCTTGCAGAGGTTCCGGCGCGCCTGGGCGTAGCTCTTGTGCCGTAGGACCCTCTCCAGGTCGGCTGTGCCGGCGTTGAAGTACCCCAGACCCACGGACGGCTCCAGGTTGATCTGAAGGACCCGGTCAAAGCCGGGCGGAGCCTCCTCGGGCCCCCGTTTCCCCTGCTTCGCCTTCCCCTTCTTGTTCTCCCCGTTGAGCTGTCTGGCGCCTTCGGCCATCCGTGGCCACAGCTTGCCCCAGGCTTCTATGGTCTTGACCTGCACGGCACGCCTGATCTCCTGGCCGCCTTGGTTGCTGATGAAGATGTAGTCGGTCTTGTACGTCTTGCCGTCTTCGGCCTTGTAGCCCCCGTCGAACCACACGCGCGCCTTCGGGTCGGTCTTCAGCAGGTACGCGACCTGCTGCAGTACACGGACACCACCGACCTTGTCGGTGGTGGAGAGGCTCTCGGCCAGGTCCTCGGGGTTCGCCAGGCGTCCGGAGGCAGCGATCACCATCAACAGGGGAAGCAGACCCCGGTCGTTGACGGCACGCAGGGCTTCGACCGCCTTCTCGTTCGTCTCCGTGTCGGTGCTGGCGGCGTCCTTCGTCATCAGGTCCAGTAGATTCGCGACGAGGGGCTTCAGCGGGGTGGCGACGTACACGTCATCCGGCTTCAGATTCCGTGCGTGCAGATGTTGGGCCACCTTGGGGTCGGGCCCGTACACGGCAGCTGAGTACACCCACGTGTAGTCGGTGTGCCGCACGGTCCTCCCCGTCCCAGTCGCCGCGTTGGGACGCGTGCCGCTGACCTCTTTGGACGCGTGGGGGGCCAGTGTGCCCAGCGGGTGGGCCCGGTCCGGGATGCCCGGGAAGCTCACATGGAGAGTTGCCTCCCCCGGCTCGTCCCCTTCGTTCCTGACCGTGAAGGAGTAGGAACACGGTTTGGTCGTGCACAGGTAGGGGTCGTTGCTGGTGACCGTGAAGTTCGGGCCCTGGGACGATGCTTCCTTGGCGGACGATGAGGGTGGAACGGCTGCGGCGGCTGCTTCGGCGGCGGACGTGCGGACGGCGGCCGCTTCCTTGTCCGTGGCGGGTTTCGGCTTCGCAGTGAGGTACGGGTTGTGGTAGTCGCCGTCGTCGACCGGCACCACCCGGTGGTCAGTGGCCTGGGCCGGGGTGTTTGCGGAGGTGCGCCAGGCGGCCGTCTCGATCGGTCTGGCGTCGGCGGGGTTGATCCCGACGGCGACGACCGTATAGGGAGCATCGGATGTGAGGACGACCGTTCGGCCCTGCGCGGTGTAGGACGTCGCTCTGCGCCCCTCAGGGCTCCCTGCGTCCTCCTGGACCACGGAGGGATCGGAGGTGACCTGGCGTACCACGGAGGCCAGCGACTTCGGCGTCAGGGAGCCCGCGTTCACGCCGAAGCTGTTGAGCATGTAGTAGCCGTCGCGCTTCTCCGGCGCTACCCAGCGGCCGCTGCTGGTCAGGTCCCTCCCGTAGTGCGGGCTCTGCTGCGCCCAGAAGTGGTCGTCGCCCTTGAGATAGAGCTGGTCGCCGGACCACGCCATGGCGGCCCTGCCGGTCACGGGTGCATCGAGGGTCCCCGTCGCCTTCCCCTTTGAGGTGACGGTCATCTCGGCACGGGTCGCGGGCTCGCCGCGGCCCGGTGCATAGACCGCCGACAGGTGCACACCCGGCAGCTTGTCCAGCGTGCGGGCAGCCGATGCGCCCCGGGCCGCCGCGGCGGCCGGTGATCCTCCACCCGACCCGTCCGAGCCTCCGTCCGCCTCGCCGGAACCCTCGGAACCGCCCGGCCAGAACACACCGGCCAGCACAACCGCCAGCGCGACGACCGCAGCGGCCAGCGACAAGAGCACCTTCCTGCGGCTGCCCGTGAACGTCTGCCCGGCAGGCCCGTGCGGCGGTACGGCGGGCGGACGGGGTGGCAGCGGAGGGACAGCCGGAGGAGCGGGCCACGGCGGCTGCGCCGGAGCCGGCGGGACGACAGACGGGGGCTGCTGCCCCTCCTGCGGTGCCGGCTTCCCGGACTCGTCCCCCGGCTGGTGATCGCCCACGCTGCCCCCTCGACCGTTTCCGCCAGTTGCTCGGTCTGATGACCTTACGACATCGGCGTGAGCCCCCGTAGTGCTGAACTCAGCTTGTTTTCAAGGGACTTGGGGACGCCCCGGGCGGCTCGGATCGAATCCCGAGCGACTCGGATCGAGTCCCGGGCGGCTCGCATGGATTCCCGGGCGGCTCGGATCAGGAAAGGCGAAGATCGATCCAAGGAATGGTTTCCCCGGGCAGCAGGTATCGCTCGATCTCGGCGAAGCCGTGCTTGTATGCGAACCGCAGGCCGTCCTCGTTGGAGGACAGGACCACCGTTTCGATCACCTTGGCGCCCAACTCCCGTGCGCGGTCGAGCCCGCGAGCGTAGAGATCCTCGCCGAACCCCTGCCCACGGTGCGGAGCGAGCACACGGGCGATCACCGTGGCCGTCAGCGTGTCGTCCGACGGAGGACGCACCGTGCTGCAGCCCACGAGTACGTCACCGAGGTAGGCCACCTCCAGGTGATGGCGCTGTGCGCGCTCGCGTACCTCGTCCATGGACAGGAGATGGGTGGGGATGATGGTGTTGTGGACGTGCTGCCAGTCCCTGAGCGCGACGTCGTCGTCCGGCTGCTGGATGCGAAGATCAGACATCGCAGCAGAAGACCCGAGTACACCTCGGACGTCAACTCCATTTTGCGGCGCCACCGGGAGGCAAACGGCCACCAAGGTGCACGCAGCCAATGAACGCGCTTCCAGAGCTGTCCCGTAACCGGCTGCTCGGCGCCTGGCATGATCAGTGCGTGACAAGCGAATCTGTGCAGTCCGGCCGTACGAGGTACGTCCTGTTCGATGTCGACGGCACGTTGGTCGACGCGGTGGGCAACCAGCGCCGGGTGTGGCGGGCGTGGGCGGAGCGCTACGAGCTGGACCCCGACGAGGTCTACCAGGTGGCTCTGCGGACCAGGCCCATGGAAACCTTCGCTCAGGTCGCCGCGGCCCACGATCCGCACGGTTGCCTGGCCGCGCTGCACGAGCTGGAGGACGAGGACGTCCGGTCCGGCGTCTACGCGGCCTTCGACGGTGCGGCAGAGGTGCTGCGCGGCCTGCCGTCGGGCTCCTGGGCTCTGGTGACCTCGAACTACGAACACCGGGTGCGCGGCCGTTTCCTGCGGACGGGCTTGCCGATGCCGGGCCTGATCGTGGACGCAGCCGCCGTTGAAGAGGGCAAGCCCTCGCCTGTTCCCTATCTGCGGGCGGCCGCGCGCCTGGGTGCCGAGCCGGGGGACTGTCTGGTCGTCGAAGATGCCCCGTCCGGAGTGCGGTCCGGGCTGCGTGCCGGTATGACGGTGTGGGGCGTGAACGCTGCTGCCCCGGTGGAGGGCGTGCACCGCCACTTCCAGAGCCTGCGCGAAGCAGTCCCGCACATCCTGGCCTTCGCGTCCGGATCCTCCGGCAATGCCGTGGCCTGAGCCCGTCCGCCGGCACCAGGCATGACTGTGGAGACGCCCCCGGTGCTGTTGAGCTCTTTGAACTACGAGGGAGCAGGGAGCACCAACAGCGCCTATAGGTAACGGCATTGAACAACGCCAGCCGCCGTCAGCAGATCGGCGCGCGCAGCCGAGGCCGAGCAGGGCTTCATGTTCGGGCACGATCTTCGCCGACGGCGCCCGATGGCTGCGGGCGCGCTCCTGACCGTGGCCGGGTCCGGCACACGGTGTGCCGGACCGGGCCGCCGTTCAGAAGTCCCAGCTCTGGCTCCGCGCGCCGTTGCAGCTCCAGCTGACTGGCAAAAAGGGCCCACTATTCGTCCACGACGCTCTCGGAGGCCGCGGGCGGGCGCACGTTCCCGAGCCTTGGCGTCACGCTGGCCTATGTCGAGGCGTGCCAGGGTGACTGCGGTGAATGGGAAGCCCGATGGCACGCGGTCGCCGCCGAGCTCGCCGCGGGCGCACCCTGCGACGAGCCCGGGGAGAGCAGCCCGCAGAGCGCACCTGCGGCTCTGGGACGTCAGCGATCCGCGCAGCCCCCGGAAGCTGCCGTCCCCGTTCCGGTCCGACACGCTGACCTACGGCGGGTTCAGCCCCGACAACCGGAGCCTGGCCGCCGTCCACCGAACGGACAGGACGGTCTGGCTGATCGACGTCAGCGACATGCGTCGCCCGGCGAAGGTGAGGCAGCTACCGACGTCCGGGGCCTGGCTGTACACGCTGGCCTTCTCCGCGGACGGCCGCCGGCTGGCCGTCGGCGCGGCGGACGGCAAGGCCCTGCTGTGGGATGTCCGCGGTCCAGCCGCTCCCGTCGTCCTGACCGGCCACTCGAACCCGGTACCGGCCGCGGCGTTCAGCCCGGACGGCCACACCCTGGCCACCGGCGGCAACGACTTCACGATCCGCCTGTGGGACACCGATCTGGACACGGTCGCCACCCTCATCTGCGACAGCGCGCACCCCCGGATCACCAGGGCCGAATGGGCACGGTACTTCCCGGCAGTCGACTTCAACCCGCCCTGCCCGGCTACCTGACATCCATGGCCAGGCAGCACCCCACGTCGCCGCAGCCTCCGCCGGCTCAAGCCGTGACCGTCAGACCGCGCCCTAGTTCGGCTGGCCGATCGGCCGGACGACCAGCGTGTTCACGTCCACGCCGGGTGGCTGGGAGATCGCCCACACGACGGTGTCCACCAGTTGCTCGGCGGAGATCATCGGGCCCGCCGCGTCGGCGCCGCCGGGGCGGGCGTCCCAGAACGGCGTCAGCACCCGGCCCGGCGCGATCAGCGTCGTGCCGACCCCGTACCCGGTCGTCAGCATGCGGACGTTCTCCGCCAGCCCGGTCACCGCGAATTTCGTCATCGAGTAGAGGTTGCCGGGCGTGTTCTTGAACCCCGCGACACTCCCGATCAGCACGATGCGGCCCTGCGACGCCTTCAGTGCCGGGAGCGCCGCCCGCACCAGCAGTGCGGGACCCAGGACGTTGGTGAGCACCATGCCCCGCCACTCCTCGGGGTCGCCGGTCTCGACGGTGCCGTTGGTCGCGTACCCGGCGTTGGCGATCGCGTAGTCCAGTCGCCCGAACACGCGCACGGTCTCCTCGACCGCCGACGACACCTGCACCCAGTCCGCCGCGTCCCCCTCGAATGTCAGCAGCCGGTCGCCCGCGCCCGCCTCCGCCGCGGCCTCGGCCAGCACGGCCAGCTTCTTCGCGCTGCGCCCGGTCGCCGCGACCCGGTGGCCGAGCCCCAGCAGGCGGCGCACGGTCTCCGCCCCGATCCCGCTCGACCCTCCGGTGATGAAAGCGACGGGCGCTTCGGTGCTCTCGATGGACACGTTCCCGTTGGACATGGTCTCCCCGTGTGCTGGTGCGCCGCGCGCGGAAGTGCGGCGCCGTCGCTGCCCGACGCTAGATCGTCCCGGCCCGCGCGTCCACGTCATTGCCGATCACGGACACCGGAGGCGTCTTCCAGCGCTCCCCCAGCAGGAAGTTGAATGCCTGGAGCGAGCGGTGGGAACAGGCGACGACGCACGACGGGAGCCAGGACGCAACAGAGTGACGCAGCCGGGCGACGCCGAGCGCGCCGTGGCCGGGCCTGCCTTGTGGACGGCTATCCGGTGATGCTCGGGCTCCCGGTTTCGATGTGCCCGGTGAAGCGCCGCGACCAGTCGGCATCGGTGTTGAGGGTGACCGTGAAGTCGTACCACCCGTCCGCGCGGGAGACGGCGTTGAAGTAGTCCTCCGCTTCGGCGCCTCCGGCGACCTGATAGGTCCAGGGACCGTCGGAGCGGTAGTGGTGGGAGGTGACGGTGAAGGTGACGGGCTGGGCAGCGGAGTTGGTCATACGGAACCAGATGGCGGGCCTGCCGGTGTCAGGGGCTGCTGCGTAGCGGCTGTGCACCTCGGCGGTCCTACCCGCGGTCGTGGCGTTCCCGGCGAACCGGCGCAGGAAGCGGTTGGGGCCGATCAGGGACAGGTCGTACTTGCCGTCGCCGTAGCCGGCACCGATGTTGAAGTAGTCGGTGGCGGTGCCGCCCGCGTCGACGGTGTACTGCCACGGGACACGGCTGCGGTAGGCGTTCGGGTGGACCGAGAAGTGCACCGCGTTCTTCGCCGCTGTGCCTTCGTTGGCCATCTTGATCCAGGCCAGGATCTGGCCGCTGGTGCCGAATTCGAGCCGGTCGAGGTATCCGTCCGGCTGGTAGGGCAGGGCCCTCGCCGGCTTGGTGCCGGGCTCCTGAGCCGGCAGCGCGTTGGTCGTCGGGGTCGGGTTCGGCAGCGGGCCGCAGGTCGTCTGGCCGATGACCTTGGCGGTGCCGGGGAGCGAGGGCAGGCCGTACACCGGAGAGCCGAAGTCGAAGACGCCGGTGAGGTCGCCGGTCACCTTGCGGCGCCAGGCGCTGATGTGGGGGCCGGCCGCGGGCTTGCCGAGGGCCGCGGTCCACTTCTCCAGAAAGCGGAGTACGGAGGTGTGGTCGAACACCTCGGAGCTCACCCAGCCACCGCGGGTCCACGGGGATATCACGATCATGGGGACACGGAAGCCGAGCCCGTACGGCACACCGTTCAGGAATTCGCCGCCGGTTCCCGCGGGCGGGGCCGGCGGCGGGACGTGGTCGAAGAAGCCGTCGTTCTCGTCGTAGTTGAGGAACAGCACGGTGCTGTCGAAGACGGCCGGGTCGGCGGCGAGCGCCCGGATCACCAGGTCCACGAAGTGCGCTCCGTCGCCCGGCGGGGCATAGGGGTGCTCGGAGAATGCCTCATTGGCCACCACCCAGGAGACCTGCGGCAGCGTCCCGCCCGTGACGTCCGCTTTGATCGCGGCGGCGATGTCGTCCGGGGTCGAACCGGTGACGCAGGGCACCGATGTCATGCCGCGGTCGTGCAGCGGGTCGCCGGACTTGGCGTCCACGAACTTCTTGAAATACGCCAGTCCGTTGTCGCCGAAGTTGTCGTTCGCGTTCTGGTAGACCTTCCAGCTCACTCCCGCGCTCTGCAGCGCCTCCGCGTAGGTCTCCCAGGTCAGGCCGGACTCCTCGCCGCCGTCGTAGCTGGTCGAGTCGACCTTGCCGCTCCACAGGTACGTGCGGTTCGGACCCGTCGCGCTCAGCGTCGAGCAGAAGTAGGAGTCGCAGATGGTGTAGTTGTCGGCGAGGGCATAGTGGAACGGGATGTCGTTACGGTCGAGGTAGCCCATCGTGCGGACGTTGCCGACACCCGACACCCACCTGTCCAGCTGCCCCTTGTTCCATGCGGCGTGCTGCGAGGTCCAGCCGTGCGGGAGGTCTCCGTTGCACTGGGCGAGGGTCTCCGGGTCCGCGCCGCCGGCCGGAGGCGTGGCGCTCAGCTTCCACGGGTACTGCCGACCGGTGCCGTTGACCTGGTTGAACACGGAGTAGCCGCCGGGCAGCGTGATACCACTGCGGTCGGAGAATCCGCGTACGCCCTTGAGCGTGCCGAAGTAGTGATCGAAGCTGCGGTTCTCCTGCATCAGCACGACGACGTGCTTCACATCGGCGATCGTGCCCGTCGCGGCGGATGCCGCATACGTCCGCGTACTGGCCTGCGCGGCCGTCACTCCGACCGCTCCGGCTGCAGCGCCGGCCGACAGTGCCACGAAATTCCGACGACTTATCCCCGCCACGCGCTCGCTCCTCATCAGTCCGATGCGGCCTGTCACTCGGCCGACGAGAAGAGTGCCGGGGATCGGCGAGGTTCAACAGACAGTCGACGACGACAGTGGATGAATCGGGGATGAACGGAGGCCCGTCGCCGGCCGTGGGCCAACTCCCTCCTCCGCATGGCCCCGAAGCGCAATCGTGCTCGACGCCTGCCGCAGCCGAGGATCACCGGCGCATCACCCACTGATCCCGTCCTCGGCGAGTACGCGTGCGAGGTTGCGCTCGGCGAGGGCGGTGATGGTGACGAAGGGATTCACGCCGATCGAGCCGGGGATCAGCGAGCCGTCCATGACGTAGAGCCCCCGGTAGCCGGGAAGCCGACCGTAGGCGTCGGTGGCCCGGCCCACGACGCAGCCGCCTAGGGGGTGGTAGGTGAAGTCGTCGGCGAAGGGCCGGTTGCCGCCGAACAGGTCGTAGCGGTAGATCGTGGTGTTCGCCTGGTTGATGCGGTCGAAGAGGGACTTGGCGGCGTCGACGGACGGCTGATTCTGGTCGTGGGTCCACCGGAGCTTCACCGCGTCGGTCGCCCGGTCGTAGGCGAAGCTGCCGCGCTCGGGGTTCCGGGTGATGGCCAGGTAGAGGCTGATCCAGTGTTCCAGGCCCATCGGCAGCGGGGCGATCTCGGCGAACACGGGCGTGGTCGGGTTCGCGGTGTCGTCGATGGCCATGACGGGAATCGTGGACTGACACTCGCCGGTGGTGTCCCATAAATGGTTCGCGCGCGCGGTCATGACGTTGCCGTTGGTGCCCCAGCCCAGGCCCACCTCGGCGGAGAGGTCGGGGAGCGCACCCGTCTCCCGGGCGCGCAGCAGGAGTTCCGTGGTGCCGAGGCTGCCCGCGCCGAGGAAGAGGTGACGGCAGCCGATCTCCCGAGTGGCGATGACCCGGCCCGTCTCGTCGGTCCGGTCCACGATGAGGACGTAGCCGCCGTCCGGTTCCCGCCGGATCTCGCGGACGTGGTGGAGGGTCTCGATGGTGACCTGGCCGGTGCCGAGGGCGGCAGCCAGGTAAGTGCGGTCCAGGGTCCGCTTGCCGTGGTTGTTGCCGTAGATCACCTCACCGGCAAGCGCCGACTTGGTGACCTCCCCCGCTTCTTCGCGCCGCATGTACGAGAAGTCGTAGACGCCCGGCACGAAGGTCGTGCGCAGGCCGGCACGGTGGGCGTGGGTACGGGAGACCCGGGCGAACCGGTACCACTTGGTGCTCTCGAACCAGTCCGGGGCGACGGTGTTGACGCCCAGCATCCGGTGGGCGAGCGGGAAGTACCGGTCATACATCTCGGCCGCGTCGACCTGCGGAAGTACCGTGGAGAAGTACGCGCGGGACGGGGTGACGGCCATACCGCCGTTGACCAGCGATCCGCCGCCGACGCCGCGTCCGACGTACACGGACATGGCGTCGAAGCGGACCCGGTCGAGGACCCCGGGGTACGGGGTGATGTCGCGGTTGACGACGTCCAGCCACAGGAATGTCGCAAGCGGTGCCTCTGTCCGGGTCCGGAACCACATGGACCGGCGGTCGGGGACACGCATCGGGCAGAACACCTTGCCGTCCTCGGCGGGCTGCTTCCACAGGCGGCCCCTCTCCAGGACGAGGGTCCGCACCCCCGCCTCCCCCAGCCGGAGTGCGGCCACGGCCGCGCCGTAGCCGGAGCCGACGACAACGGCCGGAGCGTAGTCCTCGGCGCTCCCGGTCGCCGCCCCGGCCGACGTCAGGCCGATCCGAGTCAGTCCGAGCACGGCCGCGGCCTCCAAGGCAGCAATCCCGATGAACTGACGGTGCGTCAGATTCGAAGTCATGTGCGCATCATGTGCGGAGCATTCCCCTCCGCCTAGAGTCCTCGCACACCTTTCTCGACGCGGTCGGCTGCGAAGGCGACATGCCCCGCCGGTGCAGGGAGGGTGCGCGGGCCGCCGCTCGTCGCCGGGGAAGACCTGCCCGGCGTTGCCCCGTGCGGCGTGGGGCATCGTCGCCGATCGCTTCAGCCGGTGTCGCGGTCGGTGGAGTCCGGCCGTCGCTTGTGTCCGGCCGTGGTGGCGATGTCCTTCATGAATGTCTGGTAGGCAGCTGCCCGCTCTCGCGCCGATACGGAAAGGACGCGCGTGGTGGCACGGTGGGCGTCGGCTTCCTTCTGCCAGGTCATACGAGCCCGTAGCCGTGCCTGATGCTCGTCGTCCCAGTCGCGGAGAGCCGACGGTGTGGGGCTCTGGTAGCCGTGGGCGGCGTACAGGTACACCGCGAGGTACAGGCACACGAAGAAGACGGTCGTCAGGATCTGGCCGACGTCGTGCAGCAGAACCCCGGCGACCAGGACCGCACCGAACACGAAGCCCGCCTTCTGCAGGCTTCCTCGGATACTCGTGAGGTCGGCCGGGAGCCACTTGCGCGGGTACCGGAGGGGAGGTTGATAGGCCGCACCCAGCCGTACGGCTCTCGGCAACCGGGCAACGTAGGCCGACAGGGCCAGCCAGGGCAGGTGCCAGGAAATGGTTCCGGCCAGGGACGGCCAGGTCCAGCCCCACACGAGCCAGGCCGCCGGGACCATCACCACGCCCCAGGCCCCCAGCCACAGCGTCACGCGGACGGCTGCCCCCCACCGGGCGGCGGGTGAGCACCGAGCGGCCTCGTAGGCGGCCCACTGACGCTCATGCTCGGCATCGGCTGCCGCAAGCGCGCGGGCTTCCTCCGCACGTGTCGCCAGTTCGGCCTGCCGTTTCGCGTCGTCCGCCGCCTGCTGCGCCAGCCGCTCCGCATCGAGCGCGGCGTACGCGGCGAAGTCGGTGCGCACGAGCCGTCCGATGGGCGAGTCCGGATCGCCGCCCTGCTCACACAAGCGGTCGTACCATGCGACCCTTCCGGCGGCGGGCGGCGTCACGCGCCCGTAGGCGGTGCGGATCCATTCCTCGGTACGGGGATCTGGGAGGAGCGTGGCCAGTAGTACACCGCGGGCGTCGCCGTCGGCCCACTCCCGGGCCGGGCCCGGCAGGTGGAGCGACCCGGCCGCCTGCCGCCATGACTCCCAGGCGTCGTCCCATGCCTCCTGCCTCCCGCGCAGGCCGCGCAGTTCGGTGAAGGCGCCCAGCGCATCGAGCAACCCGCCCGCACAGAGGTCCCGGTAGACGCCCGCCGCCGGACCGTCCGTGTCCAGGCGGCCCTGCAAGCACGCCGTGGTCAGCGATTCCATCGTCACACGAGTGCCCTTCCAGACCGCCTCCCCGTCCGGGTCGAGCCAGCACAGCAGGCGCAGGACCTTCAGATCGGGCGTCACCTCCGGGTTCGTCAGCCAGCGGTCGATCAGAGCGCGCCGGCCTTCGACGTCCTCGGTGAAGGGGTCGTCGAACTGCTGCAGCCACGCCAGCAGGTCGCGGCGGCCGTCGGTGGGCTCGGACGGTGTGCCCGTGCGGTCGAAGAACTGCTGCCGGGCGGTTGTCCAGTGCGCGCGGATCGTGGCCGCCAGATCCCGCGGTGTCGAGTGCGGTGCGCCGGCCAGGGCGAGCGGCTTCCTCCTCCGCGTGGCCGACGACAGTTCGGTGACGGACGGCGCGACCCCGGCATGGCGGGTGAAGGCGTCGACGAAGGACACGTCGTCGAGCAGGGTCCTGCCCTTGACCGCTTCCAGCCGCTGATGTCTCCAGTTGCGGGGAGCTTCCGCCACCACTCCCAGCAACAGCCCTTCGGCGAAGAGCGCAGCCCCCGACATGCCCTCCCACGGTGAATTGCCGCTCGCCAGTTCCGGCGAGACGTCCTTGACGTCCAGGACGTACCTGTTGCGGACGATGCCCGAGCCGGGGCGCAGTGCGCACTCGATGTGCTCGATGTCCACGCCGCGTGTCCTGTCGTGCTGGGCACGGGGGAAGCCCATGGCCTGGCAGCCGCCGAGGGGGGAGTCGTCCGTCAGCCTCGCCCAGCGCACCGGGGACAACCGTGCGGCGGTCTCCGGCCGGACGAGGTCCTCGGCGGAGACGAGCAGGGCGGCATCGCACGTCTCCTGTCCCCTCCACACCACCCGGGTGCGGTGGCTGCCCGTTCCGCCCACCACCGTCACCCGTGCTTCGGGCTCGTCCTTGACGACATGGGCCGCGGTGAGGAGCAGTCGCGGGGTCAGCAGATAGCCACTGCCCCTGCTGCCGGTGATCTGCACGGCGGCGACGCGGTCGTGCTCGGGGCCCACCGGCCGGCCGGCGCGTAAGGTGCCGCTCACCGCGTGCCGGCACCGGCGAGACCGGACACGTCACCCTCATCGTCGGCGGCGATGAGCACGGGCTCTCCGTCGGCCTGGACGGGCTCAAGGGTGAGCGACACGCGGTGCGTGCGCGTCCGGCTCATGCCGGCGTCGGTCTCCCCGGAGACGACGAACGCGCGTATGCCGCCCCGCGCACGGGCGTCCTTCCGCAGCTCGACGGTGAACTCCAGCGCGATCGGTCCCACCTTGAAGGTGATGTCGCTCCCGACACCCTGAGCGGCGGCGCTCATCAACTCGTCGCGCACCGCCTGAACCGCCTCGGCGAGTTCCATGTCCCCGGCCCCCAACACATCCCCCTCGTACTGTCGTTCGCCTCGAAAGTCTGCTGACTCAGAGTAAAGCAAGGGCAACGGCTGGGCGGCAGGGCGAGGCGCGGGCGTCCGCCACATCGTCGGACACCGCCTGGACGATTGCGTCCGACGTCTGGGCCGGCCGCGGCCATGGCGGCTTGACCCTCACGTGGCGTCATGCCGCATTGTCGGTGGCGTGGAGGAACACCTGACGGTGGGACGCGTGGCCGCGCTGGCCGGCGTGAGCGTTCGCACACTGCACCACTACGACGAGATCGGCCTCGTGCAGCCATCCGCACGGACCTCGGCCGGATACCGGGCCTACGCGGCGGACGACGTGGAGCGACTGCGGGAGGTGCTCGCCTACCGGCGGCTGGGCTTCGGGTTGCGTGAGATCGCGGATCTGGTCGACGACCCGACCACCGACGCGGTCGCGCACCTGCACCGGCTGCGCGGCCTGCTGCTGGACCAGCGCGACCGCGCCGCCGCCATGGTGGCGGCGATAGACAGCGAACTGGAGGCACGGGCGATGGGGCACAGGACGACACCGGAGGAACAACTGACGGTGTTCGGCGCGCAGTTGTACGAAGCCATCGGGTCCGCTTACCCGGCGACGCGACGCACCGAGCCGCGGATCGCCGCGAGGGTCTGGGATGCGCTCGGGGACGCACACACGGTACTGAACGTGGGCGCCGGCACCGGCTCCTACGAACCTCCGGACCGCGACGTGACCGCGGTGGAACCGTCGGCGGTCATGCGGGCGCAGCGTCCGGCGAGCGCGGCGCCGTGTGTGGCCGCCGCCGCGGAGAGCCTGCCGTTCGAGGACCAGTCCTTCGACGCCGCGATGGCCTTCAGCACCGTGCACCACTGGCAGGACCCGATCGCCGGGCTGCGCGAGATGCGGCGAGTGGCCCGGCGCGTGGTGGTGTTCACGCACGACGCCAGTGACACCGGCTGGCGTCACCGGTTCTGGCTCACCCGCGACTACCTGCCCGAGGTCGCCCGCCTGGTCGCCGGCCGGCCCTCGGTGGACCAGCTGGCCGGCGCGATCGGGGCCCGCCTGGAACCGGTGCTCATCCCGTGGGACTGCGCCGACGGCTTCCTCGAGGCCTACTGGCGCCGGCCGGAGGCTTACCTGGACGACCATGTGCGCCGCGCGGTATCGGTATGGACCAGAGTCGGGCCGGAGGCCGAGCAGCGGGCGGTAAACGGGCTCCGCGACGACCTTTCCTCAGGCCGGTGGGCCGAGCGCAACCGCGACCTCGTCGATCTCGACGCGGCAGAGCTCGGCCTCCGCCTGCTCGTGGCCTGAACTGTCCCGTTCCGGTTGGTGCCGCAGCGAGAGCCGGTCATCGCGTTCCCACCGGCCTGGGACGTCGTCGTGACACTGACAGCGAGCCGGCCGAAGGTCTTCTCCTCCGACCCCAGGGTCGGCTTCTTCGCCCAACGTGAGCACCACGCTGACGCGTTGGACGAGGAGCAGCTGCGATCGCGGAGATCAGCCGATCGCGGTCCTGGTCCGTGGCTTCGGTCGCATGCGTGCTGTCGGGGTGGGCGGCCGTCCCCGCCGGCGGCTTCGGGCGCGCCCTCGCCCCCCTGTGCGTGACGGTTCACGGCGTATCGAGGGAAGGTCCCGCATGGGTGGAGCGCCGCCCGGACACCGCTGTCGTCGCAGCGGACAAAACCCCGGCCGGCGCCACCGCCCCGAACGCCTGGGCCACCGCGTCCCGCACGGCGGTCTCCGTCGGAACCGGCCTGCCCTGCTCCGCGGCCATCGCCGTCAGCGACACCATCGCCACCTCGGGCAGCCCGCACGCCGTGAACCGTGTGAACTCGTCCAGGTCCGATGCGATGTTGAGCGCGAATCCGTGGCTCGTCACCTTGTTCCGGATGCGCATACCGATCGACGCGAGCTTGTCATGGCGCGGCGTCCACACACCGACCAGGCTCTGCGCGCCCGGTGGCGTCTCGCGCCGCACGGTCTCGAAGCCGAGCGAGTCCAGTGCGCGGATCAACCCGTTTTCCACCCAGCGCACGACATCACCGGGGCCGCGCTCCCCCAGGTGCATCACCAGATAGCCGATGAGCTGTCCAGGACCGTGATAGGTCGCCTGCCCGCCCCTGTCGACCTCGACCAGCGGGATCGGGGAATCGGCACGTGGCAGTTCGTCCGGAGGCGTTCGGGAGCCGTAGGTGATGACCGGGGGATGTGTCAGCAGGACCAGCCGGTCACGGATCTCGCTCGCGCGCCGCAGCTCGACCCACCCCTTCATCGCCTCGGTCGCCTCGGTGTACGGCACCTCACCCAGGTCGATGCGCTCGAGCGTCTGCTCGTTCACCTCGCGCCTCCCCAACTCCCCGTGGTCATCGGCGTCGTTCGCGCCCGACGCCGACTCTAAGGAACACATCAGCCAGACCGGCCACCACCTGCCCAATTTCGACCTGGCCCGCCTGGCTGATGCCGCTCCTTTCCTTGACGGCGACCGGCAGCGGGTCACTCGCCACCAAACACCGCTCCTACTCGCTCCCTTGACCGGCACCGCTGGATGGCTCAGTCGTCGATCGCCCCGTAGGCAGCCGTCCAGAAGTCGACGAGGGCCGGCAGCTCGAGCCCCTCCGCCCGCTGGATCATGAGGATCGTCGTCATGTCCTCGGCAGGGTCGTTGCACCAGGCGGTGCCGTATTTGCCGTACCAGCCGTAGCTCCCGACCGAGGGCCCGAGGTTTGTTCGCCGGGTGCGGACCTCCATCCCAAAGCCCCAGCCGAAGTCCGCGAAGTGCTCCAGCGGCCAGAACCACCGGGAGGCCGCCTTCTGCGTCGGTGTCAGGTGGTCGCTGGTCATCAACGTCACCGACGGCCGAGAGAGGACCCGCTCGCCGCGGTGGGTACCACCGGCAAGCAGGGCCGAGGCGAAGGCGAGGCAATCATCGGCGGTCGAGACGAGTCCGCTGGCAGGCGCCTTGAACGTTGGCGGTCGCCTCCGGAGCCCGTCGGGGCTGTCTTCGACGAGCTCGCCGGTGGCGTCGTCGTGCACGTACGCGGTCGCCAGCCGGCCGGCGCTCTCATCGCCCAGGCCGAGGGTGGTGTCCTTCATCCCGAGCGGCTCACAGATCCGCTCGCGCAGCGCATCCTCGAGGGACATGCCCGTGGCGCGAGCGATGAGCACGCCCGTCGCGGTGGGGCCGATGTTGTACATCCAGCGCTCACCAGGCTGGTGGACGAGCGGGAGCGTGCCGAGTCGGCGGAGCCACTCGTCCGGCGACGGATCAGGTTCGCCCGGGCCGCCCCCTCGCTCGAGCGCATTCAGCGCGTCGCAGATCGGGACCGTTCCCGGCTCGGCCATGATCGTGCCGGTGCCGAGGCGGCAGGTGAGCAGATCCCGCAGCGTGATCGGACGTTCCATCGGGACGGTGTCGTCCAGTGGCCCGTTCGGGTCGGCGAGCACGGCCATGTCCGCCAGTTCCGGCAGGAATGCGTCGACCGGGTCGTTGAGGCGGAGCGTGCAATCCTCGACGAGCGTCATCGCGCAGGCGGCAACGACCGACTTCGTCATCGATGCGATACGGCAGATCGAGTCGGCTGTCATCGGCGTCCTCGAGCCCGCGCCCTCGAAGGCGAGATTGCCGACAGCCTCGATGTGGACCTCGCCATGACGGGCGACGACGGCGACCGCACCCGGGCTGTGGCCGGCGTCGACGCGACGCTCGAGCATGTCTCGTACGCGGGTCAGCCGTTTCGCCGAGAAACCACTCTTGATCACCTTGTCCCCTTACTCATCCATGTTTGTACGTAACCGGCACCTGGTGAACTCAAAACGCCCAGCCCTCACCAATGGAATGTCCCGGCGATTGCTTTATCAATCAGACCGGAAAGGTGATCCGTTACTTCAGTGGCGAATGCAATGTCGAGACGAGTGCGATCGTACTCGAATACGCCGGCGAGACTCTCGTCCTCCATGAACCCAATAGACAACGCCGTTGGAAACAGGCCGGACACGGGGCTGTCGAATTCCAAAATCGGATCAGTGAGAGGAAATCCTGATGGCGTGGGCATCGACCGTTGGACTCCAGCGAGGTCACAGGTTCCCACTGAGAAGTTCTGCAGCGCAAACAGGGCACTCGCCGCAGGAAGGTCAGGAAGGATTTCGATCAGGTCGTTGCGCGGCACGTCTTGGCGGTCGAATGCCTCGATACACCCCTGCCGCAGCGCTGCGATCGGCGTCTCACCTCCGGATGAGCCTCCGATTGACCCAAAGACCGGGACAAGGTTCATAAACAGGCCTACACTCCGGCTGAAAGAACTCGATAGCCGGCCGGACATCGGGGTCCAGACAGGGGCTTCGGGCGACAGCAGATCCTTTGCTTCAAGGGCGGAGCGATAGGCCGCAAGAAACACCATATACAAGGTCAGGCCCTGTTCATCCGCACGAGCCGCCAGCGCCCTGCTTTCGTCACTACCCCAGCGAAGCGTGATTCCACCGAGATCCACGTTGTGAGGACGTGAATGCGCGACGGCGGCGGTGTCCAGAGCTTTCGGATACCGCGAGCGAATGGTGAGGGCAACCTCCTTTGCCCGCTCGATTCTGTAGGTCGACTGACGTTGGGCAAATTCTCCCTGCTGGAGAGGTTCGGGCGCGGCTCCGGGGTCATTGTATGCCTGACATAGATCGTCCCACAGAACTCCAAGCGAGTATCCGTCGACGACAGCGTGGTGCCACGAAAGGACGAGAATGTGCGTGTTTTCGCGGCCGAGTACGAGCTCAGCACGGGCCAGGGGGCCACCCACGAGGTCAAAGCCTTCGGCTCGATGCCGGCCGACAGCCTCGATCATCGTCTGTTCATCTATGGTGGCGCCACGAATGGCTAATTCACTCGTACGCTCAGTTACTTTCTGGCACCACTGATCACCCCGCTCGCTGAAGGTTGTGCGGAGAGCGTCATGCCTGTCCTGCAGCTTGCGCCATGCGGTGCGCAATCTCGCCGCATCCACTAGCCCCTTGAGCACGAAGAGTTGATGGATTCCTGCGCATCGGCTGTGGGGGTGGGCACTCGCCACCTCAAGGATTTCTTCCTGAAACGCGATGGTCGGGAGCAGCACGTTCTGGTCGAACTCGCCGCCCTGCGCCAAGACTTCCAACAATTGATGCCCTTCTTGCGAAGAGAGTTCGTTGAGAAGATCCTGAACATCTTCGTCGGAATCGCGGTCAATATCGCGGGCATCCTGCGGTCCGGTCACGATTCTCCTCCTGGTCAGGACGAGGAGTCGACATCGGATGACGAGATCATCGAGTCCACCTTTGCTGCGAGGCCGCGAATCGTCGAATTCTCAAAGAAGTCGACGATCGCCAGCCGCACGCCAAACTCCTCAAGAATTCCGCCGACGATTTGTGTGACCTGCAGGGAGTTGCCTCCGAACTCGAAGAATCCGACATCAGGGTCGGGGTTACGTATACCGAGGACGGGTCCGATCAGCTTTTCGGCAAGCCGGCGCTCGGTGGCTGACAAGACATACTCAGGCTCACCGAAGTTGCCGGCTTCCTGGCTGACGAGGGTTTCCTCCAGAGCCGATCGGTCGACCTTTCCGTTCGGCGTGAGAGGCACATCGGGAACAAGAACGAACTTACGCGGAACTGAGTACTCAGGAAGTCGGCTCACGGCTTCCTGTCGCAATGCCGCCGCATCTGGCGCCGTCCCTTCTGCGACCGGGACGATGAAGGCGACCAGGCTCTTACCGAGAGCGGGGTGGTCGAGGAACTCCACTCGCACCCGTTCGACGCCGTTCATGACGCTCAGGACTTGTTCGATTTCGGACAGCTCAACACGAAACCCGTTGACCTGGACTTGGCGATCGTTTCGACCGTAAAAGTCGAGATTCCCGTCCGGGCGCCACCGTACAAGATCACCCGTCTTGTATATGCGTTCGCCAACGGCAGGTACGGAGCAAAAACTGCGGGCAGTAAGAGACGGGTCTCCGAGATAGCCGTCAGCGAGGCTGGGGCCCGCGATGCACAGTTCGCCGATTGCTGCTGGTGGCAGCAGTTGGCCGTGCGTATCCAGGATGTGGGCGCGCAGGCCAGGTATGGGCCGTCCGATGGGCGGCGAGGTGAACCATTGGCCTTCGCAACGCATCAGGGTGACTCCGACAGCCGTCTCGGTCGGACCGTAGCCGTTCCAGAACTCCCGGCCGTTTCGTGTCCACTCCTCGACGAGGGAGCCGGGAAATGATTCCCCTCCGACTGAGACGAGGCGCAGGTCGGGATAGTCTCCCCCGAGCCGCGGCATGAGGGCAGGAGGCAGCTCCGCGACCGAAACTTGTTCGTGCCGAATAAAGTCAGCCAGGAGTTCAGGATCTCGTCGCTGTTCAGCGGTGGCGATACAGATCACGGCGCCGGCGTAAAGACTCGCGAGAACCTCGAACACTGAGACGTCGAAGCTCGGCCGGGCGAAGGCCAGGACCCGGTCGTCTGGCAGCATGTTGAAGGCGGTGACAAACTCGTGGCAGAAGTGCAAGACCGCGCGCTGACTGACGACCACCCCCTTCGGTGCTCCTGTGCTGCCAGAGGTGAAAATGACGTATGCGGTGTCATCGGGTGTGGGCAGCGACTGCGGAGCCCAGCCCGCGCCTGCACGCGGAGCATGTTCTTCTGCTCGGGGGTCAATGATCGGGATGGCATCACCGACCAGCTCGCGAGCTTGCTCACGGCGCGCGCCCGTGCCGATCAACAGGACAGCGGCGTTGGTCCTCTCAACGATCGAGGAGAGGCGCGCCGCCGGCGCCTCGATATCAAGCGGAACGTAGGCGGCACCCACCATGGACGTCGCGAGTACCGCACTCACGGCGACCGGACTTTGACTACTCAGGAGCAGCACACGTGCACCCGGGCCCACGTCGTGTGCCACCAGGGCGTCGGCGATCGCTCGCGCGTCTGTCAGGACCTCTTCGTAGGTGTAGCTGCGACCGCCGTAGCGGACTGCCTCGCTGCCCGGCCTACTCGCGGCGTGCTTGTACACCGCCTCGAGGACTGTCTCGCCGGCGGCGGTGGTCGAGCTTCCGCCGCTTGCGAGGTGGGCCAGCGCATCGCTCTGACGGTCGGTCACGATGCTGAGCCGGCCGAGAGGCGTTCCGTCCTCCCGGGCCGCAGAGCGGAGCAGTTCACGAAGCGACTCGACGAAGTTCTCCACGCTCGCTCGGTCAAACAGATCATCGCGGAAGGACGCAATGAGGTCCAAGCCACCATGGCGTTCTCGAACAACGAAGGACACATCTACATCTGTAGCGCTCGGGTGCACCTCTCCCAAGGTCATCTGACATCCGTCAAGATCGATACCGGGAACGGCCACCCTGCTGTTCTCGAATCCGTACTGGAGCTTGATGACGGGGTTACGCCCTGGCTCACTGGGGTTCATGGCACTTGCGATCTGTGCGAACGGAAGGTCGCCATGTTCAACAGCGCGAGAGACACAATTGCTCACGGTCGAGAGAAACGCTGGCACATCCAGCGCAAGATCGATGCTGATCGAGACGGGGAGAACATTCGAGAAGGGACCGATCACATCGTTGAACTGCTCCCCCGGCCGAGTATCGTGGGTCCAGCCAATGGTGACGTCGTCTTGCTGGTTCCAGCGGGATACCAGTAGCGCGAGCAGCCCGAAGACAACGGTCGACACGTCGGCACCCGCCGAACGCCCGAGTTCGGCGAGTGCCGACGTAACGCCGCTGCCGGCCACTTCAGCGTTTATCTGGATCGGGGTCGGACTGCGGCGCCGACCATCGTTGTCTCGTCGAGGATGGTCCGTCGGCAGTGACACGCCGCTGTGGTGGGTCGTCGACCACCACTGCCTGAGCTCATCACCGCGCCGGCTGAGCATCTCGTACTGCCAGTAGCTGAAGTCCGAGTAGGAGAGTTCAAGATCTGTCTCCGCCCTCGTCGACTGATAGGCAGCTTCTACCTCGCGCATAAAAATGGGGACGGAGGGGACGTCCCAGGCAGCTTGGTGCACTGTCCAAACAAGTAGATGCTCGCCTTGCGAGCAGTGCACAAGTGTCGCGCGTGCAAGGACCCGGTTCTCCAACGACAGAGGGTTTGCGGCTTCAGTTCGCAGTAGCTCGCTCAGTGCCCTGTCCGGTGTCGAGCCGGTGGCGTCGACAACGCGCACCTCGAGATCGGCGGCCGGCTCGGTTTCATTCCAACCGTGCGGCGCAGAGAGCGCGGACTGCCTCCTGACCGTTGCCCGTAGCGCAGCCACCAGCCTGTCGTCGTCGACTCGTCCGTACAGGCCGAACCGGTAAATAAGGTTGTGCTCGGACGGATCGCGTCCGGCCTGCTCCAAGAACCACATCTGTTCTTGCTGTGCAGACCATCGCAGCTGTCCAGGAGGGGCAGCCGTAACTGGTGGTACCTCGGAGGCCTTGCCGCGGAGTTGCATAGCGAGGAGCTTCCGCTTTTCAGGGGACAAATTGGCCAGTTTGTCGGACAGATTCGACAACCTACTCCTCCTGAATGCGATTGGCTGGAGAATCTCTTTGACCTCAAGAGGGTGCGTTTCGACGGACCGGCGATGACGGTCGGATGCACGGCCGGGCTCAGTGCCGCTACGGGCGATCCGTGGGGTGATCTTGCGGTGGCGCAGCCGGTGACGGTGACTTAGGGCCGCCGAAGTCGCGCAGCCGTTGCCGGCGTGGAACTCGCTGGGTTCGGCACCCCGCGGCCCGTACCGGGAGCGGATCCATGGGACGGCTCAGACCGGGGGTCTCATGCTGTTGCTGTCATCGGCGTTGGCCGCGGAGACGGCCAGGGCCAGCGGTAGGCCGCGGTGGGACAAGAAGTGGACCTACGAGCCTGGCTTGCCCCGATCAACCGGATTGGGACCGCGCCTCGTCCTCCCTTTTCGCCCGCATGATCGCGGCATCGGCCACGGCCCGAGACCAGTCGACCTGAACCTGTGTGTCCAGCTCGTCGAGTACCCCGCCATGCAGCCGGGGCCACATGCCGGCATCGGTCCACTGCCCAAAGCGGCGTTGTGCGACCTGAAAGGCCACCCCGAACGACGATGGCAAGTCCCGCCAAGCACAACCGCTGGTCACGACATACACAATCGCGGTGAACACCGCCCGATCCTCGGCTGGAGCCGTCCCCCCTGCCTGCGGACGATCCCGGGACCGTGGAATCATCGGCTCCACCAGCATCCATAACTCATCCGGCACTAACCGCTGAGATAACCGATCCATCTCCCCGTCCTGCCACCCCACGTGACCAGCTGAGGCGCCCTCAAACCGCCATTTGGTGGCGATGACGGCTATTTCGACCCGGGAACCCACTCCGAACTTGAGCATGATTCGCGCAACGTGCTCTCTCGCCGTCCTTTCGGAGATTCCCAGCTCCATGCCGATGCTGCAATTGGTCTTGCCAGTAGCGACCAGATGGAGAACCTCCAGCTCCCGCGCGCTCAAAGAGGATATCCCGCGGTGAAGCTCAACGATCTCGCCACTCGGTTCGACATCACGTGCCGTGGCAGTTCGATACATTCTTTCCCCTCCCGGTATGGATAAGCGCCGACCACTTCTCACATCGTGGCCAATCCCGTCCGTAATTACTGCAACCTACTGTCACGGGGCTTCGAATCCGGCCGGGGAGGGAGCCTCGCTGGCCGCACCGCTGATTGCGGAGTGTGACTACCGAGCCGATCGCGCCGTGGCCGCTGGCGGGCGCACAGTCGTCCCGGCCGACTGCGACCTCGTCACCACCTGACCGGCCGTAATACGTGATCCTCTGCACGCAGATCGGGCACTGCAGACGAGGGCAACACCCGCATCATCAAGCGCAACAGGCGATGCATCTTCGGTTACCGCGACCGCGCCGACCCACACCTACGGTCACTCTTCGCAACAACGGGGCGCTCCCGACCCGAGGTGCTCCCCCACTAAATTCGAAGACCCGTGATGACAACCGCGCCACCGGAGCCACGATCGAGGGCTCCTTCCGAGGATTCTCCCACCGCCGCGACAGCTGGGGGCTCGAAGGCCTCATTCAGAGTTTCCTTGGCTCACGGAATCTACTCTCTTGGCGATTCACCGACTTGACGTTGATCGACTCTACGAAGTCATATGCCCTTGGGCAACCCGTCTATGTCCATCAGGATGACGGATGGCAAAATTTCAGTCATGGCTCGGCGGGCACCATGGTGCAGTTTATGGAGCTCGAAGTACGAGGTGATCGGTGCCGCAGGACACCACCGCGGCAGGGGCATGGCCCTCCGCTCCCGCTGGTCATGGATGTGCCATGCATGCATTGGCTTGAGCCGGCGTCCGCGTAGTTGGCCACCGACTATGCACTTGCTGGAGCAACAATGGCTTGACGGTGGAGTGTGATCACGCCGCTACGACAGCGAAGGTCTGGCTGAATCGGACCCAGGGGGTTTTTGTCAACTTGTGGTGCTAAAGGAAGAGTTGGGGCCCACCAATCCGCCGGGCCGGTTTTCTTCAGGTCGTGACTCCAGTCGGTGACCTAGCGTCAGGTAGTGAACCAGGGTGCCTTTCGGGGGCGGTTGTGACGGGCAGTGAAAAGGTGGCGTGGGGGGAAGTCGGGTGAGATATCGCCGAAGGCGGAGAGGGATCTCTGCGCGTGTCCGGGTGAGGTGAAGGGTCACATGACCCGTTCGCGTTACCGGGTCGGCTGATGGCTTTTCTCGAGCCGGTCGCTCCCCTCGTAGCGCAGAGATGCCTGCTGTGGGGAATCTTGACGGTAGAGATACGTATAGATGCCTCGGCGTGGGCGGGCCCTCCGGCCATCAGCCCACATGTCGGGCACGATGCCTGAGGGGCGCTCGACGGCCTGTCCGGCCCACCGAACGCCCACCGCGAGGCCGCACCGAGCTGACCGAACGCCACACCACCTGGCGCACCGTCACCGGCGCCGACCCCATAACAGCGGCTACCTCAAACCGGCACACCAGCACCACCGGCATACCTCAACTCGCCTACCCCGTGGATCAGGCGACATCGACGGCACTGGCACCCTGGCGGAAGTCCCGCGCGGTGCACGATCCGGGCAAGACGGTGCTGAATATCGCGTTCGCGATCATGCTCGGCGACTGTCTCACCGAGGTCGCCATACAGCCGGCCGAGCCCGGCGTGTACGGGCGGCCGGTGGCCTCAGACCCGATGGTCTCCCGGCTCATCGCCACCCTCGCCGCCGGCGGGAACCGTGCGCTGACCGCAATCCGCAAGGCCGGCGCTCAGGTCCACGAACACGTCCGGCAACTGGCCGATGACACGGGCGCCGCACGCCGGCGGGCAGGTGACCTGGGACCTGGACGGCCTCCATCGCTCCGCGCCGACCGATGCGGGCATTGAGTCAAGTACGGAGCCCGAGGCGCTGGTCGAGCCGGCCGCGCAGACGAGCAGAAGCTCCGCGGAGAGCCCCGAGTTGTAGAACTTCTGCTGCCGCAAGTTCCGTCCGTCCTGCCAGCGCAAGCACGGCGGCGTAGGGTCGTGCCCCCTCGGCGAGCTTTGCCGCCACGGCATCACGGACGGCCCGCAGCACTGTGTGGTCCGCGCGGGGATGCTCCGCCAGCAGGCGAAGGAGCCTGTTGTCGTTCCAGGCACTGTCCTGCGCCGTGCTCAGCTCCAACAGCGTGCCGGGCGCCGTGGCGGGGTTGGCGGCCAACGCATGCCAGACGAAGGGGTACGGACAACGCGCGAGTTGATGCAGGACGGCGCTGTTGCGCTCGGCGCGCGCCAGTTCGAGGTAGTCGGCAGGCGTATGCACGGACATGGCCCCTCAGGATCGTCGGGGCGATCATCCTGCCATCAGGGCTTGGTCATCTAGGGTGTGTCCGATGGGTCGGGCTGCCGAGTGAGACGCAGTGCCAGTTGAATCTGGCAGGACGACGGTCGGTGCTGCCACGGCGTCGGCGATTGGCCCACTGGTCCGGTACGGCCTCATCCGTGCTCAGTCCGCGTTTGAAAGATCACCCCGCGCCACACGAGCCAGAACGACTCGGCTCTTCCGGAATCCCGCGACCCATCGGACAGTCTCCAGATCACCTGTTCGGCCCCTCCCGGTGGCGGCTCGGCGCGGGATGGCAAAAGCATGGAGGCGAACGCGGCAATGCCGGAGGCACTTGCCGGCGCGCACCCATCATCGGTGGCCATGCCATGCACGGAGGATCGCCCATGCCCATCACCCCCGTACGATCCGTACCCCCCGCAGACTCCCCGCAAGTGATCGTGCACTCGGCCAGCGGGCTGTACATCACGCCGAACGGTCATAACCACAATCCCGATGAGGTCCGGCTGTGGCGGGGAGGACTGAGAACCGGCAATAAGCAGGACATGTGGGAGTTTCTGGCCGCAGACGAACAAGGGCTGTGGCGGATCAAGAACGGACAGGACGACCTGTACCTGACGGTCAGGGAGAAGCACCCGAAAGCGGTCGTCTACCAGGATCACTGGAGCGACGGCAGCCAAGGACAGCTCTGGCGGTTGATCCAAGGCGACCCAGCTCAGGCCGATGTGCTCATCGCTTCGGCGCTGGACGAGCGGCTGGTGATCTCGCCGGTCGAGAGCTGCCAGTTGGCGGAGACCACCTTGGAGGTCGACCAGGTCGGACCGTACACGGACCAGTTCTGGCGCTGGCGGAGCCCCCGCGGCTGACGTCGGTCACGGGCCATGGCAACTCCGGCCGGAAGCTACCCGCTTCACCGATTTGATGCGGCCTGCCCAGGACGCGCTGAGGCGCCATCCCTTCCCCTGCAGGGGTGAGGATGGCGCCTTTGACCGGTGCGCCGCACGGTCTGTTCGTCGTCGGCAGCCTCCAAGGCCCGCTGGGAAGTGTCCGACGAACGATGCTGAGCGGGCTGGCCGCGTCGTCCAGGGAGCTCTTCCAACGTCCGCCTAGTCCCACGTTCTTCGGCAAGTGTGGCTCCAGCCGAGCCCATTCCTGATCCGACAGATCGCCCCGCCCCACGCCGGCCGAACGATGCGAACGCTGGCATGGTCACACGACCCATCGGACAGTGCCCAGGCGCAGGTGCCTCTGATCCCAGCCGGTTCGACGATCGCTCACGGGACACGCCTTGGCCACTTGACGGCGCCCTGTGTAATCGTCGAGCAAGCCGAAGGCGTGAATGCCCGCGGGGCGGCTGGGATTGCGTGAGGCTGTCAGGTGGTTAGGAGGTCTCCCATACAAGATCCAGGGAGTTTGATGGTGCGGGGGCCGGGGTGACCGGTGCCAGTGGTGTGGCCGTCGCGAAGTAGTGCGCTCCGGTCTCGTGGTTGTCGAGGTGGAGGTAGAAGCCACTACGGGAGTGGAATTCGTACGCCGTGGGGTCCGGCTCGGGAGGCGTCAACACACCTGCGGCGAGCCGCTCATAGGCAGCGATGACGTCGAACGGAAATGTCGCCGGGTCCTGGCTCACATAGGTGTCGCCGCCCTCGTCCATGCGCCAGCCGTCAGGCGCGCTCGCCCCCGGCGGCTGGTAGATGGGGCGGGAGAGGCGTTCGAAGCGATACAGGTGAGGCCCGAATTCGACCCAGGCGGGAGGAAAGCGCGGGACAACCCGTTCGTTCCACCAGCGCTCGACCTCGGCGTCGAGTTCCGGATCGGAGTACAGCATCCGATGTCCGGCGGCGACGGCCGGCGACTCGGCAAGCACGGGGAACGCTTCACGGAGCGCCACAACGGATGGATGGTCGGAGGCGTCGATCCACTCCAGCAGCGAGTGGATGACCTGGGACTGAGTCATCCCGGCGAGCAGCCTGGCCGGGTGCCACAGTCGCTTGAAGTACTGGTTCTCACCCAGGATGCGGGCCAGGAACATGAAGCGCTGCATCGCGAAGTTCTCGGCGAGGGTGGCACTGCGGCTGGCGAGCACGTACTCGAAGTCGTCCGACTCCCCGCGCACGGTGACGAAGCCGTGGAGCTCCCGCTTTTCGCTGTAGTCCGTGTTGGGCAGCAGGAGCAGCGGATACACGGCGATGCGGGGCACCTTCTCAGCGATGCGATCGTAACCGTCGAGGAATGACTCGACGGTTTCACCGGGGGCGCCCCAGATCAACTCGACGAAGGACTCCATGCCCTCGGCGGCCAGCCATTCGGCGAGGTCCTGCCACTGGTTGAGCTTCATGTTGCGCCGCCGCATGTCGGTGAGCGCCTCGTCGGAAAGGGTCTGCAGGGCAAGCGTGAAGGAACTCTTGAAGCCGTACTGCTTCAGGGTGCGCACGATGCGGTGGAAGCGCTGGGACTTGTTCTTGGCCCAGTTGGCCTCGAGTGAGGTGGGAAACCCATATTTCTCGTGGATCTTCAGTAAGTCCTCGGTGAACTCCTCGTCGGCTTCGAGCATCCCGAAGTTCGCATCGCACAAGAACACCGTGGGGACCTGATGGTATCCGAACAGGTCCAGTTCAGCGGCCAGCCGATCCCGGGAGAAGGAGCGCACCCGCTGGCCGGTCGCCCCACCCCAGTAGCAGAAGGAACAGCGGTATGGGCAGCCGCGATTGGTTTCCATCAGGGCGAACTCGTATGGGAATTTGCCCTTCTGGTCGAGCAGGGGTATCGCTCCGGTGAGGAACGGCGACGGTATGATGTCGAGGTCATCGATCCTGGGTCGGTCGGCCGTGGTGGAGAAATCCTGGCCGGAAGTGCGGAATGAGATTCCGGATACGGCCCCGAGAGCGGGGGCGCGCCGATCGGCGAGGATGGCAGCGATCAGTTCGCGGAACGTCAGCTCACCCTCGCCGTTCACCACGATGTCCACGTCAGGGCATTCCCGGAACACCTTCTGGGCCTGGTGGCTCACGTGATTTCCGCCGAAGACGGTGAATCCATCGGGTTTCAACTGCTTGTGCACGTCCGCCAGAAGGGAGAAGTTCCGATAGTTCCAGCCCACCACGGAGAACGCCAGCACGTCCGGGACTTCCTCGCTGAAGATGGCTCGCGTCATCTGGTTCACGGGCCATCCACCGCGCATGTTGTGTATGCGTACGTCGACTTCACGGCTTATGTCGGGATCGGCATCGAGCACTGCTTTGAGATAGCCGGCCGCGAGGGGCATCGAATCGACGGGAAGGTCCCAGGCGCTCTGCTGCACCAAGGCAATCTTGAGCATGTGCAGTTGCCTCCATAGCTGAAGTCCATGAGATGTTCCGCGGTCAGCCGCCGGCCACTCAGGTGACCTCTGTGTTTGCACTGCGCGCGAAGTCGTACAAGGCCACGCTGCCGGTGTGCGGGATCACCCGGTCCGCGAGTTCGCGCCGCGCCCGGGCCAACACATCCGGGCCGGATAGCGGGCAGCGATGTCGGGGGCCACGCTCAAGCGCAAGATGCGGACCGCTTCGGCGCGGGGGCGCTGCTACCGGAACTCTGCCGCTCAGGCATTCTTCGTGGCGCGCAGGCACCGACACGCCACCGGCAGATCGATCGTCTGGTCGCCAGACAGACCCAGTTCGTCGCGTACGTACGCGGTCACCTGCTCGTCCACGACGCTACGGGCATCGACCGGCAACGCAATCGCGCTGGCGTCGGTGCCCAGGAGCCCGACAAGCTCTCCCGCGGTGACCGGCATCGACCAGGTCATGCGCATTTCGGTAAGTACGGAGAACAGCGAGCCGGTCGGCGGATCCATGGCCTTCCTGGTCGGCGCCGCATCGGACCTCGCCGGCTCTCCAGTAACGGCGCCGGCACGCAGTGCACGGGTGAAGCTGTCGAGTTCGGCCACCCAGGGAACGGAGAGGTCCCGGTGGTTCCACGCCACACCGAACGTCCCACGGTTGCGGAGCACTCGCGCGATCTCCGCGACAGCCCGTTGCGGATCCATCCAGTGCCAGGCCATGGAGATCAGCACCGCGTCAGCCTGCCCGTCGGGCAACGGAATCTGCTCGCCGGTTCCGGACAGGACCCTCGCCTCGGGGCAATTGCGGCCGAGGGTCTCCCGCATCCGTGGGTCGGGTTCAACGGCGACAACGTGGGCTACGCGATCGACCAGGCTTCGGGTCAGCGCGCCAGTGCCGGCAGCGAGGTCGACCACCGTCTCGCAGCCGTCCGGGACGAGCCAGTCCACAGCCGCCTTGGGCAGGCCAGGTCGAAAACGGTCGTAGCGATCGACGATCTCGCCGAACGACAATCCTCTGGTCGCGTGTTCAAGAGGCACGTTTCACTCCTCATTCCAGACGCGCAGCATTCTCGGCGGTCTTGTGACATCAACCTCACGTCGACGGCCGAGGCCGGCCATCTCAGCGAGGTCCATCAGGTAGGGCACGGCGTCCGCTGCCCCCTCTCCGATTTCCTCACTCGCTTTTCGACATGCGTCGAGGACCACCATCACCTTTCCTTGGGGCGCGCAGAGCAGCAGCGGCACATCACTACCATTGGACCGTTTCGCCGCCTTGTCATCCCAGAAGCCAATTTGCTTGTTCAGTATCATCTAGGGCGACAGGGAACGGTCTCGGCGGCCCGCTCAATGCCCAAGAGTTGGCCGATAACACCAGATCAATACTCCACGTTGCGGCGTTGTCCTGCCTATTGGCTCTTCAGCCACGGGGAACTCGCCGCGGTCAGTCGACCGACCCAACTCTTACTGATCACCTCAAGAATGAGCGCATGTCACTTATTAATGGGAAACTCAAGTGGGTCCGGCCGGCTGGGGTGCGTCGCTGCAGGTCAGTGCCCCGCAGGAGGGAACGCCAGGAGTTTCGAGGCAATAACTGCCGGGCCGGTATCTTCAATTGCGGTCACAACTCCGAGCCCGATCGGGCAAGGCTGTCCTACACTGAGGCGAACTGCCGGCGGCTGACCGATCTGAAGGCACGTCCGCCCCGAACCAGCTGTTCCGTAGCAACCCCAACACCCCACACTTCGACGACGGTGAGCGCACAGTCTTTTGAGCGGCGCGGGGAGCAGGGTGCCGCCGTCGCGGTGCCGGACGCCGCGTTCCAGTATTCCGATCCCGAACACGCGTCAGCGGTGTCGAAGACCGTGACCGGCCGAGGCGGCTGGTCGCCATGCCAGTGCGGGACCACACCTTCGAGGACGCCCGAAACTCCCTCGGTACGCGCGGCGTGGGCCCGGACCATCGGCCGGTGCCGAACTGGGCGTCAGCCGGCGAAAGCGGAAAGGGAGAGATGAAGTGAAAGCTTTGGTCCTCGCCGGAGGTTCCGGAACCCGGCTACGGCCGATCACGCACACGTCGGCCAAGCAACTGGTGCCGGTGGCGAACAAACCCGTCCTCTTCTACGGCCTGGAGGCGATCGCCGAGGCCGGGATCACCGACGTCGGCATCGTGGTGGGTGACACCGCGCAGGAGATCCAGCGCGCCGTCGGAGACGGATCGGCCTTCGGCCTGGACGTCACCTACCTGCCCCAGGCAGCTCCGCTCGGCCTGGCGCACGCGGTGCTGATCGCCCACGAGTACCTGGGCGACGAGGACTTCGTCATGTACCTCGGGGACAACTTCCTGATCGGCGGCATCTCGGAGCTGGTCGAGCGGTTCCGCAGGGAGCGCCCCGCGGCCCAGATCATGCTGACCAAGGTCACCGATCCACGTGCGTTCGGCGTCGCGGAGCTGGACACCGAGGGGCGGCTGATCGGCCTCGAGGAGAAGCCCGCGGAGCCCAAGAGCGATCTGGCGCTGGTCGGGGTCTTCCTGTTCACCGCCGCGGTGCACCCGATCGTGGCGGAGCTGACCCCGTCGGACCGGGGCGAGCTGGAGATCAGCCAGGCCATCTCCGGGCTGATCGACGCCGGCCATCCGGTGGCGACGACGATCACCGAGGGCTACTGGAAGGACACCGGCAACGTCGCCGACATGCTAGAGGTGAACCGACTCGTCCTGGAGGCGATGGAGCCCGACCTCGCTGGTGTGGTGCGTGACTCGGAGGTGATCGGCCGGGTGACGGTGGCGCCCGGCGCCGTGGTGCACAATTCGCGCATCGTGGGTCCGGCCGTCGTCGGACCCCGCAGCGTGGTGAAGGACTCCTACCTGGGGCCGTTCACCTCGGTTGCCGAGGACTGCCAGATCATCGACAGCGAACTGGAGTACTCCGTCGTCCTGCGCGGGGCCGCCATCCGCGGAGTGCGGCGCATCGAGGCATCCCTCATCGGCCACGAGGTGGAGGTGACCCCGGCGCCGCGGACGCCACGGGCACATCGTCTGGTCCTCGGCGATCACAGCAAGGTGCAGATATGCGCGTACTCGTAACCGGCGGCGCCGGCTTCATCGGATCGGCCTACGTGCGCGAGCTGCTCTCCGGTGCCTACTCGGCCTGGCAGAGCGCCGAGGTGACCGTACTCGACCTGCTCACGTACGCGGGCAACCTCGCGAACCTGGCGCCGGTGGACGGGCGGTTCACCTTCGTGCACGGCGACATCGGCGATCGCGCTCTGCTGGAGCGGGTGGTGCCAGGGCACGACGTGGTGGTGAGCTTCGCGGCCGAATCCCATGTGGACCGCTCGATCGCGGGAGCCGCCGACTTCGTGCGTACCAACGTGCTCGGTGTGCAGAGGCTCTTCGACGCCTGTCTGGACGCCGGGGTCGGACGCGTCGTGCACGTCTCCACCGACGAAGTCTACGGCTCCATCGGCTCGGGATCCTGGGACGAGACCGCGCCCCTGGCCCCCAACTCGCCGTACGCCGCGTCGAAGGCCAGCAGCGACCTGCTCGCGCGCGCCTATCACGTCACCCACGGGTTGCCCGTGGTCATCACCCGGTGCGGCAACAACTACGGCCCCTACCAACACCCGGAGAAGGTCATACCTCGGTTCGTGACCCGGCTGCTCACCGGGGGCACGGTGCCGCTCTACGGGGACGGCGGGAACGTGCGGGACTGGATCCACGTCACCGACCACTGCTGGGGCATCCAGGTCGCCGCCGAGCGGGGATCGGCCGGCGAGGTGTACCACGTCGCCGGTACCCACGAGCTGACCAACGTCGAGCTCACGGATCGGCTCCTGGCCGCCTGCGGGGCGGGCTGGGACAAGGTGGAGAAGGTGCCGGACCGCCCCGGTCACGATCGACGGTATTCCCTGACCGACGGGAAACTGCGGGCACTTGGCTATGCGCCCCGGGTCTCGTTCGAGGAAGGGCTGGCCGAGACCGTCCGTTGGTACGCCGAGAATGTCACGTGGTGGCAGAAGACCGGTCCGTGCTGAGTATCCCGCCACTGCCGGGCAAGTGGACAGTTCACGCTCTTACGCAACAGCACTATAGTTGCTTCTGTGACGGAAACTGAAAATGAGATCAATGCGGATCTGATTGCAGAGTTACTCCGCGAACAGCACCCCGACCTGGCCGACTTGCCGCTGACGTTCGGTGCTCGTGGCTGGGACAACCAGTTGTGGAGGCTTGGTGACGAGCTCGCGGTCCGGCTGCCCTGGGCCACTGAGGACGCAGACGAGCTGCTCCTGAAGGAGCACACCTTCCTGCCTGCCCTGGCGCCGCGTCTTCCCTTGAAGGTGCCTGTTCCGCAGCGTCTGGGGCAGCCTTCCGGGCGGTTCCCGCGCCATTGGATAGTTACCACCTGGGTCGCCGGTGAACCTGCTGACCGCGCCCCTGCGACTCGCGGAGTCGAGGCAGCCGACACCTTGGCGGCTTTCCTGACAGCCCTGCATCAGCCCGCGCCCGACGACGCGCCTCGTGGCCGGAACCGAGGTGGTCCGCTGGCTGACGCCGACGAAGGCTTTGCGCATTTCCTGAAGGAGACGATAAACCTCGGGTTGATTTCCAACCCGGATGCCGTTCGCGAGGTCTGGAATGACGCGCTGGCTGCGCCTGACTGGACAGGTCCGTTGGTGTGGCTGCACGGAGACTTGCATCCGGCCAACATTCTGACAAAAGACGGCAACTTCTGCGGCGTGGTCGACTTTGGCGACTTGTGCGCGGGAGACCCGGCCTGTGACCTGGCCGCCGGCTGGCTGCTTCTGCCGGATGGGGCAATCGACCGATTCCACCAGAGCTACTCGCCGGCCGCTGACGCCGCGACCCTGCGCCGCGCTCGCGGCTGGGCACTGCTCAAAGCACTCGCATGCCTACTCATTGGCGACAACGGAGTCCATGGCCGCCCGGGCGGAAAGGCCACTTGGGGACCGCCGGCGGACGCAGCCCTGCAACGCCTCACCGCGACTCGCCCCTGAGGGTTCCTCACACGACGTGTTGAGCCGTCTCCCTTCGGGTGGGGGGGCCGGCTAGCCGGGTGTGAGTAACTGGAACAACGCAGGGCGCTCAAGGACGGACTAAAACTGGCCGGAGTCCGGTCGGCCGAGGACGACCGGACTCCAAGCACCACGTGATCCGCGAGGCCACCGGCATCCCCCGGGCCGTCACACTGTCGGGCGGCAACCATCACCCGGCTCAACCCCTGCTGGAAGCCGTCCCGCCGATCCGTGGCAGGTGCGCCCAACCACGCCGCTGCCCAGCCCAGTTGTACGCAGACCGCGGCTATGACCATGACTGCCGGCGCCGCCTGCTCGTGCACGAAGCCTTCCTGGGACTTGCATGCGCACTCATCTGCCGGCGCCGCCTGCGACCCACGTGGCGTCAGGAACTCTAAGAGGCCGCATCTCCCGTTGGCCTTGATCCAGCCGACCCGTCGACTCGCGGGTCCCAGACCCGCCCCCGTCAGGCCAGGCTGTCCCGCCACGCCTGGTGCAGCTCGGCGAAGCGGCCACGCCCGGCTACGAGTTCGGCAGGAGTGCCGTCCTCGACGATACGGCCGTCGGCCATCACCAACACCCGGTCGGCGATCTCCACCGTGGACAGACGGTGCGCGATGACCACCGCCGTACGCCCGTGCAGCACGGTCCGCATGGCGTGCTGCACGGCCCGCTCGCCGGGGATGTCGAGCGAGCTCGTCGCCTCGTCCAGGATCAGCACGCCGGGGTCGGCCAGCAGGGCGCGCGCGAGGCTGACCAACTGGCGCTGGCCCGCCGAGATCCGGCCGCCCCGTTTGCGTACGTCGGTGTCGTACCCGGCCGGCAGTGCCGTGATGAAGTCGTGTGCGCCGATCGCCTTCGCGGCGTGCTCGATCTCTTCCCGGGTGGCGTCCGGCCGGCCGATCGCGATGTTCTCCGCGACCGTGCCGGAGAACAGAAACGCCTCCTGGGTGACCATGACCACGCCACGGCGCAGATCCGCGCCGGACAGCTCACGCAGGTCGACGCCGTCGAGGAGGACCCGACCGCTGGTGGGGTCGTAGAAGCGGGCCAGCAGCTTGGCGAGGGTGGACTTCCCCGCGCCAGTGGGGCCGACGACGGCCACCGTGCGGCCCGCCGCGAGCGTCAGGCTGAAGCGCGGCAGAACCTCGCCGCCAGTGCGGTAGGCGAAACGTACGGAGTCGAGGACCAACGCGCGGCCGGGGCCCGCGCCACGTGGCCGGGGCAGGGGGACGGGCGCCTCCGCCTCGGGGACCCCAGGGCGCTGGGCGAGCAGTCCAGCGACCTTCTCCAGGGAGGCGGCCGCCGCCTGGTAGGTGTTGAGCAACATCCCTAGCCGGTCGATGGGGTCGTACAGCCGCCGCAGATACAGCGCCGCCCCGACCAACCCCCCCAGTGCCAGGGCGTCGGTGGCCACCCGGTAGGCGCTCCACAGCATCAGCACGGCCACCGCGGTGTTGGCGACCAGACGGGAGGAGGCCACATAGCGTGCCATCTCCAAGGTCGCGTCACCGCTGACACGTTCGTGCCGCTTGTTGAGCGCGGCGAACGCCTCGTCGTTGGCCGGTTCGCGGCGGAATGCTCGCACCGGGCGGATGCCGTTGAGGGTTTCGGCGAACTTCACGACGACGGCAGCGGTGGCCGTGGACTTTCTGCGGTAGGCACGCATCGAGCGCCGTTGGAGGGAGCGCACGAAGTAGGCGAGCAGTGGGGTGGAGACGAGCGCGGCGGCGCCCAGGCCCCAGTCCAGGTACAGCAGCATCGCCCCGATGTAGACCGTGGACAGGGCTATGGCGATCAGCTCCTGCAGGCCGTTGCCGTTGTTGAGCAGCGCGCGCAGGTTCTCGACGTCGGCGGTGGCCCGGGCGATCAGGCGGCCCGAGGTGTAGCGCTCGTGGAAGTCCAGGCTGAGGGCCTGCGAGTGCCGGAAGATGCGGGTACGCAGCTCCAGCAGCACGTCCTGGCCGAGGCGCCCGGAAAGCTGGATGAAGCCGTACTGCAGGCCACCGGCGGCCGCCGCGCACAGCAGATACGCCGTCGCCACGGCCAGCAGCGGTCCCGTGTCGTGGCGCCGGAGGGCGGGCACGGCGCGGTCGATGGCGAACGCGACCAGCAGCGGACCCGCCTGCACGGCCGCCTGCTGTAACAGGACCAGCAGGGCCGCCACCCACACTGGGCGGGAGTGTGGGCGCAGCAGGGAGCCCAACAGGGTTCGAGAGGCGCCCTTGGGCGCGGGGAGCGCGTCCTGGTCGAAGGGGTCGTCGGGCCCGGAGTTCGGGGCGGCGGTGTCAAGGGGGTTGGCGTCGGTGGAGGCTGGGTCGGTAGCGGCGTCAGCGGCGGCTTCGGTGTCGGCCGGCCCGGTGCCCGTGCCACACCCCTGCGGGCCGTCCCGCCCGTCCGCCTGTCCTGTGGTCGCGCTCGTGGTCATCCGATGCCGTCCCTCTCCTCGCCTCGCGTGCCGGTACGGGCCTCAGGGCCGGCTGTCACGGCCGCGGTGCCGACGGCCGGGGAAGGTGCAGGACCCTCTGGACCGCCCGACATCAGGGCCGCGTACTCGGCGCTGCCCCGCAGCAGTTCGTGATGGGTGCCGACCGCGGCGATCCGCCCCCCGGAGAGCAGGGCCACCCGGTCGGCGAGCAGGACCGTGGACGGGCGGTGCGCCACGATCAGGGCGGTGGTCTGCGCCAGCACGCGTCGCAGCGCCTCTTCGACCATGGCCTCGGTCCGGATGTCCAGCGCGGAGAGGGGATCGTCCAGGATCAGATAGCGCGGCCGTGCGACGACGGCGCGGGCCAGCGCCAGCCGCTGCCGCTGGCCGCCCGACAGGCTCAGCCCCTGCTCGCCGACCTGGGTCCGCAGTCCGTGCGGAAGCGCGGACACGAACTCCTCGGCCTGGGCGACCTCCAGGGCGCGCAGCAGATCGGTGTCCGTGAGCCCCTCCCCGCCCATCAGGATGTTCTCGGCCACCGTCGCGGAGAACAGCGTCGCTTCCTCGAAGGCGACGCTGACCTGCGTCCGCAGCTCCTCCCGTGTCAGCGAGGCGATGTTCCGGCCGTCGAGCAGAATCCGGCCGCCGGTGGGCTCATAGAGCCGCGGGACCAGTGCGGTGAGGGTGGTCTTGCCGCTGCCCGTGACGCCGACCAGGGCCATGGTCTCACCGGGCCGGACCCGCAGATCGACGCCGCGCAGGGTGGCCGGGGCGTCCTGCGATGCGTCCGGGTAGCGGAACTCCACGCCCTCGAAGGCCAGCTCGCCGGGCCTCGTTCCGCCGCCCGCCCCGGGCGCCTTCCCCTCGACCGCCGCGCCGCGTGCCTCGCCCGCGCCGCGCGTCGCCCGGTCCGTTGCCACTCCTGCCTCTGCTGCCGTCGCCGGCGCTCCGGCAGCCGCCTGCGGCGCCCCGGGCACGGCTCTTGCCGCCGTGACCGCCGCCGCTCCTTCCCGCTCCGTGCGCTCGTCCATCACCTCGAAGTAGCGCTCGGTGGCCGTGGCCGCTTCGTTGCTCATCGCCAGCAGGAAGCCGATCGACTCCGTCGGCCAGCGCAGCGTCAGCACCGTGGACAAAAAAGCGACCAGCGTGCCCGGCGAGAGCCCGCCCTCGGCCACCTGCACCGTGCCGAGCACCAGCGCCGCGCCAATGGCGAGCTCCGGGAGCACGGTCATGACCGCCCAGATCGCGGCCATCAGCCGCGCTTTGCGCAGCTCGCTCGTACGCACCTGCCGGGCCAGCGAGGCGAAGGCGCGGGCCTGGCTGCGGTGGCGGCCGAAGCCCTTGACGATCCGTATTCCGAGGACCGACTCCTCCACCACCGTGGTCAGATCGCCCACTTGGTCCTGGGCCCGGCGCGAGGCGACGAGATACCGCGTCTCGAAGACGGAACACAGCACCACCAGCGGCAGCACCGGAGTGAGCAGCACCAGCCCCAGTGTCCAGCGCTGCTCCAGCAGGATCACAAAGCCGATGAGGATGGTCATGCCGTTCACCGCCAGGTACGCCAGCGGGAAGGTCAGGAACATCCGGATCAGGTTGAGGTCGGTCGTGCCTCGGGAGAGCAGCTGGCCCGATGACCAGTGGTCGTGGAAGGACATCGGAAGCCGCTGTACGCGCTGGTACAGGGCGTCGCGCAGCGACGCCTCGACCCCGGCCAGCGGGCGCGCCACCAGCCAGCGCCGCAGCCCGGACAGCCCGGCCTCGGCAACCCCGAGCACCAGCAGGTAGGCGCCGCCCAGCCAGACACCGTCCGGATCGCCCTCCGCGACGGGTCCGTCCACCATCCATTTGAGCACCAGGGGGATGACCAGCCCGGTGCAGGAGGCGAGCAACGCGACGAACACCGAGGTGAACAGCCGCCCACGCACCGGCCGGACGAACGGCCACAGCCTCAACAGGGCCCGGATGGCGGATCGTTGGGACGAGGAGGGCTCGGGAGGCGCCGCCGCGCCGGGCGTATCGATCATCAGTAGCACTCCGTTCCGGCTGCGGCGAGGACGGCGCGGCGCGTCAACACCCTGGCAAGGTGGGCCCGGTACTCGGGCGAGCGGTCCGGGTCCGACGACGTCGGCGAGGTGCCCTCAGTCACCGCCTCGACGGCCCGCCCCACGGCCTCCGCAGTGGCGTCCGCACCGACCAGGGCCGCCTCGGCGGTGGACGCCCGCAGCGGAGTGACGCCCATGTTGGTCAGCGCGATACGCGCCTCGGCGATGCCGGCGCTCTCGCGGCGTACCGCCACGGCCACCCCGACCAGCGTGGGGGCCTGCGCGGAGAGGTGGAACTTCTCATAGCGGAAGCCCCAGCCCCCCTCCCCCAGCTTGGGCACCCGGACCTCGACGAGCAGTTCGTCGGGCTCCAGCGCGGTCGTCAGGTCATCGACGAAGAACTCGGCGGCCGAGATGGTGCGCCGCCCGCGCGGGCCCTCCGCCACCAGCTCGCCGTTCAGCGCCAGTACCACCGGCGGCAGGTCGCCGGCCGGGTCGGCGTGGGTGACGGAGCCACCAAGGGTGCCACGGTGGCGAACGGCGGGGTCGCCGACCGTCTCCGTCGCGGTGGCCAGCAGCGGGGCGTGGCGTTGCACCAGCTCGTCGTGGATGACGTCGTGGTGGGTGGTCATGGCGCCGATGACGAGCGAGTCTCCCTCCTCCTGGACGCCGCGAAGCTGCGGCACCCGGTTGATGTCGACCAGCAACTTCGGAGAGGCACGTCGCAGTCGCAGCATCGGCAGCAGACTCTGACCGCCGGCCAGCACCTTCGCCTCCTCGCCGCTCTGGGCCAGCATACGGACGGCCTGCCCAACGCTCTCCGGGCATGCGTAGTCGAATGCCGCGGGGATCATGCTGCCCTACCTTTCAACTGGGCCTCCGGTCGTGCGGAAGGTCCGGGGGACGCGAACGGGGCGATGACGGTCCTCATCCCTGCTGCTCGTGACGGCTCGGGGTGCAGTGGGGACGCCCGACTGCTTCAGCGCCGGGGCGACGTCGATGTGGTCGCTCCTGGCGTGCGCCCGGCGGAACCGTGCCGTGCCGATCTCGCCCGGGATGGTGGGCTCCATGGTGGTCATGCCCACGCCTCGTCACCACGCGTGGTCGGCTCCTCCGCGGCTCCCTGCCCGGCAGCCGCAGCGAGTACGGCCTTGACGATGTTCTGGTAGCCGGTGCAACGGCAGAGGTTGCCCTTCAGCGCGCGCCGGACCTCCTCGGGGCTGGGATCGGGGTTGTGCCGCAGCAGATCGCGGGCCGCCATGATCATTCCGGGAGTGCAGTAGCCGCACTGCAGGGCATGCTGCTCGTGGAACGTCCGCTGCAGCGGATGCCACTCGCCGTCCCGCGCGAGCCCTTGGATGGTGGTCACCTGACCGCCGTCCGCCTGCACCGCCAGGACCGAGCAGCTCTTGACGCTCACCCCGTCGAGGTCGACGGTGCATGCCCCGCAGTTTCCGGTGTCGCAGCCGGCCGAGGTTCCGGTCAGGCCCAGCCTGTCCCGCAGGTAGTGGACAAGGAGGAGCCTGGGTTCCACCTCGTGCTCGTATGTCGTGCCGTCCACGTGCACCGAGATGCGGTTCATGTGATCTCCCTCGAGGTAGGACGAGTACCGCCGACGAGGTTTGACGTGCACGGAACGACCACTCCCCATTCTCGGAGCGCTACGGCATCGACTCCCGTGGCGGCACCGATGCCGGCCCCGGATTTCCGACTCCCCGTCCCGGCGGCTCCCGCTGCCGACCTCGCCCTGCACGTCAAGGTCACCGCGCCGTGCACATACCCACCGCCGCCGGCCCCGTCACCGCCGGTCCGACCTGTCGCCGTGGGGTCCGGCGCTCGGAGCCCGAAAGATGCCGTCGATCATCAGCATCTGACCGGTCGCGTTGTCGCCGCTGTGGTTCTGCTCCAGGGCGACCGCCGAGAAGCCCCGTTCGCTCAGGAAGTTCAACACCTCGCGGAACGTCGGCGCGTCATGGTGCATGTCGACCAACGACAGTTCGAGTTCGAGCAGTGCGATGCGGTCGAGGACCGGACCCGCACCCTCCAGGACGGACAGTTCGGCGCCCTCCACATCCAGTTTCAGGTACACCCGGCGCCCGTCGCAGCCCAGTTCATCCCAGAGCGAGCGGAGCGATCGCATCGGGACCAGCTCCGTACCGGCCTCGACGTCGTCGGGCCACACCCGGGAGTGCAGCTCAGTCCGCCGGAAGAGGGACGAGCCGAGCGACGTACGCGTTAGGTGCAACAGGACTTCGCCGTCCTCCGGCCCGAGTGCCACGTTGTGGCAGTGCCAGTCGTCGTCCGACCGGGCGGCTTCGGACAGTACGCCGAAAGTCGCGGACGCCGGCTCGAACGAGAATATCTCCCCGCGAAAACCACATTGGCGCGTCCACTTCGCGTACTGGCCGCCATTCGCACCGCCGTCGATGACCACATCGATGTCCTGGAGAAGAATGCGTCGCCTTTCCTGAGAAGTCATCAAGTTCTCGGTGTGCGGGGGGAGATCCTGTACACCGCGTGGTGCTGGACGTATCACGACAGCCTCGCTCTCGGCAGGCGGATTGGTGGGGTTCGGTACTGCCCGTGGGGCTGCCGGGCGGGAAGCCGACCTCGCGGCCGACGGGCCGGGCCACGCTGCGGCGCCTCCTGCCCGCCAGTGATCTGGTCGCCGTTCAACGCTGAGACCGGCGCTCATCGCCCGCTTCCCTGATCGCAGCCCAGACGCGACTCGGCGTCATCGGCATGTCGATGTGTCGGACACCGAGGTGAGCGAGCGCGTCGACGACCGCGTTCTGCACCGCGGGAGTGGAACCGATCGTCCCCGCTTCACCGATTCCCTTGACGCCTAGGAGATTCACGTCCGTGGGGGTCTCGCCGGCTTCCAGTTCGAAGTCAGGCAGATCGGAGGCGGCGACGGCCCCGTAGTCCGCGAGCGTCGCGTTGAGCGGGTTGCCGTCTTCGGCGTAGCGCACTTCCTCGAACAACGCCTGGCCGATCCCTTGCGCGATGCCGCCGTGGCGCTGGCCTTCGGCGAGGACCGGGGCGAGGACCGGTCCCGCGTCGTCCACGGTGACGTGGCGGAGCAGCGAGGTCATCCCCGTCTCGGTGTCGACCTCGACGACCGAGAGGTGCGCACCGAACGGAAACGTCGGCTGATCCGAGTCGAACTCGACGTCGGCGCTGATCTCCATCTCGGCGTGCTCGACCAGCTGGGCCCAGGTCAGGGATCGGCCGGGGCTGCCTGCCGTGTGCCAAGTACCCGTACCGGTGTCGAGAGTGACGTCGGACATACGGGCCTCGAGGAGGTCGGCGGCGTGTCGCCGGGCCTGGTTCCTGACCTCGGAGGCGGCCTTGACGACCGCGGACCCGCCGAGCTGCAGCGACCGGCTCGAGTAGGTGCCGACGGCCTTCGGGATGAGGTCGGTGTCGCCGTGCACAACGGTGATCAGGTCCATCGGGATACCAAGCTCGGCCTCGACCAGCAACGCCCAGGCGGTGTGGTGCCCCTGCCCCTGCGCCGAGCTACCGGTCAGGACCGTGGCCCGTCCCTTGCCGTCCACGATCACCTTGGCGGTCTCACCACCGCCACCGGTCATCTCCACGTAGACGCAGATACCGATGCCGAGCACGTTCACGCACCCGTTGTCCCTGCGGGCGGCCTGCTCGGCCCTGAGCCGGGGGTAGTCGGCGGCACGGAGGACCTTGTCGAGGGCCGCCTCGTACGCACCGGAGTCATAGCGGGCCCCCGTCCTGGTGCGGAACGGGAACGCGTCCGCGGCGATGACGTTGCGGCGGCGGACCTCGGCCGGATCCATGCCGATCTCGGCGGCGAACAGGTCCACCGCTCGCTCGACGGCGGCCGTGGCCTCCGGCCGGCCCGCACCGCGGTACTTGTTGACGGGGGTCGCGTTCGTGACGACGACGCGGAAACCGGTCTGCACGTGCGGGATGTCGTACACACCGGGCGCCATCGTGCAGGTCACGGGGGCGAGGGTGCTGGTGCGCGGGTAGGCACCCGCGTCCTGGACGACGTCGAGGCGGTACGCCGTGATCGTGCCGTCACGAGTGCCGCCGAGCTTGACACGGTTCAGCTGGGCACGGCCCTGAGTCATGGCGACGAGGTTCTCGGCGCGGCTCTCCGCCCACCGCACCGCGGTTCTCGACTTCCACGCGGCCCAGGCGACGACGATGGCGTCCCGGTCGATGCCGATCTTCGCGCCGAAACCACCGCCAACATCAGGGACGATCACCCGGATCGCGTCGGGCGAGATGCCCAGGGACGCGGCCAGGGTGCTCCGGCAGCGCTGGGCGTTCTGGCTGCTGTGCCAGACGGTGAGCCGCGTGCCGTCGAAGGCCGCCGCAGTGGCACGGCACTCCATCGGGACACAGGCCACGCGGTGGTTCACGATCTCTCGCTCGACGACCACGTCCGCATCGGCGAAGACGGCGTCGTCATAGGTATCGCGGTCCCGCTGGTCGGCGACGTTGGTCCCGGCCTCCTCGAACAGGAGGGTGTCGTCGAGCATCGCCTGAGCGTGGCCCACGACGGCGGGGAGCTGCTCGTAGTGCACGTCGACGAGCTCCGCGACATCCTGCCCGTCGTACTGCGCGGCGGTGAGCACGACCGCGACCGGCTCGCCCACGAACCGGACCTTCTCCCCGGCGAGCAGAGGCTCGGCGAAGCACCCGCCGCCGTACTCCGACTGCCGGAAGGGCTGCGGTGCGGGGAGGTCGGTCAAATCCGCGGCCGTGTAGACGGCCACCACGCCAGGGTGGGCTTCCGCCCGGGAGGTGTCGATGCCGGTGATGAGCGCATGCGCGACCGGGGAACGTACAAAGGTCACGTACGCCGCCCCCATGAGCTCGGGTACCCGCAGGTCGTCGACGTAGACGCCGCCCGAGGTGAGCAGCCGCGGGTCCTCCACCCGGTTCACCCGGGTGCCGAATACGCTCATGCGGCGGCGCCCGGGGTCGTGGTGGTGACCAGACAGCGGCACGCCATCGGCGACTCGATGGTCCACTCCCCCGACAGGTCCAGCTCGGCGTGCACATACCCGGCCACCTGCTCGTCCACGGCGCGCCCGGCCTCGGGCGGCAGCGCGAACGCACCGGTGCCGGCGGCGAGGTCGACCACCGTCTCGCAGCCGTCCGGGAGGAGCCGGTCCAGGGCCGCTGTCGGCACGCCAGGCCGACAGCCTTCGTAACGATCGGCTGTCTCGCCGAAGGACAGTAGGCGCGTTGCGCTACCGGCCATGCCCCTCCCTTCTCAGCTCCCACGGCTCTCAGTCGGGACGTGCCGCGTTCTTGTCGACCTTCTCCTTGACCTCGTGCTGCAGGTCGAGACCGGTCATCTCGGCGATGCTCGTCACGTAGAGCACGACATCGGCCAGTTCCTCCCCAAGGGTCCCTTTCCCCTTCCGCCACGCGGTGAAGGCCGCGGACGCCTTTTCCTGGAGCATGCAGAACTCCAGTGGCACGTCGGTGGTGTTGTAGCCCTTCAGTACCTTGTTGTCCCAGACGAGTCGTTGCAGCGAACTTAGGTCCATGCATTTCTCCCAGAGGACGAGCGCGCTCCACTCATTGGAATTCGATCCAATAGTCCCGTTCAGCCGTCGCCGTGCCTAGTTGGCCCTTCGGCCACGGGACATCAGCCGGGTCGCTGAAGTCGTCTCGGCAACGTGCCGGTTGCGGGAGGCGAGGGCCCGACCCCGTCGACCGGGGCGGGCCGGGCCGATCCGCCAATGACGAAGAGTCGGTAGACGTGTGGTCATGCACCCCAGCAGACTGCGGATTGCACGAAAAACGCCCGTCCGTCAAATGCGGCGTACACAATCAGGCGCTCACGAGTCGCCCCGGTAAATGGGCGGGTCTGCAATCCCGCGCGGCCGGACCGCCCTGGCCGTCCGCCGTACACACCTGGGCCCCGAGCGCTCCACGCTCTGCCGCCCACCACCGCCTCACCACGCACACAGCCGACCACGCCCACCCGCCCGCGGGCAGCACCTCCTCATCGAACTCGAAGCGCGTGACGCCTTCGACTTCCGCAACCGAGTCAACCAAGGCCTCCGGAACGCTGTACCAACACTTGCCGGAGCCGACGAGAGGCGTACCCCCCAATTGACTTCGAAGACCCAAATAGGCGCACTTTCGGGAACCATGGGATGACTGACATCAGGGAGCTCCGCAAGGTCGTCGATCGATTCCGTACTCACGAGAGGAAGGCAGCCGCCGCCGTCAATCTCGTGCCGAGCGAGAACAAGCTGTCGCCGCTGGCCCAAATGCCGCTCAGCAGCGACTACTACAACCGATACTTCTTCAACGACGCTTTGGATCCGGGTTTCTGGCAGTTCCGGGGCGGCCAGGAGGTCGCCGAGATCGAGACGGAACTGGCCCGCGGCCACCTGAGCCGGCTCGGTCGCGCTCCGTACGTCAACGAGCGACCCATATCAGGGCTGTCGGCCATGATGATGGCCATGGCGGGCCTCGGCGGGAAGCCGGGCGGAACGGTCGTATCCATCGACGCCGCATCCGGCGGGCATTACGCCACCGCCGACATGGCGCGCCGGCTCGGCTTCGAGTCGGCCACCGTTCCCGTCGTTCGCGGCCGGGTCGACGAGCAACGGCTCGGGCAGGTCCTCCGCGAGCGCGAACCCGAACTGGTCTATCTGGACCTCCAGAACAGCCGCCACGAGCTGGAGGTGTCCCACGTCGCGGGCCTCATCAAGGCGCACTCCCCGCGAACGCTCCTGCACGTCGACTGCAGCCACACGATGGGGCTGATCCTCGGCGCCGCCCTGGGCAACCCGCTCGACGCCGGCGCCGACACCATGGGCGGCTCCACGCACAAGAGCTTTCCTGGGCCGCACAAGGGAGTGCTGTTCACCCGGAGCCCCGAGCTCCACCAGCGGCTGAAGGACGCGCAGTTCACGATGCTCAGCAGTCACCACTTCGCCGAGACGCTCGCACTGGGGCTCGCCGCCGCGGAGTTCCGCCACTTCGGTCAGGCCTACGCGGAACAGGTGATCGCAAACGCGCGGCTCTTCAGCAAGCTGCTCGCAGCGGACGGGTTCGACGTCGCCGCGGACGAGAACGGCCACGCTACAAGCACCCACCAGGTCTGGGTGAAGATCGGGGACGCGGAACAGACCGACCGCTTCTCCGAGTCCCTCTACGACCACGGGATCCGGGTCAACGTCCAGGTGGACCTCCCCGGCCTGCCCGGCCCGGTGCTCCGCCTGGGGGTCAACGAGCTCACCTTCATGGGGGGACGAGAGGCCGCCGTCCATTCGCTGGCCGAGGAGTTCGGCAACGCGCGGGCCGGCGTCCGCCGCGACGGCGGCGGCTACCGGCGAGTCCGCGAACAGTGCGGCCCTCCCTTCTATTTCGTCGAGTTCTCCTGACTGGATGGTGCTCGCAGAGCAATGACCGACCAACCAATCGTCGTCGTCGACGCAGGTGCGTACTCCCTGTCCGAGACCTCCATCGCCGGCGCCGGCCAGCGCCTCGCCGAGATCGCCCAAGCCCTCAGCGAGCGGTACACGGTGCGAGTGATCACACGATCTGCCGCCGATACCGTCGACCTCGGTGCGGCGGAGGAGGTGGCGCTGGGCGAGGAGGCGGCACGGGCCATCGCGGCGGCCGACGCCGTCATGTTCTTCGACACCCCGGACCGGGGCCGGATCGAGCTCGCCGTCGCCCACCGCAAGCTGATCATCGGCGAATGCCGGGCGCCCATCGAGCACATGAGCTTTCCGTCGGTGCTCGCCTGTGCCGACCCGACGGGCGAGCACCAGCGATTCCTTGGCACCTACCGACGCCTGCTGCAGGTGACGCACCACTTCCTCTGCCGCTCCCAGGTCGAGCGGGCGGCGCTCCTGTCGACGCTGTGCGCGTTCGGCCGGACAACGCCCGACGACATCGCGCGGTCCTCGACTCTGGACCATCTGATCAGCACCGTGCCGGTCGGGTTCAGCCGGCGCGGTCTGGAGTCGGCGGACGCCACGGAGCCGGTCCACATGGCCGACTTCCTGTGGACCGGCGGCATCTGGGCCTTCTTCGAGCCGCTCATGTTGGTGGAGGCCATGGCGATACTCCGTGACCGTGACGTGGACGCCAGCGCCGCCTTTCTGCACGCGGCGCCGAGCGAGGACACCCGATCCACCATCGCCGAGGTCCGCGGGGCGATCGACGACCTCCATCTCGGCGACCGCGTCCATCTGCACACGGAGCCTCTCGCACTGTCCGAACGCGACCAGTACGTGAAGGCCGCCCAGGCGTACGTATGCATCGCAAGACCGGGCGCCGAGAACGAGACCGGCACACGGTTGCGCCTGCGCGACACCTTGTTGCACGGCATACCCACGATCATCGACCCCCACGGGATCTCCGGCGACCTGGTCGCTCGCGAGAACCTGGGAGTCGTCCTGCACGAGCCCAGTGCCAAGAGCCTGGCCGACGCGCTGCAGCAGGTGAAGTCCGGCGCGGTGGGCAGACCCACACGGCGAATGGAGCGGCTCTACGAGAACAGCATGGCCGCCTTCATGACCTGGCTGGACAAGGAATTGCGCGGTGAGTGAGTTGGAATCCCACCCGAATGTCGACAAGCGAACGGGGAGCCACGTTATGGAGTACCGGGACCTCAGCGTTTCACCCATCGTCAGCGCACAGGCCAACTCCACCCCGCTGGGCGGCTGCACGCTCAGCGACGGCGTCATCATGGCAATGGGGAACGCCGCACGGTCCCACGTCGACATGGACCAGTTCTGGCGGGCGGCGGGCAGTTTCCTCGCCGAGGTCACCGGCAGCGAGGACGCATGCCCGGTCATCGGGGCGGCCGCCGGCATGGCGATCGCGGTGGCCGCCTGTGTCGCGGGGACGGACACCGTACGCGTCCAGCGTCTGCCCGACCCCGGTGACCGGCCCAACGAGATCGTTCTGCAGAAGGGCCACTCCATCAGCTACGGGGGTGCGCCCATCACACAGATGATCGCGCTGGGCGGTGGCCGGGCCGTCGAGGTGGGTGCCGTGAACGAGACACTGCGTAGCCACGTCGCCGGCGCCGTCACTCGGAGGACCGCGGCACTGGTGTACGTCACCTCCCGCACCCATGCGGTCCACCGCAAGGGAGTCCCGCTCGACGAGCTGGTCGCCATCGGCCGCGAGCACGGTGTTCCCGTGATCGTGGACGCCGCGGGCGAAGGGGATCTGCGGCGCTGGGTGGCGAGCGGGGCCGACCTGGTGATCTACAGCGGGCCCAAGATGCTGGGCGCGCCCACCTCCGGGTTCATCTGCGGGCGCAGCGAGCTGGTCGCGGCATGCCGGGCGCAGTACTCCGGCATCGCCCGGCCCATGAAGGTCGGCAAGGAGAACCTGCTGGGGCTGCTCCAGGCCGTCCGCGAGTACACAGCCGTCCCGGAGGAACAGCGTGCCGCGGAGCAACTCGAGCGGATGACCAAGCTTGCGGCCCGGCTGGACAGACTCCCCGGGATCTCCGCCCGCACCGCCCAAGATGACTCGGGGCGCACGATCCACCGCGTCCTGCTGACGGTCGACCCCGCCGCTGCCGGGCGGAGCGCCGCCACCCTCGCCGCGGAGATGACGGCAGGCACTCCGTCCATCTATCTCCGGGACTTCAAGCTGCACCTTGGCCAACTCGAGGTCGACCCGCGGGCGCTCAGCGCCGACGGCGAGGAATCGGTCGTGCGGCGGCTGGAGGAACTGCTGTTGGACCGCGGTGGCGCACGGACCGACATGGAGGCCGCACGATGACACGGATCACGCTGATAGGTGCGGGGTTCCTGGGCAACGCACTGGCCGTGGGCGCGGCGCGCCGTGGCTGGAGCGCCACCGTGATCAGTCGTTCCGACCCCTTCGCCACCCGGGACGCGGATCCCGGGCCGGGCGAGATCCGTGTGCTCTCCGGCGAGGGCGCCGACTGTCTGCCGCAGACCCTGGACCAGAGCGTGGACGCGATCGTCATCGCCGCTGGCGGCCGGTTTCCGTTGCCCTCGAAGTCGGCACCCGCGGCCGACGCCATCGGGACGCTCTCGCTGGTGATCGAGCTCTGCGAGACGGTTCGCTCGCTCAGCCCCAGCACAAGGATCGTCTTCCTGTCGTCCGCCGGTGCCGTGTACTCGCCCGCCGACGAGCTGAAGCGCGAGTCGGACCCCGGGGAACCCACCTCTCCCTATGGGATGTCGCGACGGATGGGCGAAGAGTACATGGAGTACTACCGAAGAGTGCACGGCTTATCCACCCATTCTCTGCGCTGCGTGAATGTGTACGGCCGTCTCCTGCCGCAGTCGCGAGGGCAAGGTGTGGTGTCGGCGGCATTCTGGAGTGCCCTGACCAGGAGTCCTTTCACGCTCCACGGCGACGGGCGGCAGACCAGAGACTTCATCCACGTCGACGATTTCGTTACGGCGACGCTCGACCTTCTCGCATCCGGCCGAGACTTCCCCGGAACGGTCAACGTCGGCACCGGCACGGGCAGAGCCATCGTCGATGTGCTCGACGCGGTCAGCACTGCCACGGGTTGCCCGATCGTGACCACTCCGGGTCCCGACGCGCACACCGACACCGGCAACCTCGCAGTCGATCTGTCGGTGCTCCGGACCCTCATCGATTTCGAACCGCGCAGCCTCGATGCCGGCATCGATCTGATGGCCCGCGAAATCGCGGCCGACGGCGCCCTCCAAACTCTGTGACATTTCGTCGCACTCCATCGACGTGACCGGAGGAGAGCTGCTTCATGTCAACCAAGGTGAGTCGTTCCGGTGGATTCCTGGCATCGTCCATGACCTTGAGCACCGCGGAGACCCCGGACTCCGACGCCTTCCTCGAGAAGCGATCGGCGTCCTCCACCTTCGGCGTCGAACACGTTCCGTTGACCGCGCTGCCCGACTGGCGGATCGACGACCGCCTCCGGCACGCGTCCGGCCGGTTCTTCTCGGTGGAGGGACTGTCGATACGCACGGACTTCGGGCCGACTCCGCAATGGTGTCAGCCGATCATCGTGCAACCGGAGATCGGAATCCTCGGAATTCTCGTCAAACGCATCAACGGCGTCCACCACTTCCTGATGCAGGCGAAGATGGAGCCGGGGAACAGCAATCTGGTTCAGTACGCCGCGACTGTGCAGGCGACTCCCAGCAACTACCAGCGCGTCCACGGCGGCCGGCCCACCCCGTACCTGGAGTACTTCCAGGAGCACGCCGGACGACGCATCGTCTTCGACCAACTCCTTTCGGAGCACGCGTCCTGGTACCTGCACAAGCGGAACCGCAACATGATCGTCGAGATTCCCGAGGACGAGGACATCCCGGTGGCCGACGACTTCGCGTGGTTGACGCTCGGGCAACTGCGGCACCAGCTCGAACAAGGCAACCGCGTCAACATGAACGCGCGCACGGTGCTGTCCGGCATCTCGTACGCCGCGGAGGACGACCCGGACTCCTACGGCGACATCCGGGACGCGTTTCGCCGCCAAACGGTCGAGTCGCACGGCGCAGGTCGCTCGAACGCCGACGTGATGGCCGCGATGACCTGGCTCATCGACCAGAAGTCGAAGTTCAGCCTGGACGTCAGGCGGATCAGCCTGCGCGACATGGACGAGTGGGTGTGCGGCAAGGACAGCATCCGCCACCGCGAGGGGCGCTACTTCCAGATCATCGGGCTGTCGGTCGCGGCGACGAGCCGGGAGGTCGGCACGTGGTGGCAACCGATGCTCGAGCCGACCGGCGGCAACGTCGTGGCCCTGATCTGCCAGCGCCGGTCGGGAGTGCTTCACTTCCTCGTCCAGGCCATGATCCAGCCCGGCCTCACGGACCGGATGGAGCTCGCCGCAACGGTGCAACTGACTCCAGGAAGCTACCGGGGTCCGCAGGAGTTCCCACCGCTCGCGGAGTACCTCGACGCACCGGAGTCCTGGATCCGCCTGAAGACCGTGCAGTCGGAGGACGGTGGGCGGTTCTCCCGCGCGGACACGACACACGTCGTCATCAACGTCCCGGACGGACACCCGGTCGACGCACCCGACAACTACCGGTGGATGCCCCTGGGCCTGCTCAACCGCCTGATCCAGTCCGGCTACTACGTCAACGTCGAGGCTCGCAGCCTCCTCGCCTGCCTGCTCTGACCCGCACCCCACCGAAAGGAGAACCGCCCGTGTCTTCCTCGACCATCGACTGTGCTCCGTACCGGGAAGAACTACTCGACCTCGCCTCAACGCTGCCGAAAGTGCCGCGGGCCGACCTGTACGCGTTCTTCGAGGACGCGATGCGGTTGGCGAAGCGCCTGCCGCAGGAGCTGCGCGACGGTCTGGACGAGTTCAACGCCAACGGCAACCGGGACGGGTACCTGCTCCTGCGAGGTCTTCCCGTCGAGCCGGACGACGAGCTGCCGGCCACTCCTACGTCGAGCCCGCCGCCGGAGGACCGCCGACTGCTGAACATGGAGGCCATGCTCTGCGTCGTCGGCGGCAGGCTGGGGCTGCTCACCGCCTACGACCAGGGCTACGGGAACCGCCGCTCCATCACGGTCCTCCACGAGCTGTACCCGACACCCGAGGCGCACCACCTGTCGGGGGGAACCTCCAAGACCCAGCTCGAGTTCCACACGGACCTCTCCCACCACGCTCACCAGCCGAACTACATCCTCCTCTCCTGTTCGCGTGGCGACCACGAAGGCAAGGCCGCAACCCTCGTCGGCTCGATCCGCAAGGCGCTGCCGCTCCTCAGCGACGAGGTGCGGAACCACCTGTTCGACCGGGTGTTCACGCGGCGGTTCGACGCCGCGGACCCGGAAGCCACGGCCCACGTCAGGCCGTTGTACGGCGACAAGGACGACCCGTACGTCAGCTTCAACCGGTCGTTCCTCACCGCCGAGACCCCACAGGACATCGCCGCCCTCGACGCGCTGTCAGCGGCCCTGACAGAGGTCACCGAGGCGGTTCTGCTGACCCGGGGCGACCTGCTGATCATCGACAACTTCCGGATCGCCCACGGGCGGGCCCCGTTCGCCGCGCGCTGGGACGGCAAGGACCGCTGGCTGCACCGGGCGTACGTCCGCACCGATCGCAACGGCCAGCTGTCGGGCGGCGAACGGGCGGGCGACATCGTCCCCTTCACCGCCCGCCGCTGACCCCTTTGAGACCATGGAACTACTGCTGATCGGCATGTCGCGGTTCGCACAGCGGCGTGTACTGCCGGCCGCCGCGGCCATCCCCGAGATCGAGACGATCAACGTCGTCAGCTCGCACGCCGACGCCGAAGCACTCGGGCGCGTGGCGAAGCTCGGCACGGTGTACACCGACTGGAACGAGGCGCTGACCAACGCCCGCCCCAGCCTGGTCTATGTCTCGTTGGTCAACAGCGACCACACGCGGGTGGTTCGCTGCGCACTCGAACACGGGCACCACGTGGTGGTCGACAAGCCGGCCCTGCCGGCCCCGGACACAGCCGAGGAGATGGTGTCGCTGGCCCGGTCGTCATCGCTCGTCATCGCGGAGGCCACCGCCTACTCGTTCCACCCGGTGTTCGCGGCGGTCGAATCGGTCCTCGCGGACCTCGACGCGGAGGTCACCAAGGCGCTGGCCGTGTTCACTCCCCCCGTTCCAGCCACCGACTGGCGGTACGACCGGGCCAAGGGCGGCGGGGCCTTGCTGGACACCGGTCCCTACGCGGTGTCCCTGGGCCGGGTGCTGTGGGGCGTCGAACCTGAGCGGATCGACGTCATCGTGGGCGATCGCACCGCCGACGGGCTCGAGACGTCGTACAGCATGCTCGCGGGCTACCCCGGCGGCCGGACCGTCGTCGGCCAGTTCGGTTTCACGACCCCCTACCAGAACCTGGTCCGGCTGATGGGGAAGGGGGTCACGATCGAGGTCGAGCGGCCCTTCTCCGCACTGCCGGGGGCGGCCGTCGACCTGCGGGTCCAGGCCGGGGACCAGAGGTACGTGCACAGCGTGGAGCCCGCCGACAGCATGCGGCTGTTCCTGTGCGAAGTCCTCGCGGCGGCGGAGAAGGGTTCACAGGACTTCGCTGGCTCCCTGCTCAGCGATGCCCGGGGACTCGCCCGTCTCACGCGAGCGGCATCGGCCTCCTAGCCCGGATTCTCTCGCCGGCCAGAACATCGGCATGACTGACGTCAACATGACTAGAGGGGCGTTAATGATCATCTGTGGTATCAAGTTGACGCACGACGGTGCGGTTGCGGTCATTGAGGATGGTCGTCTCCGATTCAGCATTGAGGCGGAGAAGATAGCCAACGGCGCCCGCTACAGCACGCTGGGAAACCTGCGGCGGGTGCTCGACATCCTTGCCCTCGAGGGAATGTCACCGAGCGATGTCGACCAGTTCGTGATCGATGGCTGGTACACGACCGGCGCGAGCGGCAATCACGCCATCACGCTCCAGAGCGGTGACCTGCCGGTGGAGCTCGCCGTTGCGCCCTACTTGGAGGGCTCCGACGATGAAGGGCCACTACTGCGGCACCATTTCGACGGCGACGGCTTCGACGGTGGCTTTGGCTATGCCAGCTTCAACCACGTGACCAACCACCTTCTCGGCGCCTACAGTTCGAGCCCCTGCGCCGCACGCGGCGAGGACGCCCTCGCCCTGGTGTGGGACGGAGGCATCGAGCCGCGGCTTTACGAAGTGCGGGCCGCCACCCGCGAGGTGACGTTGGTCTCCGTTCTGCTGCCCATTACCGGAAACAGCTTCGCGAACTTCAGCGGACAGTTCAGTCCGTACGCGGCCGACCTCAGCGGTCTGACGAAGGATGAGGTGCTCCGTCATCGTCTGTCGATCGCGGGGAAGGCGATGGCGTACGCCGCGCTGGGCAAAGCAGAGCCGAACGCCTTCCCCGTCCTCGATGACCTCATCGCTGGTTTCCCCAGCGCCCAGATGGAGAACGCCCGGATCATGGGGGCGAAGGTCGCTTCGAATCGGGACGAGTTGATGCCGGGCATGTCCGATGCGGACATCATCGCCACGTTTCAGGAATACCTGGGCAAGCGTCTGCTGGACCGGCTCGCCGCGGTCGTAAAACGCAGGTTCCCCAACCAGCGCCCCAACCTGGTACTCGGCGGCGGCTGCGCGCTCAATATCAAGTGGAACACGTTGATGCGCGCGAGTGGGCTCTTCCGGTCCGTGTTCGCACCGCCGTTCCCGAACGACGCCGGAGCCGCCATCGGCACGGCGGTATGCGAGTCGTTCCACCGTGGGAACCTCGCGCTGGAATGGGACGTCTACAGCGGGCCCTCGCTGGTTGCCGGCCCGGTCCCCGACGGGTGGCAGGCTCGGCCCTGCGACGAAGTGCAGCTGGCGCAACTGCTGCACACCGAGGGCGAACCGGTGGTCGTCCTGTCCGGCCGTGCCGAGCTGGGCCCGCGCGCCTTGGGTAATCGAAGCATCCTGGCCCCTGCCGTCGATCCCGGGATGAAGGCACGGCTCAACGCGATCAAGAATCGGGCGGACTACCGGCCGGTTGCTCCGATCTGCCTGGAAGCCCGCGCACCCGAGGTGTTCACCCCCGGCACCCCGGACCCCTACATGCTGTTCGAGCACCGTATGCGGCCTGGATGGGCCGAGCGCGTCCCGGCAGTCGTCCACCTGGACGGTACCGCCAGGCTGCAGACCATCGACGAGCACAGCCGCTCGGCCACCTCCCGCATTCTTGCCGCGTACGAGGAAATCAGCGGCGTGCCCGTGCTGTGCAACACCAGTGCGAACTTCGAGGGACGAGGCTTCTTTCCCGACGTGGCATCAGCCGCCCGATGGGGAGGGACGCGCCACATCTGGTCGGAAGGCACGCTGTACACCAATTCGGTGGCCAACTGACGGACGCGGAGACACTGGGTCATTTGTTGATGCGAGGCCGACCTGCGCATTCGGGGCCTCGCCGCTCCAGGAGACGAATTCCCTTGACCGTCCCGATCAACCACGCAGTGAACAGTCAGAGGCATGCACCGGAACGAGCCCGCGGAAGGTGACAGCGTGCAACAGTTGCAAGCCGACTTCAGCGATCCACGGTGCGCACAGCACGTGGACTTCGCGGAGCGCGACGCCCCGAACCAACTCGTGGACATTCTCGAAGAACGCGGTTTCGCCGTGGTCACGATGGCGGATCCAGGGCCGCCCGACGCCAAACTCGCATCACTGGCCGCGGCACTGCGACTTGGAAATCCCTACATCCCGGCCCTCTACCGCTACGCGGAGACGAAGGACTACTCCGCGGCCTACAGCGACATCCGCAGCGACACCCAGGACCGACACCCCGGCTTCAGCACCACGGCAGGTCAAGCCTGGCACGTAGACGGTCTCCTCGACGGCATCGGCGACATCAGGACCACCATCCTTTACTGCGTTCGCGCCGCCCACCGGGGTGGTGAGACCCTCCTCTTCAACTCGCTGGCCGCGTTCGCCGAACTCCGCGAAACGGACCCGGCCGCGGCGGAAGCACTCCTGTCTCCCCAAGCACTCAAGCGCCGCTCCACTCTTCCCTCCATCGACGTGAGCAGCACAGGACCAGTTTTCGCAGTGGACGAAGCGGGTAATCTCCTCGCCCGCTACACGGACAACGACACCTGCACGTGGAACTTTTCAGTCGGCCCACCTGGCGGCCTGCACAGAGCACTGGCCTTCCTCCGCGCGGCATCCGACAACCCGCGATACCGACTGGCAGTAAGCCTGACCCCCGGCGAAGCCCTGATCTTCCGCAACGACCGCCTCTCCCACGGCCGGCATCCCTACGAGGACAAACCAAACGCCCGCCGCCACCTGGTCAGAGCGCTGTATGCCAAGGTCCCCACCTGCCGGCCCAAGGAGCTTGGCGCGGAATTCCCAACATCGAACACTGAACTCTAGGATTCCATCAGCACTCCCCTTGGAGTTCCCTTTTTCCGCTGCACAGGGACGTCTTCGCATCCTGGCGTGTGCGCCGGCTCAGTCTCGTCAGCACAGGGCCCCGGCCGTACATGGCGGCGGCCGGGTCCCTCGGGCTCCCGTCCCGGGAACAGGCCGTCAGCGCAAGGCGGGTGCCCCGAGCACCCGCAGCTCTCATCGCCGCACGGGCGTTATTGAGGCTCCGCCATCCTGATTTCTCCTGGTCAGCGGCGCTCGGGTGACGTCCTATCGTCATCGTGGACGTGCTGACGTGGACTGTCGGTCTGCGAACGCGCCTGGCCGAGCGAGCTGCACGGCACCATCGAGCCGGATGGGCAAAGGTTCGGCTTGCGCTCCTCGCTGTCGATTGGCCGAGTGCCCTATTGCACCCTGTGGGTATCGGCGCCTTCAACCAGTGGCGGGGATTGCGAGTCAGGCACATTCATAGGGCGGTCGGGAAGCCGGGTGGCTATGACAACAGCGACCACGAAGACCGCGAGCAGGGCATGGAAGACGGCGGGCAGCCCACTTGAATCGGCGAGCCATCCGAACATGGGGGAGCACAGGCCGCCGACCGCCATGGCCAGTCCCAGGGTCAGCCCACTGGCCGTCCCCGGACGATTGGGCAAGTAGTCCTGACCAAGGGTCACTTGCGCGGTGAACGGCAGGAACATCGCCACGCCGAACACTCCTGCGCTCAGCACCAGAACCGGGAACGCCGGAGCCCAGGCGATACCCAACAGGGCCGGAAGCGCCACGAGATAGCCGACCCGCACCGAGGCCATCCGGCCGTACCGGTCACCCACCCAGCCACCGAGCAACGTACCGACAGCACCGGCCGCGGTGTACGTACTGAGAACGGCGGCGCCCCCCGCCGCAGACGCGCCCAGATCACGCTGCGCGTGAAGCGACACCATCGACGTGACCGTGACGAACGGAATGGACCATCCGACGATGAGGGCCACCAGACGGGCAAAGGACCGCCAGTCATCCGCCCGTCCCTCACCACCTGCCCCTGCCTTGGCCGATGCGCCGCCGACCAGCGGAGCCGCCGCCGTGTGGCCCCGCGATCGCATCCAGGGCCCCTTGAGGGCCCACAGGATGATCATGACCAGAGCAGGGATCGCCAGCAGATAGCTTCCGGCGAATCCCGCTGCCCCGATCACAAGGGTGACCAGCGTTGGAGCGACGGCGCCGCCGATGGTTCCGCCGACGGAGAAAATGCTCATGGCCTTCTGTGAGGATCCGCCCGCTGCACGGGCCTGACTGGTCGCGGGCGGGTGGTACGCCGCAATGCCGATCCCTGCCAGCGCAACACACAACCAGGTGACCAGGTAGTTCCCGGACAGCCCTGCCGCCATCACGCCGAAGGCCGCGGTTCCGAAGCCGGTCGGCACCAGCCAGGGCCGTGGCTTGCTGTCGGAGAGCGCGCCGAACAGTGGCTGGAACAGGCTGGATATGCCACTCGCTGCGAACGCCAGGCCGGAGACCGCCGCGTAGCTGTAGTGCCGCTGGGACATCAGGAACGGCAGCATCGCGGGGATCGCGCCCTGATAGAGGTCATTGACCATGTGCGTCCCGGCCAGGAAGCCGAGTTGACCTTTTTTCATGTGGAAACGTCCGCTCTCTTTCTGCGCGATGTGAGCCAAGGACCTCAGCTACTCAGGTCCTCAGAGGAGTCACCTTAACGAGCACCTCCGGGACGAGTAAAACCCTTATGCGGCAGGCGGGTTGGACCACCTGCCCGTACCGCCGGCATCGAACTGGCAGCACACTCCGGCCGTCCATTGCGACGATGCCCTCGAGCCAGAGCCAGGCACAGGACGCCGTGACCGTGGCCTTCGCGCTCTCCAGCAACCTCGCGAGGTGGCGCTCTCCCTTTCGCCCGGCCTCAGCGCCAGGCCAAGTAGACTCAACGCAACCCAGTCATCAGACAAGCTGAGAGGTGAATGCGGTATGCCGCTCGGCGCTCTCCGCCCAAGCCCTCTGGTCGAACAGGCCACCCAGCACCTGCGCGACCAGATCACTGGAGGGCAGTGGCCGGTCGGGACCAAGCTCCCTGCCGAAACCGCCCTGGCCAAGACCCTCGGCGTGGGCCGCTCCACCGTGCGCGAAGCCCTGCGCGCCTTGGCCGGAGCCGGCCTGCTGCAGGCGCGCCAAGGTGCCGGCGTCTTCGTCATCGCCGACGAGCCCGAGAAGGACTGGGCCACCCGGCTGCGTCAGGCCGCGGTCACCGACATCTACGAGGTCCGCATGCTCGTCGAGGTGCAAGCCGCGCGCCTGGCCGCACAGCGCCGCACCGAAGCCGATCTCACCGCCATGCAGACGGCCCTGGACACCCGCCGAGCCGCCGCGGACGGCGATGACGCGGCCTTCGTCGACGCGGACATCGCCCTGCATGCGGCGGTCGTCGCCGGAGCCCACAACCCCGTCCTCACCGACCTGTTCGTCGAATTCGTCCCCGCGCTGCGACAGGGGCTGATCGATCTGCTGGACATCCTCGACCTACGGGCCCACGAGCCGAATCACGGTGACGTAGCCCATGACGCTCTGGTGCGGGCCATCGAGCGCCGTGACGCCGATGGCGCCGGCAGCACACTCCAGGCTGAGCTGGAGCAGACCCTCGCACGCCTCCACCGCCTCTGAATGTCACTCACCACGGCGCTGTCGCACAACAGCGGTCGATCTCCGATGCACAGCCCGGGCATCCTCGTCGTCGCGATGCTCGTGCTCGCCGCGGGGACATACGGCTTCCGGCTCGCGGGCTCGCTGTTGCGCTCCCGCCTGACCTTCCCACCGCGCACCGAACGGTTGATGGAGACGTCCGCGATCGTGCTGCTGGCCGCACTGGTGGCCACGACCGCACTCACGGAAGGGCACGGGGCGGCCGGGATTGCCCGGCCGGTCGGGGTCGCGGTGGCGGGTGTGCTCGCCTGGCGCAATGTGCCGTTCCTGGCCGTGGTGCTGGCCGCCGCCGCGGCCACCGCGGTGCTGCGCCTGGTCGGGGTCGAGTGAGCGGTACGACTACCCGTCCTCGGCACGTGGCTCGGCGAGGACCTTCTGCGCCTCGTACTTGACCAGGCTCATTGCGGTTGCCGGACCTACGGGCGCTTGTCCGACCCGGCTGCCGGCCGGATTCGCTGGTTGACGCACCTGGCAGCATGGCCGTCATGCCTGCTTACGTGATTTCTGAGGTTGAGGTACTGGACGAGCAACTCGCTGACGCCTACCGGACATTGGCGGAGGCTTCCATCCATCGCTACGGCGGTCGCTATATCGTCCGCGGTGCTTTGCCCGAAGCCGTGGAGGGTACCTGGCCCTCTTCTCAGCGGGTGGTCGTCGTTGAGTTCCCGGATACGGATCGGGTCAAGGAATGGTACGCGTCTTCCGAGTACGCGGAGGCGCTTGAGGTCCGGAAGTCAGCCCTGGAACGGCGGCTCCTTCTCGTCGAGGGGGTATCTGAGTAGCGGTCACTGTCGTCCGGTGTCGAACGCGCATCGAACTTGATCAGTGTGTTCGCAGTTCAACGGACACGAATCCGGCCTTCGTCTGATCCTTTGCATCGCCACGAGGCACAGGAACAGCACGAAGGCCTTGGTCGTGAGTCTGGTACGTCAGGGCGTCCTGCGGGAAGCGTTCACGGAAGTGTCGTGCTTCCGGACGGAGTTAACGGAGTGATACGCGTGCCTCACCGCGCGGGCGACGCACTGTTCGAGCCGTGCGACGCGCTGTTGTGCATGGACGGACCGGTTCGGACGCCAGTCGATCTCGCGCTCGCGCTGGAACATCTCTGTGGCCACGGGGCCTCGCCAGGTCGAGTCGGAGGCCGACGGGCGCGCGGTTGCAGAATGCCGTGATCAGGCAGGTCACGGCATTCTGCACCACACATCAGTCGGCGCGGCCCGTCGCAGCCACCGTCACGCCCAGGCCGATCATCGCGAAGCCGCCCGCCCCGCCGATCATCGACAGGCGTCGGTCCGAGCGGGCGAACCAGGCACGGGCCGCTGAGGCACCCAGGCCCCACAGCGTGTCCGTGATCAGGCCGATCGTGACCGGGACCAGGCCCAACAGCATCATCTGAGCAGGGACATGGCCCGCAGAGTGATCAACGAACTGTGGCAGCACGGCCGCGAAGAAGACAATGCCCTTCGGGTTGGTGACGCCCACGAAGATCCCGTCCAGGATCGTGCGTAGATCGCCATGCCGCTCACCCGCCGGGGCCGCCATGTCCGCCGCGCGCATGTGCTTGCGGCGTCGGAACGCCTGAATGCCCAGGTACACGAGGTACGCCGCGCCGGCCAGCTTCACGCCCATGAACACTGCCGCCGAGCTCTCCACCAGCGCGCCGAGGCCCCAGGCCACAGCGATCACCAGGACGTAAGAACCGACCAAGTTGCCGGCGACCGTCGCAAGCGCCGTGCGCCGACCGTGGGCGAGAGCTCTACCGATCACGAACAGCACACTCGGCCCCGGAATGACGATCACCAACAGCGACATCGCCGCGAACGCGAGAATGCTCTCCAAGGACACCACGTGTCCGTCACCTCCTGAACTGCGCACCTAGGGGCCATACAAACAGACGTCGCACCGTCCCCTCCAGGCTCATCCACATGCCGATATCAGCGGTTGGTGACGAAGGGCACACCGCCTGGCTGACCAGCGCAGAACCGAGGTCTTCCGTCCCGGCACCAACCGCCTTGAGGTCCTTGCTGGGTGCGTACGTGGTCAGGCGCGCCCACACCGGCTATTTCCGCAAGTGCGTCGATCAGGTCCCGATCGCTCCTGTCCGAACACTTACTGGTTCGGATTCCATGTGGATCGGAGTCTGTACGCATGTCTGCCGGACCTCGTGCGACCGCCGTGGTCGAGATCGACGGCACCCTCACACCATCGTCGTCGGGCCTTGAACTCCTGCAAACCCTGAACCGGCAAGGCGCATGCCAGGCAGCCGACGTGCACGCGTTGCCCCCGCTCGTGGAGCGGAGTCGGCCGGCACCGGGGACGTCAACGCGCGCACTATCACCGAGACCGACTCCGGGTTCGCCGCCGTACTCGCCGGGCTGTCCACGGCACGTGTCGGATCGCCGCGGCAGTGAACACATGGTGGCTCCCGGTGTTCGAGTGCCGCGGGATATTCGCCAGTGCGAGCTTTCAACACGTTCAACATCTAGGCGGTCGAACCCTCTTGCACACAGGCTCACTACGGGGGCGTACTGGAAGCACCCCTCGACGAGGAGTTCGTCGCCGGGAACTTTGACGCGATGCATGTGCGGCAAAGTGGTGGTGTGCGCTTCACGGACTTGAGAGCACTCGCATTCTCAGCGCGGAAGAGGCACGGTGCGCATGTTTCTACTGCGCGCACGAGGCGGGTGCCTGCCTTCAGTGAGCCGATGTACGGCCCTGGGCTGTTCCTCTATGAAAGAGACCCGCGATGTCCACTATTACAGCAAAGCAATCGGACCAGCTATTGCTGGACTCTCATATCAGCCCTGAGGCGATAAGGCACCTTCCAGCAGGCGAAGTCCCACCGCTGGCCGCGCGGATACGAGCCTTCTTGGTGGAGAAGGTATGCGCAACCGGTGGGCATTTGGGACCGAACCTGGGTGTGGTGGAGCTGAGTATCGCACTGCACCGGGTGTTCGACTCTCCACGGGACACAGTGTTGTTTGACATCGGTCATCAGGGCTATGTCCACAAGCTCCTGACTGGCCGGGCCAGGGGGTTCGACCACTTGCGGCAGGCGGGTGGTCTGTCCGGCTACCTTTCCCAGGCCGAGTCGCCACACGATGTGATCGAGAACTCTCACGCCTCCACAGTGCTGTCCTACACCGACGGCCTGACCAAGGCCCGTCATCTGGCGGGTGAGAGCGACCGCGCGGTAGTCGCCGTCGTCGGCGACGGTGCGTTGACGGGCGGAATGTGCTGGGAGGCGCTCAACAACCTCGGCGCCGCGCCGGAACGCCCGGTCGTCATCGTCCTCAACGACAATGTGCGCTCCTACGCCCCCACGATCGGGGCCCTTGCCGCGTACCTCCAGCAGCTGCGGGAAGCGGGCCCCGACAGCATCGACTGGCTCATTGATGCCGAAGAGGGGAACAACAAGCCACACACAGGTCGTGGTCCTGACTCGGACGACCATGCGGACCACCTGGGTAGGGGCGGCTGCCACGGCGCCGATGACGCCATGCCGCCCCCTTCACTTCCGGCGGCCCGGAATCTGTTCCGACTGCTCGGCTTCGCCTATCTCGGCCCGGTCGACGGCCACGACGTGCCCTCGTTGGAAGAGGCCCTGTCAATGGCGCGGAGGCTGCGCCGTCCGGTGGTAGTGCACGCGGTGACAGTCAAGGGCCGTGGCTACGCCCCGGCTGAGGGCGATGCGGCGGACTGCATGCACGCGGTCGGTGCCCTGGACCCCGCCACCGGCCGGCCGCCTGAAGCCGGTGCCGCGCCGTCGTGGACGAGTGTGTTCGCCGACGAGCTGTGTGCGCTGGGCGAACGGCACGAGGACTTGGTGGCCATCACGGCGGCGATGCCCGGTCCAACTGGTCTGGACCGGTTCGGCGCACGATTCCCTCGCCGCTTCTTCGACGTCGGAATTGCCGAGCAGCATGCGGTGACATCTGCTGCGGGCCTGGCACTGGGCGGATTTCACCCGGTCGTCGCGGTCTATGCCACGTTCCTCGGGCGGGCCTTCGACCAGATGCTGATGGACGTGGCGCTGCATCGGCTGCCGGTGACATTCATCCTGGACCGGGCGGGGGTGACGGGGCCTGATGGGCCGTCGCATCACGGAATGTGGGACCTGACGCTGCTTGGCGCGGTGCCGGGCATGCGGGTGGGGGTCCCCCGGGATGCCGTCCGGCTGCGGGAACTCCTGGGTGAAGCCGTCGCTCACTCTGGTGGGCCGACCGCGCTGCGGTTCCCCAAGGCCTCCGTTTCCACGGACATCCCGGCCCTGGAGCGCCACGGCCCCTTGGAGGTCCTCCACCGGTCCACAGCACGGGATGTGCTGCTGGTGGCGGTGGGCCCGCTGGCGGGTCCGGCGATGGAGGCCGCCCGCTACCTGCAGGAGCAGGGCATCGGGGTAACCGTGGCGGACCCGCGCTGGGTACTGCCCGTACCGCCCGCACTCATGGAGCTCTCCGTGCGCCACCGACTGGTGGTGACGGTGGAGGACAACACCCGGTCCGGGGGTGTGGGCACAGCCGTGGCGCGTGCGGTGGCCGATGCCGGATCCCGGGTACCGGTGCGGGTGCTCGGATTGCCGGGACGTTTCCTCCCCCACGGCACCCGCGCCGGCATCCTGGCCGCCGCCGGCCTCACCGCGCAGGGCATCGCCTACTCCGTACTGCGTGCCCGCGCCGAACGCCCCCACAACGAAGTGGGGCAGTGATGGCTGCCCAGCCGGTTCTTCCACACCTGTCCGGCATCTCCGCCCGGCCCCCGCAGCGCCAGGACGGCACCCTGACAACGGCCGGGACGCCTACCCGGGCCAGTGGGGATGGTGAAGTGCGGGCGGTGGTGGTCCTGGGATCGACCGGCTCGGTGGGGTCACAGGCACTCGATGTCATCACCGCGCATCCGAACCGTTTCCGGGCGGTCGGCCTGGCTGCGGGTGGCGGCCGTCCTGGTGTGCTGGCCCGTCAAGCCCTGCGCACCGGGGCCAAGGTAGTGGCGGTCACCGATCCCGGCGCTGTCGGGGACGTCACCGCCGCTCTTGCCGCACTGGCGCGGGAGACCGGCAGGCCCCGCCGCCCGCTGCCCATGGTGCTGGCCGGCTCGAAAGGGCTGACGGTGGTCGCCTCTTGGTCATGCGACGTCCTGCTCAACGCCCTCCCCGGTGCTACGGGTCTGCCAGCCACGTTGACCGCGTTGGAGACCGGGCGGTGTGTGGCGCTGGCGAACAAGGAATCCCTGGTCACCGGGGGCGAGTTGATCCGGCGGGTGGCGGGGCCGGGGCAGATCGTGCCGGTGGACTCCGAACACAGCGCGATCATGCGGTGCCTGCCCGACTGGGCCTACGCCTGCCCCGTACCCGGCCTCCAGGGCCTGGTCCTGACCTGCAGCGGCGGCCCCTTCCGCAACCACACCCCCGCCCAATTGCGAGCCGTCACTCCGGCGCAGGCCCTTGCACATCCGACCTGGCGGATGGGCCCCATCGTCACCGTGAACTCAGCGACTCTGGTCAACAAGGGGCTGGAGATCATCGAGGCTCAGATGCTGTTCGGCGTCGGCTACGACCGCGTCACGGCCGTCATCCACCCGCAGTCCGCCGTCCATTCGATGGCCGAGTACGCCGACGGTTCCACCCTCGCCCAGGCGGCCCCGCCGAACATGCGCCTGCCCATCGCCACCGCCCTGGCCTGGCCCCACCGGCCACCGCCCGCCGTCATCCAGCCCCTGGACTGGGGCAGGGCGCATACCTGGGCCTTCGAGCCCGTCGACGAGGTGCGGTTCCCCGCCATCGCCCTGGCCCGCCATGCGGGCTGCCTCGGCGGCACCGCCCCGGCCGTGTTCAACGCCGCCAACGAAGAGGCCGTCACCGCGTTCCTCAACGGCATCGTCCCCTTCCCCGCCATCACTCAGGCCATCGAACACGCCCTCGACCGGCACATCCCGGTCCCCGACCACGAGCTCACCCTCGACGCCATCCGCGCTGCCGACACCTGGGCCCGCCGGCGCACCCGTGAGCACCTCCACCACCCCACTCCCCACCCCGCGCACCAGGCTCAGGAGGTCTGACATGCCCGCCATCGATCTCGGCCTCCCCGCCTCGGCCCCCACTACTCCGGTGCGCCGCCGTACCCGGCGAATCCATGTCGGCGATGTCCCCGTCGGCGGTGGCGCGCCGGTCTCTGTCCAGACCATGACCACCACCAGCACTGCCGACGTGGATGCCACGTTGCAGCAGATCGCCGAGATCACTGCCGCGGGATGTGACATCGTCCGCGTCGCCGTGCCCTCCGCCGACGACGCCGAAGCCCTGCCCGGCATCGTCGCGAAGTCGAAGCTCCCGGTGATCGCGGACATCCACTTCCAGCCCCGTTACGTCTTCGCCGCGATCGACGCCGGCTGCGCGGCAGTACGGGTCAATCCCGGCAACATCAAGCGGTTCGACGACAAGGTCAAGGAGATCGCCGCCGCGGCGGCCGCGGCCGGCGTGCCGATCCGCGTCGGGGTCAACGCCGGCTCCCTGGACCCTCGTCTGCTGGCCAAGTACGGCGGTGCCACGCCGCAGGCGCTGGCGGAGTCCGCTCTGTGGGAATGCTCGCTGTTCGAGGAGCACGGCTTCACCGATATCAAGATCGCGGTCAAGCACCACGACCCGCTTACGATGATCGCCGCGAACCGTCTCCTCGCCGAACGCTGTGACTACCCCCTGCACCTCGGCGTTACCGAGGCCGGCCCCGTCTTCCAGGGCGCCGTCAAATCCGCCGTCGCCTTCGGGATCCTCCTGGGCGAGGGGATCGGCGACACCATTCGTGTTTCCCTCTCCGCACCCCCCGTCGAGCAGGTCAAGGCCGGCAACCACATCCTCCAGTCCCTGGGACTGCGGCCGCGCAGGCTGGAGATTGTCTCCTGCCCCGGTTGCGGCCGCCTCCAAGTCGACATCCATCGCCTCGCCGCCCAAGTGGAGGCCGCCTTCGACGGCTTCCCCCACCCGCTGCGGGTCGCGGTGATGGGCTGCGTCGTCAACGGGCCCGGCGAATCCCGCGAAGCGGACCTCGGCGTGTCCTGCGGCAACGGAAAAGGCCAGATCTTCGTGCGCGGGCAGGTCGTCAAGACCGTTCCGGAACACCAGGTGGTCGACGTACTGATCGCGGAAGCCCTGCGCCTGACGGAAGACACCCACACCGCACCGGAAGGCGAGGGCTCGTGACGGCGTCATCCCTGACCACCCCATCCATCGACCTGACCTCCGTACCCGCTCAAGTCGACGGAGTGCTGCGCGAGTTCCTCGACTCCAAGACCCGAATCGCCGAGCAAACGCGCATGCCCACCGAACTCCCCCGCGCCTTGCAGGGGTTCCTGGAAGCGGGCGGGAAGCGACTGCGCCCCATGCTGTGTGTGATCGGCTTCCACACGGCCGGCGACCACGGTGGGCTCACGCCCATCCTGCGGACGGCTGCGGCGCTGGAGATGTTCCACGCGTTCTGTCTGATCCACGACGACATCATGGACCGCTCGCCGACTCGCCGTGGACGGCCCACCGTCCACCACGCTCTCGCCGCCCGCCACTCTGGCAGCACTGGCCACGACGCGGCATGGTGCGGCACCAGTGGCGCGATCCTGGCAGGCGACATGGCCCTGGCTTGGTCCGTCGAACTCCTGCACAGTGCGGGCCACCCGCCCACCCGACTCAGCTCCGCTGAGCGCGTGATCGATGCGATGCGCGAAGAGGTCATCTACGGCCAGTACCTGGACCTCACGGCTTCCCTGGGGCCCATGGACGACATGGCCGCGGCCCTACGCGTGATCCGATACAAGACCGCGAAGTACACCATTGATCGCCCCCTGCACACCGGGGCCGTTCTCGCGGGCGCCGAAGCCGCCCTCCTCCAGGCGCTGACCTCCTTCGCGCTGCCGCTGGGGGAAGCCTTCCAGCTCCGCGACGACCTCCTGGGCGTCTACGGCAACCCGAATCGGACCGGCAAACCCGTCCTGGACGACCTGCGTGAAGGCAAGCACACCGTCCTGCTCGCTCTGGCTGACCAGCGCGCGACCCCCGCCCAACGACAGCACCTGCACCAACTGGTGGGCGATCCGGGTCTGACCGAGGGCGGTGCGGCAACCATCCGGGATGTCTTCGAAGCCACCGGGGCCCGCGCCGCCGTGGAGAACATGATCACCGCCCGCTACGGACAAGCCCTCACCGCACTGAGGAACATCCCCTGCCCACCCGCCGCGTCCGCTGCCTTGCGGCATGTCGCGGCCCTCGCCACGGAGCGTGCGTCATGAAGCGCCGACGCGTCCTGCTGGCGGCTCCACGCGGATGCTGCGCCGGCGTGGACCGCGCCGTCGCCACCGTGGAAGGGGCCCTCGAACTGTACGGGGCACCGGTGTACGTACGTCATGAAATCGTCCACAACCAGTACGTCATCAAGGTCCTGGAGGAAAAGGGCGCGGTCTTCGTCGAGGAGACCGCCGACGTACCCGAGGGCAGTGTGGTGATCTTCTCCGCTCACGGGGTCGCCCCCACCGTCCATCAGGATGCCGCCAGGAGGCATCTCACCGTCATCGACGCCACCTGCCCCCTGGTCACCAAAGTCCACAAAGAGGCCATCCGTTTCGCCCACGAGGGCTACGACATCCTCCTCATCGGCCACGAAGGCCACGAAGAAGTCATCGGCACCAGCGGCGAAGCACCCGACCACATCCATGTCGTCGACGGGCCGGACGATGTGCACAACCTCAAGGTGCGGAACCCGGACGAGGTTGTCTGGCTCTCCCAGACCACATTGTCGGTCGACGAGACCATGAAAACCGTCGACGCACTCAAGGAGAAATTCCCCCGGCTCATCTCCCCGCCCAGTGAGGACATCTGCTACGCCACTCAGAACCGCCAGCTCGCCGTCAAACAGATCGCCGCCATGGCAGAGCTGGTCATCGTCGTGGGCTCCGCCAACTCGTCCAACTCCGTGCGCCTCGTCGAAGTCGCGCGGGATGCCGGCGCTCCCAGCGCCCACCTCGTCGACCACTCCGAACAGATCGACGCGGCCTGGCTCGACGGCGTCACCACGGTGGGTGTCACCTCCGGAGCTTCGGTACCCGAGCCCCTCGTCGACGCGGTCTTGCAACGACTCGCTTCCTGTGGATACGACGATGTCGAGACCGTCACCGTTACCGAAGAACGCCAGCAATTCGCCCTGCCCCGGGAACTGACCGCACCTCGGAGCCCGAGCACTGCAATCCCCCTGCCCGATGCGCACCAGGGCGAAAACGGGCACACCTCCATCCGCCCGGGGCAGCCTCGCAGTACCTGGTATGGACGACGACTCGCCGGAAGCCCGTCGGAACTCCGGGGCAACGGATACAACCACCGACTTGGTCGAGCGACTCAAACCAATGAACGTTCCTAACGATTTCGGAGGCGACGTGAAGAGGGAGTCTCATCCGAATACGCCCGAGACCAAGACCAAACCGTTCTCCACGAAGGCGAAACGGTGTCCTCATGCGATGTACGCATCGATGCGTCAGACGGCCCCGGCGCATTTGATCACAACCCCGCAGGGCTCAGATGCGGTTCTCATCGTCGGCTACGACGAAGCCGTTGCTGCGCTCACAGGCATGAGGTCCAGCCGTGTCGGCCACCAAGAGAACGGAACAGCGGTGGGTTGGGGCACCACCACCGGGCAGGTGAGGAGCATGGTTGAACGCCATATGCTCAACAGCGACCCTCCTGAACACACACGGCTTCGGCGACTGGTGTCTTCGGCATTCAGCGCGCGGCAGGTGACCGGCATGCGACGCAAGATGGAAAGCGTCGCCGACCGCCTCGTGGACCAGATTGCCGCCAAAGGCCGGGCCGATCTGATCGCCGACTTCTCCGCCCCCTTCGCCGTCACCGTCATCAGCGATCTCGTCGGGCTGGATCCGGCATGCCGCAAGGAATTCTTCCGCTGGATGGACCACTGCGCCACTCCGGATCCAGAGGAACGGCCTCAGGTCGGCCACGCACTGGAGAAGATCCATGGCTTCCTGTGCGAACTGGTCGCGTTCAAACGCGCTACCCCGGCAAACGATCTCATCAGCCACCTCATCGCCGCATGTGACGAACAGGGGCAACTCACCGACGCGGAGATCGTCGCAACGGCCTTCCTCATCCTGCTCACGGGGTATGAGGCTCCCATGCATCTCATCGGGAACGGAGTGCTCTCCCTGCTCGACCACCCCGACCAGATGGTGAAGGTCCGTCGTGATCACACTCTCGTCGCGGCGCTCGTCGAGGAGACCCTGCGGTTCGAGGGCCCCGTGGAGACCGCGCCGACGCTGTACGCCACCGAGGAGACGCGCATCGGGGACATGACCATAGCTCCCGGACAGGCGGTCCTCGTTTCCCTGGCAGCAGCAAACCGCGACCCCAGGAAGTTCTCGAACGCCGAAGCATTCGAGATTCAGCGAGATGCCACTGGTCACTTGACCTTTGGTCGTGGAATTCACTACTGCCTGGGGGCGCACTATTCCCGACTGTTCGGCGAGGTTGGCTTCAGGGCGCTGTTCAGGCGTACCCATGAGATCCGAGGGGATTTCAGCGGGAGCGACCTCCACTGGAGGAATGGAGTCATAATCCGCGGGCTGCGCTCCCTTCCGGTGAAAGTGCAGTGAGGGTGCACCGCAACGGTCTCACCAACTTCCACCGCGCCCGCCCCGCCACTAGATGAAAGTCGGCATCGCGCAACGGGTTGACTTCTCCGCAAGGTTCACGAACCACCGGTCGGGATTCGAGGAGTTGATGAGGTGTCAACGCTGAAAGGTCAAGGAAAGGAAGACGGGGATTTGTTCGACGGAATGCACGAGATCAATCAGCCCGAACTGCACCTCCCCTTCCCCGCCGCACACAATCGTCACGCCCGCCGGCTGGGTCCCTACCTTACGCAGTGGGTCACCGAGCTCGGCCTCATAAAGGAACCGGAAGCAGTCGTGCGGTTTGCCGCTGTCCGCTACGACGAACTGCTGGCCGCCGTGTACCCGTTGGCGAACTCGGTAGACTTGGAGCTGATCGCCGAACTCATCATCTGGATGTACCTCTTCGACGACCAATTCGATGTCGACCGCCTCGGGCGCGACCCCGTACGCGCCAAGGCCATCGCTGCCGAGGTGGCCGCCGTGGCACACGGCGACGGTGTACCACAGGGCTCCGGGCCATTGCTGGTCGCACTAGAGTCGATCAGGCATCACATCCTCTCCGTCCGGGGACCGCTGTGGCCGCAGATAGCCGACAACCTCACGGTCTTCGCCACCGCCGTGGCGCGCGAGGTGCACCAGCGCGCCCTGGGCCACCTTCCATCACTTACGGAGTACACGGAGCAGCGCCTGGAGACCTTCGCCTGGGGAGCGGTGGTTGACCTGGTAGAGCTCGAACAAGGCGGTGGCTTTATTCCTGACCGTGTTCGCGCCGCACCCGAGTACCGCGCACTGGTGCGCACAGCGGGGCTGGTCATGTGTGTGATGAATGACCTGATCAGCCTGGACAAAGAAATCGCCGGCAAGGAAAAACACAACCTGGTTTTGCTCATGGCACAGAACGCGAACCAGGGCCTGCGGCAGGCGGTCACCTCCGCCGAGAGGCTCTTCGCGCATCTCGTGGCGGAATACCTCCGCCACGCGGCCAGTCTGTCCGGAATGTACCAGCGGCTCGGTGTAGCCCCGGCAGACCGCGCGGTGGTGGACGGGTTCAGATCCGGCCTCGAGTTCATGATGCGGGGTGAGCTCGACTGGTCCCTTGCCACCCTCCGGTACCGCCTGGCTACCCAGGCCGCTGGCCCTGGGTATGAGACACGCACCCACTGAAGGAGAAAGGCCGAGCAATGGAATCCTCTAACCGGCCCACCAAGCTGGCCGGCAAGCAACGGCGGGTCATCGTCGTGGGCGCCGGAATCGCCGGATTGGCCGCTGCCTTCCGACTGCAGGAAGCGGGCTTTTCAGTAACCGTGCTCGAACGCGATCAGCACGTGGGAGGGCGGATGCGCACCCTGACCCACGCCGGCTACCAGCTGGACTTGGGTGCGATGTGGCTGTCGTACAACTACCGTGAGATGGTCGGCCTGCTGGCCGACGCCGGGCTTCAAAAGGAGATGCGTGCCAGCAGCGACGTCGTAGGCATCGTGCGCGCCGGCAAGGTCCACCAGTTCCGCTGCCACCGCCGGACCGATCTCCTGCGCACTGGCCTGCTCAGCTGGCGCGCCAAGTTCGCCGCGCTCAACCTCCTCAAAGACGCCCACCGAGTCGCCGGTTCGATCCGCTTCGACGACATGTCGGGAGGCGCGGCCTTCGATGACCGGAACGTGGAGGACTACTGTTCGCAAAGGCTCAGCGAGGAGGTGACCGACTACCTGATTCGCCCACTGTGCTCAGCCTTCTACTACGCCCCCGCAAACGAATTGTCGGTCATGGGCGCGTTCATCGCCGCCCAAGTGCTGATTGGCAAGCGGTGCTTCAACTTCGACGGCGGCATCGATGTCCTACCGCGACGGCTGGCGGAGCGGGTGCCTGTCCGGTTGGGCACCCAGGTGACCTGTGTGGAAGAGGCACCCGGCGGAGTGCGCGTCAGTTGGCAAGAGGGAACCGCGCCCCCTCAGGTGGAAGAGGCTGAGGCGTGCGTGGTCGCCGTACCCGCACCACAGGTCCCCGGCATCGTTCCTGGCCTGTCGGACACGCAGCGCGCGTACCTGTCCCAGCAACACTACGCACCCGACCTCGGAGTCCACTTCGGACTCGACAGCCCTCCGCCGGTCGACTACCTCGCAGCGTTCTGCCCACCCCGCGAGAACCCCGACCTCAATTACGTCACGATCGACCACATCCGCGCGCCCGGCCGAGTACCCGCCGGCAAGGGCCTGGTCTCACTTCGCTTCCACCCCCACTGGAGTCATCTGCACCGGGACAGCAAAGAACAAGAGGTCACGGCCGCGGCTCTCGACGTGCTCGGAAAGTCCATCCCCGATCTGGCCGAACACATCACCGCCCACCAGACCACCAGCCTGGTGCACTACCACCCGTTGGCCGGCCTCGTCCGCCCAGCAGGCGGCTACCAAGAACTACAGCAGTTCATCCGTAGCCTCGCCCCGCAAGCCCGCATCCAACTGGCCGGAGACTACTTCTCGTTCAGCACGACGAACTCCGCGCTGGCTTCTGGCGAACGCGCCGCTGAGCGCGTCGGGGCAGCGCTCCAGCCAAGCTCCGTCGCACGAAAGAACATCGCGAGCTGACCGGCGGACATGCTGTTCGACCGCGCCGTGCCATCCCTCAAGGATGAGGGATGGCATCCTCGCAATGGGGGGTCTTCGCCTGACGACATGAGGGTCTCCGCCTGACGGCCCGCGCCCCACTGCCGTCGCCGCCGGCGGGCCGCGACCCCGCCTACCGCCAGTCGAGCCGCCCGTCGACCACACGCGGCGCGTCGTCGCCCCCGAAGCCCCTCCCCTCCCACAGGGCATTGGCGACCTTGGTCAGGTAGGCGGCGAACGTCTCCTCCCCCGGGTTCGGAAACGCGGCCTCGGCGTAGTTCCCGAGCAACCCGTGCCCCTGACCAGGGGTGCAGTCGACGAAGCTGCCGTAGAAGCCATCCGGGTCGATCGTGGTGATCGGCAGGTACCGCTGCCCGGGCTCGTCGTCCAGGCGCTCGCTCGCGACCGGGCCCTCGAACCACGTGCCCAGGTTCTCCAGGGGGCCGATCCCCTCGCCGTCGGGCAGGAAGTACCCGGTCGGCTCGGGGGCATCGTGGGATGTGGGCCAGTCGAAATCCGAGGCTGGTCCGGTCCCATTGCGCACCAGGTAGAAGGCACGCACATCGGCCGGGACCGTCAAGTCGAGATCCTGCTCCAGCGAGCGGAGCTCGCCCTCCGTCGCGGGCGCGGGCAACCGCTGGGAGGTACGAGGTGCATGCTCCTTCAACCACGTCTCGATCCGCGCCCAGGCGGCGAGGGTCTGTTCCGCCCGTATCTGATCATCGGTCATGGCTGGGACCTTAGCCGTGGGGTATGACATTGGCCGCTGGCCGCTGGCCGCTGGCCGCTGGCCGCTGGCCGCTGGCCGCTGGCCGCTGACAAGCCCACATCCGGACCACCCATAGACCACGGCCCAATACACGCGCCCTAGTAGGCGGCGGGCAGCACATGGTCGCCGGCCCTGTCCGTGCTCAGGCACAGCGAGCAGACCACCGCGTCGTGGGTGTGGCAGGCGGCCAGGTCCGGGCGCTCGAAGTCCTGCCGGCAGACATGGCAGGTGGAGATGGTCGCGCTGGGGTTGCCGTCCGCGTCCAGCAGCGGTTCGTCGATTCCGTCGTCGGCGCGCCGCAGGTAGTAACGGCCCTTGGTGGCCAGCGCCATCAGCGGCGTGAGGACGAAGGCGATCAGGGCCGCCGCGACCGGCGAGTACGGCTGGAGGAAGTCGCCCAGGGCATGGAAGTACATCGCGATCGACAGCCCGGAGGCGGCTGCGAAGGCCACGACCCCCACGGGGTTGACGGCATACAGCATGCCCCGGCGGAACTCGGGGGCGTGCGGGGAAAGCTTCAGCAGGTACTTGTTGACGATGATGTCGGTGGCGACGGTGACGACCCAGGAGATGGCGCAGTTGGAGTAGAAGCCCAGGATGGCGTTGAGGAAGCTGAACATGTCCGCCTCCATCAGGACCAGGGCGAACGCCAGGTTGGCCAGGACGAAGACCATCCGGCCGGGGTAGCGCTTGGTGACTCGGGTGAAGGAGTTGGTCCACGCCAGCGAACCGGAGTAGGCGTTCGTCACGTTGATCTTGATCTGGCTGATCACGACGAGGACCACGGCCAGCGGGACCACCAGCCACGAGGGCAGCATCGCGGCGAAGGCGCCGGTGAACTGCTGGATGGGCTCGGTGGCCGCGGCCGGCCCGACCTTCGCGAGGACGTAGACGGCGAGGAAGAGGCCGATGGCCTGCTTCAGCGCTCCCAGCACCACCCACCCGGGGCCGGCCATCACCACGGCCGTCCACCAACTGCGCTTGTTCGCCTCGGTCTTGGGCGGCATGAAGCGCAGGTAGTCGATCTGCTCACCGATCTGCGCGATCAGGGACAGGCAGACGCCCGCGCCCAGCAGCACCGATGCGGTGTTGACGCCGCTGCGACCGTCGGAGCCCGCGTACGACACGAAGCGTTGCACCGTTGCCGGGTCGGTGACGACCAGATAGAGCAGCGGGCCCGCCATCAACAGCAGCCAGACCGGGGTCGTCCAGACCTGGAGCTTGCTGAGCGCCTTCATCCCGTAGATGACCAGCGGGATCACCATGAAGGTGGAGACCAGGTAGCCCAGCCACAGCGGCAGCCCGAGACCCAGCTTCAGTCCCTGCGCCATGATCGAGCCTTCGAGCGCGAAGAAGATGAAGGTGAAGCTGGCGAAGATGACGCTGGTGAGCACCGAGCCGTAGTACCCGAAGCCGGAGCCACGGGTGATCAGATCCAGGTCGATGTTGTACCGCGCCCCGTAGTAGGCGAGCGGAAATCCGGTGACGAAGATGACCACGGCCGCGACGAGGATCGCGGCCAGCGCGTTCCCGGTGCCGTGGGTGAGGCCGATCCCCGCACCTATGGAGAAGTCGGCCATATAGGCGATGCCGCCCAGCGCGGTGGTCGCCACCACCATCGGGGTCCAACGGCGGTAACTGCGCGGCGCGAACCGGAGGGTGTAGTCCTCCAGGGTCTCCGATACCGCCTGCCCGCGGGCGGGCTCCGCCGCGACAGCCGGTTTCGCGTCAGCCTGGGTCATGCCGCGCCCTCCTGGGGTGCCGTGGGAACTGCGACGTGCTGCGTCGCTCACGGCCGGACGTTAGGAAGCGCGTGTTACCGCGGCGTACTTCCCGGGTGAACCGGCTGTTTCCGAATGCCCGGCGGTCGCCGGCCACACGGGTTCTGTCGCCGGCCACACGGGTTCTTCCGCCAGGCCCGTACGGGTTCTTCTGCCAGGCTCGTTACGAAGTCACCGAAGCGCCGTAGATCGAGAGGGCTGCGATCCCGACCACGCAAGCAACTATCACCCAGTAGCCGAAGCCCCTCGCACCCCTTCTTTTCCCCTTTCGCGCGGCGGGGTTGGCCGCCTGACGAGGAGCCGCCGGTCTGGATGCGGCCGGCGTGGGACCAGAGGCCGTTTCGGCGAGCAGGCGGCGGCAGGTCGCCGCCAGCTGGGCGGTTTCGGCGGAGAGCGACACCACAGCTTCTGATCGCGCCGGCGCGGTGGTGCCACCGTCGAGGATGCGTCCGGCACGGATGAGGATCTCGTCCCTGCCTCCAGCCGGCGCGAGACTGATCCAGCGCTGTACATGCTCGCCCCGGATGACCACTCCCCCAGACCGCTCGCGGTAGACGGTGTGTTCCCGCCAGAGCGTCTGCGCCAAAGCCTGTGCGGTTTCTCGCAGTTTGACGCTCACAATCTCCCCCTACGCCACTTACCGAATCGAACAAGCATCGCACTGTAGCGGTAGGTCACGGCTCTGGGCCATTCCATCGGAAGCCGTCCGGGCAACGGGACAAAGGTGAGACGACCGTGAGGGGAGGAGGCCATAACCAGGGTCACGGTGGGGCTGCCGCCGTCGGGCCGCGACGACAGCAGCCCTGCCCGCTGGTTTCAGCCCTTGCGGGGGTGGAAACCGCCGCCGGCGTCGCCGTGGGCCGTGCAGTCCATGTCGCGGTAGCGGTCGACGAAGGTACCGGTGAGGCCGGTGAACGCGTCATACGACTGGTCCAGGGGCAGGTCCTTGCTCACCCTGAACCGCAGCTGCACATGGACGGACTCGCGGGGCTTCAGCGTCTTCGGGCCGGGGACGGTGCCGCGGGCCCGTCCATCGGCCTGGCGCAGCGTCTTCCAGGCTCGCTGCGAGGTGTCCCAGTACTGCAGATCGCCGTACGGGCTCAGGTCGCGCTCGCCCTCGTTGTAGACGTAACTGCCCAGCTTGGCGCTGAGCTCGAACGACTTCAGCTCCTTCGCCGAGGCGTTGGTGAGCGTGGCGGTGTAGGTCGTCCAGTGAGCGCCGAGAGTAATCGACTTGGGTATACCGAACGAGCGGCCCACGAAGGTGTTGTTGTGGTACTGCCCGTAGGCGGTGTCGAGGTCGTAGCACGTCGGGATTTCCGCGGCAGGGGCCGCCTGGGAGGCGGGCGCGGCGGCCACCGCCACGGGGAGCAGGGCGGCCGTCGCGGCCGAGACCGACAGGGCGCGGCGCAGTTTCATGAAGATCTCTTTCCCGGTTCTTCGGACCCTTGGAGCCTTTGTCTCCAGCGTCATTGAGCTCAAAGGCCATGAATCCTTGGGTGATCAGGTTCTTGGAGAAATGGTTGGGCTTACGCGGTGATGTCCGTGGCGCCCGGACCGGCCGCGCCCTTCCGGCGGCGCACGCCGATGACCGCACCCGCGCCGACCACCATCGCGGCTCCACCGCCGAGAGCGATCGCCGGGAGCGCGGAAGAGGAGCCGGTCGCGGCGAGGTGGGCACCACCCTGCGGGCTGAGGCCACCGGTGGAATCGGAACCACCCGTACCGCCGCCGGACGCGGCGCTCTGGCCGGGCTCGGCCGTGCCACCCGGTTTGCCCGGCTCACTCGGCTTTGCGGTCGGGGGCTGTGTCGGCTTCGCGCCCGCGGGGAGGATGGTGAAGTCGTACCAGGCTTCCTTGGCCGAACCACAGGAACCGTCGCGGTTGCGGTAGTCGCCGGCGGCGAGCGCGTACCCGGCGCCGGGCTTGGCGTTCTTGACCACGCGGGTGCGCAGTTGGAGCGTGATGGTGCTGCGCGGACCGACGGCAAAGGAGCCGAACAGGTCGTCGGGCTCCGCGTCATGGAAGGTCTTCCACCGCCCCGTCTTGGCGTCGCGGTACTCGGTCTCCAGCTCCCAGTACGGCCGGTCGACATCTTCGGCGGAGGACACGAGCAGGAAGGGCTGGACCTCCCCCAGGGGCTTGCCGGTGGTGTTGGTGAGCGTCATGGAGAAGGGGGTCCAGGCGCCGCCCGCAGTCAGCCGGCGCGGCAGCCCGTGGACGGCGACGTGCAACTGCTCGGACTCGAACGCGCAGGACTGACCCGCACCATCGGAACCACCGGCGTCCTTGCCTCCACCGGTGGCACCACCCGCGCCGGTGTTGCTCTCAGTGGTCCCTTCGGCGGTCCCGGCAACTTTCGGCGGCTTCCCTGGGGCGGGACGAGCGGCCCCGTCGCGGACCTGGGAGGCCGAGGCACCGGCAGCGGCTTCGCCCGGGCGCCGCGCCTCGTCCGGGTTCCCCGTTCCGCCGCCGCTCGTCGCGGAACCCGCCGTCCGGTCCGCCGGTGTTGCGGCATCCGGTAAGTCGGGAGAGGCGGGCGTGCGGGGGCCGGCCTCGGAGACCGGATCCATTGCGAACGCGGCGGCGGGCGCGGCCAGTACGGCCGCGGGCGCTAACACGAGAGCCGCTGCGGCGGCCGTCAGGGTGCGCTGAATCTTCATCCAGGAGACCTTTCGGATTCCAAGTGCCGCCTGGGCGACACTGGTTGACGTTCGTCATGGTCAGGCTGTGCGTGACGCGCGGCGTGCCTGAGTGCGCCTGCAGACAGGCACAACTGCGCAGATGCGCACACCTGCGCCTCTTGTAGGAGCACTCGCACGACGAAAAGGTTCCACGCTTAAGTCACCGCAGTGGCGCATAAGGTGGGAGGTGTCCTGGGATTTCCGTTAGGGTCGATCTTCAAAGATCACCGAGTCGTGGATCACGTGAGTCGATACGTCGCCATGAACTCACGACCGGAGAACTCGGGAATTCCTCGGGATCGCTCACCATCCCCACTTGGTCGCACGCCCTACGAAGGGCCGGGTTCGCCCATCTGCCGAGGGTTTTCGCCATGCCACCAATTTGAGAGTGCCGAGCGGTTCGAGGGTCTGGCATCCTTCGAAGATCACGCACGATCACATGCTGGGGGCATCATGGTGAATGACGCTGAGCTGCGGCACCTGCGCCGCTGTGTGGAGCTGGCGACCGAGGCCCTGGAGTCGGGCGACGAGCCGTTCGGCTCCGTGCTCGTGTCCGCGGACGGGACCGTCGTTGCCGAGGACCACAACCGTGTGGCTTCAGGCGACCGGACCCGCCATCCGGAGTTCGAACTGGCGCGCTGGGCCGCGGCGAACATGTCCCCCGAGGAACGAGCGGCGGCGACCGTCTTCACCTCCGGTGAGCACTGCCCGATGTGCGCTGCCGCGCATGGCTGGGTCGGGCTGGGTCGCATCGTGTATGTAAGTTCTTCCGAGCAACTAACCTACTGGCTCGCCGAGTTGGGGATTCCCGCACCTCCCGTTCGGCCCCTGCCGATCCAGGCGATCGTCCCTGACCTCGTAGTGGAGGGCCCGATTCCCGGCCTCGCGGAGCAGGTACGCGACCTGCACCGCCGCTTTCACAGCGCACCCTGAGCGCAACGGCACGCTCCGGTCCCAGAAAGAGCTCCACGAGCGTCATCGAGCACGCCGGCGGCATCGCCGCGTGACCCGGCCGGGTTGGCTCTTGAAGTGGAGCAAGCGGCAGCTCATCGACGGCATCCGATGGCGGGTGCGGGTCGGCGCGCCGTGGCGGGACGTGCCCACGTGCTACGGCTCCTGGCAGGCGGTCTACACGCTGTTGCGGCGCTGGCAGCGCGACGAAGTCTGGACGTGCATCCTGGCCGCGTTGCAGGCCAGGGCCGTTGCGGCGGGGCTGGTCGACTGGCAGGTCAGTGTGGATTCCACCATCATGCGCGCGCATCAGCACGCCGCCTCCCGAGCGTGCTGACCAGGTCACCAGCATAGGCGCGGCAGCCGTGTCGGCCGACCGGCCGCCTTCGCCCCGATCGACCACCGCGGCCGGCATGCCGTGGACTGCGGCATCAACCGCCTCAAACGCCACCGGGCGTCAGCCACCCGGTCCGGCAAGCTCGCCGTCCGCTACCTGGCCGCTGTCCACATGTCCGCCATCCGCCATCCGCCATCAACGAATGGCTCCATCTACTACGAAGCACGGCCTAGTTCGCCGGTGTGGGCGGCGCGGTCAGGTCGTCCTCAACGGAGACCAACTCGGCGATCTTGGTGGCAATATCTGCCATCGAATCATCCGCCGTGTTCAACCCGTTTCGGGAGGCAAGCAAGGGGCTGACGTTCCGAAGTTCGTCGTAGGTCGTCTCGTGCACGACAGGAATCAGCAGGTCACGTGCAAGGAGCTCCGAGAGCTCCTTGTCAGAGACGCCCCGGCTGTCGACGCGTCGCAGTAGCGCAGGGGTGACCAGGACGAGACCCGTACGCGACCTCGCCAGGCCTCTGTCGATTTCCCGCATGAACGGTTCGCCGAGCACAATGTCCTTCTCGCTGAACCAGACCGACACGCCCTCTGCTTCCAGCAGGTCGTGCAACTCCGTAGCAGCACCGCGCCGGTCATCCCACGCGTGGCAGAGGAAGACGTCGCAACGGTCTGGCTTTTGACGCGCGCGCAATTCGGCGGTGCGGCGAACGGGAGTCAGCGCCCGCACCTCGGCAGGCGTGTAAGTCACGGAGGAGGTACTCGGTGACCAAGGCGGCCGCGTTCTGCCGCTAATGGACCCGCCGCCACTGCTCGCGCCGCCTCCGCTACGGCTCCGCGACGTGTAGTCCGTCTGCGGGTAGGAGGGCCGGGGCGATGAGTACCCGTAGCGTCGGCTGCTGCACGCCGGGCACGCCGCAGCTGCGCTGGCGGTCCGATGACCCCGGACCGGGGCCGTACAAAGACTCATAAATACACGGTAGTCCTATGACTGCGGCTCGGTTGCGTCATCGCGAGGGAAAGACCGCCGAGTACAGTCCGGCCCCTTAGCAATCCGGCGGCACCCCTCTCAGAGCGCCTAGGAGTTGCGCTTGGGCCAGATCGGACCCTGGTCGGCCCAGATGACGCCCTTGTTGCGGCACAGGCAGAAGGAGCGGCTGATCGGGCCGGTGTAGACCTGCCGGCCGTAGCCGTTGGGGCCCTAGCCTCGATCTTTCGTGACGGATCGTCAGTCCAACTGGCGGGCCGTTTCGGCTTGTTGGGGTGATCGTGGACATGGTGGCGGCCCGGCTGTCGCGTCGGGTCGGCGCCGGGTTCCACGATTCCGGTCGGGTGGTGCTGCTCGTGGGGGCGGGAACGTACTGGTCAGCCTGGGTTCGGTGTCGAGTTCGGCCACCCAGGCTCCGTCGCGGACCTCACCGTCCGGTTCGACGGCCGGCGTCCAGGCGGAGGCGGGCACCTTGAAGACGGCCTGATGGATGGCATTGGTGATGGTCATGCCGACCGAGTACGACAGCCAGCGTCCGCGCGCGGACAGCCAGTTGACGAACTCGTAGGTGCCGCCGCCGGAGTGGGTGCGGATCAGCGTCGAGCGTCCGCGCCGGTACTTCTTCGGCATCTGGGCCAGGGCGAATTGGGCTGTGGCGATGTGGTCGGCGGCCGTTTTCGAGCCCGCGCTGCCCGGTCGAAGCAGGGCGGCGACCGGTTCCCCGGACCCGCTGCAGCCGTGGTCGACGTACGCCATCAGCGGATGGTGCCCGAACGTCTTCTTCCAGGTCGCCGCCGCGTCCTGCTTCTCGGAGTGGGCCAGCACGAGCACCCCGTCGATGTCCACGATCACCTCTCCGCCGGCGTCCGGTGCCGCTTGCCCGGCCAGCTTCCAGACGTGTCCGCGGACATGGGCCTGTGCGGCGCGGATCGCTGCAAGAGCCTTCGGCCCAGCCGAGGCGAGGGCATCGATGAGGCGGGAGACGGTGGGATCGGAAGCCACCGGACCGAACACGGCCGGCTCGGCCCGCGGCATGCCCACGTTGGCCAGACAGTCCCCGCCGAGCGCGACCGTCAGGGCCACATCCAGCAGGATCTTCCCCGGATCGTGCACTGCCCGCGACTTGCATCACGGCGCCAGAGCCGCCGACATCGCCTGGTCCAGCCCGGTTTTACGGGCCGTCTCCACCAGCCGAACGCCTCCCGCCTGCAGACCACCGCCCGGCCACCGCCTCGACGTGGACACGCGGGTAGGACCCGATACGCCTCTTCACCTGGAAATCGCCGCCGGCGGTGGCAGGAACAAGGATCTTGACGATCCTCATTCTCGCTGGTCAGAGGCGCTATTCGTTTGTCCGACCACCTGTCGGACACCAAGAGAGCGCGAGGCTTAGCCGACGTAGTCGTCTTGCAAGCTGGCGCTGATCCGCTCCCCAGCTGGAGGCAGGGTCGGCACGACCCCGGAGCTGGTCCCCGTGAAGTCGGTTTCCAAGGCGATGAAGTCCCCGTCGGCGATGATCCGCTTGAGGGTCAGCATCCGGTCGGGGACGGCAGCCGCGTACTCCTGGATGTGGCCCACGAAGCGCATCCCGACCATTGAAGGCGAGCTGGTAGGCCCTGACGGTGTAGGCGACATCGTCGGTGTACAGCGCCCCGAACCGGTCGAAGTCCTGGTCGTTGTAGGCGTTCACCCACTCGTGAGCAAGCTTGTCTGCGTCCGTGTGGACCTTGTTGCTGGTCATGACAGCCGGCCTTTCTGTGCCTTGCGAAGTCGTACAGAGAGAGGTTGGCAGCAGGTATAGGACAAAAACTGTCCTATACCTGCTGCCATCATTAGGTGTGTTGTGCATGCTGAACGGCGCGAGGGAGGCATCACCTGTGACCCCAGAGGACGTCGCGGAGTCCGCTACAGGGCTGCCGGAGGCGACGGAAGGCGAGCCCGGCCCCGGGATGACCCTGTTCAAGGTCGGGGGCAAGATCTTCGCCGTACTGACGGAGGCCAACGACTCCCGGCCCGAGCAGGTGACCCTCAAGTGTGATCCCGACCTCGCCCTGCACCTGCGCGAGCAGTATCCGGCGGTAGGGCCCAGCTACTACGCGCGCCTGCCGCACTGGAACACCGTGGCGCTGGACGGCACCGTGCCCGCTGACGAACTCGCCGACATGATCGAACACTCCTGGGAATGCGTCGTGGCCGGCCTGCCTCGCACCACCCGCGACCGACTGCAAAGGCTCCGCCAGGGCCAGCCATGACCTTCCCGCCTGGTGGGTCGTCCTGCGGTTCAGGCGTATTTGCCCATGTCGCTGGCTTGGAAGGCGGCTTTGTCGTTGATGCCGATGACATAGCCGTCCGGGTCGCGGAAGTAGAACATGCGCTGACCGGTGCGGTCGGTCTCGGTGTCCTTGACGATCTCGGCATGCTGGGTGATCCGGTCGTGGACGGCGTCGAAGTCGTCCACGACCAGGTAGAACATGCCGGCGAAGCCGATGGGTGCGTCCGCGAGGACGGACAGCCAGTTCTTCAAGTCGGCGTTGCTGTAGAGCATCGCAGCAAACTCCCCCTTGTAGAGGATCATGTGGATGTCGTCGCCGGGCCGGGCGGTGCTGGAGTCCACATCGAATCCCAGCTGCTTGTAAAACGCGATGCTGGCGGCAGTGCCCTTAACGCTCAGACAAGGCGCGAACGGCCTGACAACCATCTCCTCAGGCGAAGCTCGGGGCGCTGCCACCTTTGTCTGCCACCAGGCGCCACGCCGCACCTCAGGGGCCGCCGGAGGAGGCGTGTGCGAGCCAGCCTCAACCGATTGAGCCTGGGCCGCATACGCTTCTTCACCTGGGATGTGCTTCTTCCCTCGCAACTGACAGGACCTTCGACAAGCTCTATCGTTGCAGGTCAGGGGCACTTCTCGCGTTTTCAGTCACGTCCCGGACGCCAGCCCACGTGAAAGCCCGAGGCTAGACCAGGCGGGCCTGAATCGCCGACGGAGGCCGAGGCCCGGCCGGCGCCACGATCTCGGCAGGGGTCCGCACCCATACACGCTCGCCAGAGCCGGTGACCGTCAGCCCCATGTCGCTGTGAGCCGGACGATCCAGCTCGGTCCACTCACCCCAAGCCGATTCGACTTCACCCCACAGGCTCCGCTCACCGAACTCGGTCACGGTTCCGTCCCCGTCCGCGACAGCACCCGATCCCCGCCCGTCGTTCACCCAGACGCGGAGGTCTCCACCCTCCCGCCCTTCAACAAGCGTCACACCAGGCAGGCGAGCGCCGGCATACAACGTGAATCCGGGCGTGATCGTCTCCCCTGGTTGTACCTCGGTGCGTCGTGAACGCGCCGAGGAGGTATCGGGATCAACGCCTTGGGCCGCGCGGTGCGATCGCATCGGCATGTAGGTGGCCGTCCCGGCGAACGGGCCCGATGCCGTCCCGTCGTCAGCAGCGACGAGCCGGACCAGGGCGCCACACCAGAAGTCGCCCACCCTCGGGGCCACCAGCACGCCGCCCGGTCGCAATTGCTCGATCAGTTCGTACGGAACATGCCGCAGAGCGCAGGTCGCAATGATCCGGTCGTACGGTGCGCCGGCCGGATGTCCGTGCTCACCGTCCGCCACCACCAGCGTGGGCGCGTGGCCCCGGCGGGAAAGGTTCGCCTTGGCCATCGCCGACAGGGTCGCGTCGATTTCCACGCTGGTCACGTTCTCGTCGCCACAGCGGCCGCACAGAAGGTCGACCACCTGGCCAGTCGCGGTGCCGATCTCCAAGGTCCTGGCACCCTTGTGCACATCCAGCAGGCCGAGCATGCGCGCCACCATGGACGGCATGCTGTTGGACGAAGTAGCGACGCCAGGGCCGCCTTCGCGACCGTCGTCAAGCTGAGTGACCACCGGCTCATCGCTGTAGATGAGGTCCCATCGGTCGGCGTCGCTCGTGATGGGTTCGCATCGCTGCGGACCCTGACGCCAGATCTCCTCGGGGATGAATTCGTGGCGAGGCGTGCGTTCCCATACGGCGCGCCATCCGGGGGTCAACAGGCCGCGCTCGTCCAGTTGTCGGACGAGCGCGGTGTGCCCCTGTCGGGGGTTCGTCATCGGTCATGCCACCTTGGGGCGGTCGCCGTCGGGGGACGGCGGTGTGGGCGGCGGTGTCCACGGCTTGTCCGACGGGGCTCCGCCATGCTTGCCGTCATCTGCCCTACATACGTACACCCTCATCTCCTCCTTGGTACGTGGAGTTGCTGTCTACCCGGTCGGTTCTGCGGCTGGACGCCTGAGACCGGTCACTCCTCTTCCGCTGCCGGCTGCTCGACGGTGAACCCGCGGATGGGCGGGGTGTCCTCGCCTCCGATGGCGAGTTCGGCAACTCGCATGGCTGCGACTGTGTCGGCGTACTCTGGGCGGGTCCACTCCATCGCGGTGTCCCTTCGTCGCGAAACTCGCAGGCTAGCCTTTGGGCTTGGGGATCGGCACGATCGGCCCGCGGTCGTCCGAATGCCGGCGGTTCGCACTCAACGCCACCGGATCGCCGTCCGGTGGTCTGCGGCCCCCAGATCCGGGTCGACGCTGTGGCCAACCTCTTCGATGCCCCAGGAAGCTGAGCTTCGTGTCGCCCACTGCCCCGGCGGCGCTCTCCAGCCGGTGGCACGTCAGGGGTGCGCAGGCATGAGAAAAACCCCGCTCGTGTCACGGGGGGGGTGGGCAACGAACGGGGTTTGCCTGGGGACTACTTGGCCGCGGCCGCAGACATTGCACGGCCAGGCCGTCTGGGAGACGCACTGCCCATTGTCGTCGTACTCATAGATGACGCTCTGCTGCCCCGGGCAGCCGGGGGTCTCGGGGCATGGGACGGCGCTGTCTTCCTGGTGAACCGTAGAGGTATTTCCTCCGATCGGTTTCGGAGGGCTCGTACTTGGACCAGCACTTGGTGCACGTCCAGTACCAGTGTTCGTACCCCTTACCCGTAGCTGTTGTGTCCTTCCACAGGGGGTTACGGCACTTCGGGCACTGTGGTGGGTGATCCATTACGGGCCCTTCAGCGGAGGTGTTCACCGGCACCTGGCTAGTCTGCTGTGGCCCGCGAACACCGGATGGGGACGACGTGTGCACCCCATTCGAACGAGTGACGCGCTCTGGAGACCCGCCCCGCCCGGCCGGACTCCCAGTAGGGCCGGAGTGGGGGTTGTGGCGGTCACCCAAGCCTGGAGACCACTCTGGGTCCGAGTGACCGATTCTCGTACCCCACTTCGTCCCCCCTTGAGACAACGGCGAGTGGGACCGACGGGTTGTCAGGCCCTCCGCCAGGAACGCGCCCCGGCGGCGTCCGGCGGCGTCCGCCGGGATCCAATGGGGCCGTCGCCAGTACGCGAACGATCCCCCGTTCAGGCAGATCAGCTACGTGGTAATGCCCTTTGTGCCTGTAGGAGAGGCTGCTTGTGCCCGTAGGAGAGGCTGCAGCGGACCCATTGGGGCTGCCGATTAGGTCCGCGCGCTGCAGGCCCGTTCGCTTCGCACGCTGGCGCTTGTGGCTAAGGGGGAATGGTGAACTTGATCTGGCGCCTGCGCAGGTAGCGACGGTTGCGGCGGGACGAGTACTCCTTGTCGCCGCCGAGATGATCGGGCCGGGTGCGCGGGTGTCCGCCGCCCGGCCGGCCGACGCGGATGCGTTCCATGACCGGGATGAGCTGTGGGGCGTCGCCCTGCTGGCCCGGCGTGATCAGCAGGGCCAGCGGGCGGCGTCCGCCCTCACCGACGAGATGGATCTTGCAGGTCAGGCCGCCCCGGGAGCCTCCGCGTCCCTCGTCGGGGTGGTGCTGACGGGGCGGGCGTCTTCCCCAGCACCCGTGGCACTCTTTTGCGGGCCTCGGCGGCGTGCTGATGGGCCCGGCAGGAGGTCGGGTCCACGCTCACCATCGACCAGCCGATACGGCCTTCCGCGTCGGCGTCGGCCAGGACGGACCCGAAGATCTTGTCCCACGTACCGTCCGCCGACCAGCCTCTGTGCCGCTCGTGCATGGCCCTCCACGGACCGAAACGCGCAGGCAGATCCCACCATGGCACCTCAGTTCAGTGCGCAGCCGATAGAGGATCCCGTTGACAATCCTGCGGTGACTAGCCCAACGGCCACTACGCTGCCCGGACTTCGGCAGATGTGGATTCAGTCGGACCCACTCCGTGTTCGTCAGATCTCCCCGCCCCACGGCCATGCCAACGACAGAGGCCACGGCGCTCACAAGATCCGCTGGACAGTCCTTAGGGAGCCCCGAAAAACCCGTTGGCGGACCACGGCGGCCACTGCTACTTTTCCGGAGGCCGTGCGAGAGAACGAGGAGGTGGTACCCGTGAACGCAGTATCGACATGGGTGCTCCCCTCCGGGGTCACGGTCGGGCGATAGGTCGTCGTCCGGGAGCGCCGTTCAAGAGCACTCCCGAAAGGCACGACCATGCACTTCACTTCCGAACAGCGCCTCGACGACGGCGTCCTCGAGCGCGAATTCACCCTCGGCGAGATCCCCGGCACCCTGTGGACGCCTGCATCCACCACACCGGCCCCGCTGATCCTGATGGCCCACAACAACGGCCTGCCCAAGGCACAACCCCGGCTGGTGGCCCGCGCCCGGCACTCCGCCGCGCACGGCTACGCGGTGGCCACCATCGACGCCGCAGGGTGCGGCGACCGGCCCCGTTCCGCCGCCGACGAGCAGGCCCGCGCCGACCTCCGCCGGGCGATGCAGGCCGGCGAGCCGGTCGACGAGATCTTCGAGTCCTTCATCGGACCGCTGGTCGAAAACGCGGTCCCGGAATGGCAGACCACCCTGGACACCCTTCTTTCGCTGCCCGAGATCGGCGGCCCGGTCGGGTACTCGGGGTGGATGGCCCTCGGTATCCGCCTTGCGGTGGTCGAGCCACGCATCGCGGCCGCCGGTTTCTTCGCCGGGGGTTACGTGCCCCGTGCCCAGCGCGGGGAGGCCCGGCAGGTCACCGTTCCGCTGCTGGTCCTGCTGCAGTGGGACGACGAGGGGAACCCCCGGCAGCGGGCCCTGGACCTGTTCGACGCCTTCGGCACCAAGGAGAAGACACTGCACGCCAACCTGGGCGGGCACACCGGCACCCCCTGGTTCGAGGTGGAGGACGGGGACCGGTTCTTCGGCCGACACCTGAAGTAGGGCAGGGCCGTCAGGCCGGCAGCAGACGCTAGGCGGTGTCGGCCAGGCTGCCGCCATCGAGGACGGGTTCCGACCCTCCTCGATGGCGGTGGCCGACAGTTCAAGCCGCACCCGGACTCCCCCGTGGAAGCGCCCACCGTCGCACCTCAGCAGTGACTGCTCGCCGATGCCGAGAGCAGCGCGAGCCAAGTCCGATCCTGGCTACGCCGCGCGCCGAGTCCGGTCCTGGCCACTCCGCGGGCCAAGTCCGATCCTGGCCACGCCGCAGGCCAAGTACGACCCTGGCTAGGGCAGATGAACCAGGCCGCCCGTTCCAAAGCAGCCGAGGAAGGCGGCGCCGCCCTGGTCGTCGAGGTGCACACGCCCCATCAGCAGCCGGTCGCAAACAGTACGAGCTATGGCCTCCCTCCCGGATCGATGCTGTTGAGGCACTGGCCGGAGTACGGCTACGGCCTCTCACCCGCCGCACGGAGCAAGGTCGCTGAGACCGTGGGCCTGGTCGACTGAACGCCCTGACACGAAGACCGATCCGGGCCGGAGCCGAACGACGGATCCCGGCCGGAGCCGAACGACAGTTTTGCCGGCGCAGTTCATGCACCCCAGAGCCTGGCTCTGGCAAGGGGCCGCGCGTACCGATACCGGGAGGCAATGGGCTGTTGCCAGACGATCGCTGGTGCCTGCCTTGGCCATTGAGCACGAGGCCCGGCAGGGCCGAGCACTTCGGCAGGCGAGCCGATCGGACACGGGCCTGGCTGGGATGGCCTTCCGGCATCGGCTTCACCTCAGGGCCACGGTTCCCCCGAGCGGCCCTGATGATCATGATTGGTAGCCTGCCGGGATGACTACGACGTTCGACGAAGCCGTCCGCGCCCGGCTGCAAGCCCCCAACATCTGGTACGTCGGCACCGTGTTCGCCGACGGAGCGCCGCAGGTCAGCCCGATGTGGGTGGACCTGGAGGGAGAGGGGGAGTTGATGTTCAACACCTCGGTGGGCCGGGTGAAGGAGGAGAACCTGCGTCGCGACCCCCGTGTCTACCTCTCCCACGCAGACGCGGCCGATCCGTTCGACCGAGTGCAGATCAGTGGCGAAGTGTCCCGCTTCATCGAGGGCGACGAGGCGCACGACCGAATGGACCAGCTGGCCCGCAAGTACTTGGGCAGCGAGCGCTTCGAGTGGCTCATGCCGGGGGAACAGCGGGTCGCGGTGATCGTGCGCCCGGTCAAGGTCCGGCACATCGTCGGGGTGGAACGTTTTCGACCCGGCGGCCCCCGCCCCGCTGCCTGATCGTCATCGTCGGCACTGCATTTCGCCGGTAGAAGGAAGGCCAGCCACTGGCAGCAACCACCTTGCTCCACCCTGCTCGCCAGATCGAGCGATGGTGGTCGGGGGGGGGGGGGGGGGGGGGGGGGGGTTGGCGCCCACAAACGCACCCCCGCCCTCTGCGAGCGCCGAAGGAGGCAACAACTGGCCCCATCCCCAGCCCCGAGGATCTCCGCCCCAC
>NZ_JBWKCJ010000012.1:90145-216881 GCF_056436545.1 Streptomyces sp. NPDC043738 | reverse complement strand
TGGCGGGCGGATACGCGCCGCACTACCGGGACCGCGGCCTGGACGACGCGTCGGTCACCGTCGTCATGGAGGGGCTGCGACAGCTGCTCGACGCGTTCGAGTGCAGATCAACCGGCGCAGGAGTGATCGATGGTGCCCGTAGCCCCGGGGTTTCGCAGGTGTGAGCTCAGCTGGTTCTGTCGAGTTTGTAGTCGTAGTAGTCGGTCGGTCCGGTGAGGACGGCCTGGAAGTAGAGCGGTTCGCCGTCTGTGTCGAGCGGTACCTCGTGTCCGGCTGTGCGGGTGAAGCCGAGCGAGAGGCGGGGCACAACCCAGTAGCTGGGCTCGTCGTGCAGGAAGGTGAAGCCCATGTCTTCGATCTGCCGGATCAGCTGGAGGGCCGGGGTGCGGAAGACGTCGATGCCGCGGAAGCGGACCGTGATCTCCTCGGGGCCGGGGCGGGGGATCCACAGTTCGGCGTACTCGAGGGTTTTGGCGTCTTCCATGACGAAGTTGATCTCGAACTGGGGGTGCAGAGTGAGGATCCGCATGGGGTGGAAGAAGTCCGGGGCGTCCTCGTCCCGGACTTTGATCTCGCCCAGTTCTGCGGCTGCCGCTTTGACGGCTTCGGCAGGCATGCCCAGAGGGAAGCCTGTGATGCCGTTCGGCGGGTCCAGTTCGATTTCCATGGTCGTCATTGTAGGAGGCAGGTTCTGATCTTCCAGCCGTTGTCTGCCAGGTACTTTTGGAACTTACGGTTGTGCGGCAGGGAGTCGACCATCTCTTTGATGGCTGCGTCGTACTTGGTGCCGTGCTTCCTTCGGATCTCGTCGATGTCCTTCTTCATTGCCTCATCGAACTTGCCCTGCCTGATAAGGGCTTCTTGGTCCCTTCGCCACTTGTCGTTGATCTTGCCGGATCCGGTGCTGATGAAGTCGCGGTGGTCGTCGTACTCCATGCGGATGGCGGGCCCGGTGGACTCCTTGAGGTCGGTGGGGAGTCCGAGGTTGAGGTAGCAGTCCTTGGCCGGGAGATGGTTGATCTCGTAGCGGGTGTTGTCGCTTCCGTCGGTCCAGTTGGCGGGCTGCAGCTTGCCGTACCAGCCACCCATACCCGAGGGCTGCTTGGCCAGACCGAGGGGGTCGATCCAGTACAGGGGGTTGGGAACGTAGGCGTGCGGGTTGGGTCCGGCCTGCACGCCGAGAGGGTCGGTGCTCAGGTAGCGGCCGGTGGCCGGGTCGTAGTAGCGGTAGAGGTTGTACTCGAGGCCCGTCTCGTCATCGTGGTACTGCCCGGGCCTGCCCAGAGGACACGCCCGCTGGGCACCGCGCCCCGCTCCCCATAGGTCTTCCTCTGCGGTCCACACGATGCGCCCGTCTGCGGTGACCAGTTCGCTGGGGGTGTCGGCGAGGTCAGTGACGATGGCGAAGAAGCGCTCATCGACCTCGCTGTGGACGTGGTCCGCGTCCGCGGCCCATGTGCGCTCGGTTTGCGAAAGAGGCTTCCACGAGCCGGGTTCCCAGTCCCAGGTGACCGTGCGGCGGTTTCCGTCGTCGTCTGTGCTGAACTGTTCAATCAGCTTTGCGCCTTCCCAGGTGAAGGCGACGGTCTCGACAGCGATGGTCTGGCCGTCGCGCTGTGCCAGGCGGCGCTTGGCTATTCGACGGCCCAGCGGGTCGTAGTCGTAGACCCATGAGCCGCGGCTGGGGGTGTCGACCCTGACCAGCCGGTCCTCTGGGCCCCACCAGTAGCGCCACTCCCGGCGTTTCCCGGACAGGGTGCGCACCAGCATGCGCACCAGGCGGCCCTGGTCGTCGTAGTCGTAGGAGGTGCGTCCCGCGGTGCGCAGCAGCGATCCGGTGTAGGCGCGTTCGCCGGCGGTCGTGGCGTCGGGTTCGCGGGTGTCGTGGGCCTGTGTGATATTGCCGAGGGCGTCGTAGGCGTAGGTTTCGGTCCAGTTGTCGGCCGTGACGCGGGTGATGCGGCCTGCGGGGGTCAGCTCGAATTGGCGGCGGCCGCGGCGGCGGTCGGTGACGGTGCTGGGCAGGCCGTCGGTGCGGTAGGCGTAGGTGCGTTCCTGGATGCTGGTGTAGGCCTGGTCGGCGGATTGCGCGGTGTGGTCGAAGGCCCAGAGGGACTGGGCGCTCAGGCGGTGGCAGGCGTCCCAGGTCTGGGTGAGGGCTGCGCCGTTGCCGAGGAAGCGGGTGGTTTCCTGTCCGGCGGGGTCGTAGGCGAAGGCCAGGGAGCCGAGGGTGCCGGCGAGGTGGGTGGGTTGGTTGTTGGCGTCGTAGGACCAGTTCGAGGTGATGCCGGTGGGGGTGGTGCGGCTGGTGCGGCGGCCGAGCTGGTCGTAGGTGTAGGTGGTGGAGCGTCCGTTGACGGTTTCGGTCAGGACGCGGCCGAGTTTGTCGTAGTCGTAGTGCAGGGCGATGCCGTGGCTCGCGATCTGCTTGAGGAGGCCGCGTGTGTCGTAGCTGAGGGTGGTTGTCGAGCCGTCGGGGTTGCGGCGCTCGACGAGCTGGCCGAGGACGTCGTAGGCGAAGGTGGTGGTGCGGTCGGCTGTGTCGGTGGTTTCCAGGAGTTGGTCGGCGCCGTCGAGGCGGTAGGTGAGGCTGTTGCCGTTGAAGTCTGATTCGCCGACGAGGTGTCCGGCTTCGTCGTAGCGGTAGTTCCAGGTGGCGCCGTTGGTGCTGACCGAGAGGAGCCTTTGCTCGGTGTCGTAGGTGAAGTGCTGTTCCTCGCCGTCGGGAAGGGTGCGTCCCGTCAGCCGGCCGAAGGGGCCGATGGTGAAGCGGGTGAGCGCTCCGGCTTGGTCGCGCTGCTCGGTGACGTTGCCTTCTGGGTCGTAGGTCCAGGTCTCGGTGGTGCCGTCGGGGTGGTGGCGTTGGGTGATCTCGCCTTCGGTGCGCCGCGTGAGGCGGGTGGTGGCTCCGAGCGGGTCGGTGAAGGCGATGGTGCGGCCGAAGGCGTCGTAGGTGAGGCGGGCGGTGTTGCCCGGGGCATCGGTGACGGCGGTGATCAGACCTGCGGCGTTGGTTTCGAGGTGCCGGCTCTGGCCGAGAGCGTCGGTGACCGTTGTCAGGCGGCCCTGGGGGTCGTACTGGCGGTGCGTGCGGGCGCCGGTGGCGTCGGTGGTGGTGAGCAGGTTGCCGTTGCGGTCGTAGGTGAACGCGGCGACCTGCTCGCCGTCCTGTCGGATGGCTGAGACCTGGCGGAGTTCGGTGTAGTCGAGTTCGACAGTGCCGCCGGCGGGGTCGGTGATGCGGACCGGATCGCCGTGCTGGTTGAGGTCGAACCCGGTGGTTCGGTTGATCTCGTCGGTACGGGAGACGACGCGGCCCAGGGCGTCGTATCCGGTGTAGGTGGTGTTGCCGAGCGGGTCGACGGTGGTGGTGACGCGGTGCTGGTCGTCGTAGTGGTATTCGGTGGGGTGGCCGAGGCTGTCGGTGACGGTGGTTATTCGGCGGGTGGGGTCGTAGTGGAACTGGGCGGAGAGTTCCCCGTTCTCCCCTATGCCGCGGGTGACCCGGCCGTTTTCGTCGTAGACGTAGGTGTAGGTCTGGCCGTTGCGGTCGGTCCAGGCAGTGATGCGGTCTGCGTCGTCGTATTCGTACTCGTAGGGCAGGCCGGAGGAGTTGACGATCCCGGCCAGGCGGCCGTCCGGGTAGTACTCGTAGCCGACGATCGTGATGCCGGGGCCGGTTGCTGTGCTGTTGAGGAGCCGCAGGCCCTCGATGCGCAGGCCGTCCGAGGTGGGGATGGTGTCGATGGCGATCCGGTAGCCGCCGCCGTGACGCACCTCCGTCGGTGTCCCCGTCTCGTTGCGGACGAAGGTGATGCTGTGGCCGTTGCGGTCGGTGATCTCGGTGATCGCGCGGGTGGTGTGCTCCAGGCCGGCCACTGTGCCCGAGAGGGCGAAGTGGCGGGTCCAGCCGCGGTCGGGGTCCTCGATGCGGACGGTGTCGGTGTGCCGGTCCCAGGTGAGCGGCCAGCGTGCACCTGTCTCGGGGTGGACTTGTTCGCCGGTGTGGGTGGGCAGCGGGTAGTGCAGGAGCTGTGCGTCGTCGCCGGCGTAGTGGATGCCTTTGGTGTCGATCTCGATGCGCTGGTCGATGGTGGAGGACCAGCCCGGACCGTGCAGGCGGCCTGCTGTGTAGCCGGACGCATAGGCGCGGCGTAGGACCAGGGGCAGCAGGCCAGGGAGTTCCAGGTCTCGGGCGTTGGTGATCATCTGGCCGGAGACCACATCGACCGGGTCGCCGGCGGTGTGGCAGCCGATGTTGCCGTTCGAGGGCTGGCCGCTCTTGCTCGGTCCCGCGAGGGAGGGATTCCCCTTGCCCGGTCGGCCGGGGCCCTTGCCTGCGGAGTTGAGGGAGGTGTGGGGGGCCTTCGGGCCGGACTTGCCGCCCTTGCCGAGACCGGCGAAGTGATCAGAAAGCGCGCGATCGTTGTCGTGATGGTTCTTGGCCATCTGTTTGACGCCGCGGGTCATGTTGTCGTCGAGGTGTTTGGCGGTCTTCTTCACGCCGTCCTCGATGCCGTCGATGACCTTGTCGAGCATCGCGTTCGCCGCATCCGCAATGGCGTCCTTGCCGCGGGTGCGGCCGTGGTGGCTCCTGGCCCGGCCGATCTTCCCGCCGGCCTTGTTGCGGAACGTGCCGCCGGCGCTGTGCAATCCGGTTACTGCACGATCGTGCTCGTCCGGGTCGAAGTTGAATCCGCCTGCGGCGCCGGCTCCGCCGCCCCCTCCCCGCCACCGCTACTGCCGCCGGCGCTGAGGAGTTCCATCGGGTTTCCGGCAGCCGATTTCGCAGTGTCCTTGGCGTTCTGCAGGCCCTGGTTGAAGCCTTCCTTGCCTGCGTTGGCCGTCCGGTTCAGGTCTACGCCGTCCTGGACGCCCAGTGCATTGGCGCCGAGTTGGACTACGAGGTCACCGACCATCGCCCCCAGGGCTTCCTCGACGGGGGTCAGGGCGATGCTGATGACCTGTTCGGCGACCTGCTGGCAGACCTCCTTGAACAGCCGCTTCACGATCACGCGAGTGGCCTGGGTAGCAGCCAGCGCGCCGACTTCGGACAGTCCGAGGGTGAAGGGTGCTGCCGCCTGAGCGGCGATCACCTCGGCAGCGAGGATGCCCAGTTGGACCAGTGCACCGATCTTGGCGCCCTCGATGAGTATCGCGACGCCGTCCAGCGCGGTGGCCGCCATACGGCCGCACTCACCCAGGTTCTTCAGATGCGTGCCGTTGATCTTGCTCCAGTGGGCGTTGAGCGCCTCCACGGCCAGTGAACCGCCCGCCGAGCCCACCAGGCCCTGGACAGCCTGATGCGCCTCGTTCGCGCCTTCGTCGATGTCGTCGGCGAACTCCCGCATGGCCGTGGCCATCTCGCGGTAGTCGTCCTCGTCGACGTTGGGCCAGGAGACCCCGATGAGGTCGAGAACCTCGTCTGCCCACCCAGGCAGCACAACACCCATACGAAAACAGCCCCCGTAACCAATGATCAGGTGATCACACGCTCTCACCTGGGCAGATGGTTCCTCAAGGCGGAATCAAGTCGGCCGTTCCTCTCTTCAGGGTGCCGTGAGCCTTCGTTCCTTGCCCGGCCGCTCTGGCTAGCGCGTCGTTCGGCCGCCACAGGTACGCGGGCGGGCGGTGGTGCGGCCTTTGCAGGGTCACCCGGGTCTCCGTCTGATGCTGGATTTTGCAGATGTGTCGGGAGTGCGCACGACCTCGGACGCCATCAGCAGCGCGCAGGCCAAGGTGGCGGCCAGGCGGCGGCGCGGAATACATAGAGTTCCATGTCAGGAAAGGTGAGGCGGCGTCAGCTGAAGGGAACTCGCCGGGAGTCAGTGGTGCTCGGCCGGTGGTTGCTGGGTCAGGAAATGTGCAGCTGCCTCGACCGCATCGGTCTTGAGCTTTTCGACGGGTACGTTCCAGCTTTCGTCCCAGTCGTCGAGGTTGTGCGCGCACACGACGAGCGGCTGCAGCGCGTCAGGGTAATCGAGGTCCCAGACCACGTCACGCCAGATCCGGAAGGCGCCTGCCGCAGCGTCGAGGGAACCGTCCACCATGCGCCCGGCGAGCCAGTAGGCCAGGGCCCACCTCGCAGCCCGAGCATCGGTGAGCACCTCGACGTGCAGGCCCAACTCGTGCAGCACCTGCTCGAAGAGGTCCGGCGCCTCGAGCTCGAAATACCCGCCGCCGGCCAGATACGCGGCCACCATGGCGCTGCTCGTCGAGGAGGCATCGTGGCTGACAGCAGCACCACCGGCGTCCGCATGCTCCCCAGCCACCCCAGCAGCCGCAACAACTGCAGATGGCTGTATGGGGTCAGGGCATGGGCCTCGTCGACGACCACCGTCTTGCCCGACAGAGCCAGCAATCGCAGCGCGCTGAACTGCACGGGCAGCACTGCCATCTGCGCCTGATCGGTGGTCGCTGCGCTGAACTGGGCCAACAGCGCGATGTCCTGGCCGCGCGGGAAGCCCTCCGGGCCGCCGCCCACTCCCCTGTCTCGGTCGGCTCCCGTGCGCCGCCGTCCAGGCCCGTCGAACCGCCCTCGACGGGTGCCGGAATGTCGGCCGGGCGGGTGCCATAAGGCATCAGCGCGGTCGGGGCACCGGAAGGATCATCGTGCCCGCTGACCGCCTCGGTGGTGAGCCGTGTGCCGGTGTAGGCGGCGCTCAGCCGGCTGCGGTTGTGGACTAGCGTGACCGGCACCCGCTCAGGCCGGCGGGCCCGCACGTACGTTTCCAGCGGCTCCCGCGCGGCATCGGTGGTCGGCATCAATCACTTGACATCACATCAGTTTCTCATCGGCTGCCGTCCTTGATTCCGCCGAGACCCGGCAAATGAGCACGCGAAAAGGGCTACAGCAGCAGAGGGCACAGGACATCAGGATGAGCCATTCACCGGACATCGAAGTGAGACTCAGCAAGCTGGCCGGTGGAATGGCAGCGTGCGTTCCACCTCGTTCGGTTCCATGTGGAGGCCGGAGGCACACTGCCGACCGAGCCGGACATGGTCGTGCACCAGGGTGAGGATCTGGGGCGGTGGGTGAGGTCGGTCCGGTTCGGCTGGGACCGGCTTACCGCTGTGCAGCAGTGGATGTGCGAACAGGTTCTCGGGATCGAGCCCGCGGACGAAGGTGAGAAGCCGAAACCGCGCACGAGCCAGGCCGACAAATGGGCCGCCAACCTCGCTGCCGCCCGGCAGTACTACGAACGCGAGGGGCGCCTCCGAGTACCCGCAAGCACGTCGAGACATTCACTATGGGCGCAGTCCGCGGTGAAGACCAAGAGCAGCGGGAATTCCGGCTCGGAGCCTGGATCAGCAACCAACGTACCCGAGCCGCGAAACTCTTCCCGGAGCGCGCGGAACAACTCTCCGCCATCGGTATGCGGTGGACGTAACGGCGCATGGAGGGGAGGCGGGAAGGTTCGTGGTGTCTCACGAGTGGTTTTCCGGCGAGCGGTTCAGGAGCTGGCGGAAGATGATGATGAGCAGCGGCTGGGCGGTGGGAGACGCCTGCATGTTGATCGTGCTTGGAGGGTGGGCGTCCGGGCGCGTGTATGCGCGGCGGTGCCGCGCCCGGCGGCCGGTTACCCCTGCCTCGCCGAGGGTCCATCACCGCAGTTCAGGGACCGGGGTAAGCATTCGGGTATCCGTGCTGCCCGCGGCATGCCTCGGGCGGGCGCGGTCCGTCGCGGGCCGCGCTCCCGTCCCTGGTTTTACGTCTTGCGGCGCTGTCGGGGAGTCGAGGGCGCCTCTAGGCTGCCGATCATGGATGTTGCTTCGATGGGCACCGCGAGTTCCCGGCCTGTTCTCTTCGACGCCGCCCAGTTGACCGCCGACCCGGAGCTGGTGGCGTGCTTCCCTGAGGAGGCTCACCGGGGCCTGGCAGACCTGGTCCGCGCGGGGGCGCCGCTTGGTTGGGTGGACCCGCCGGGGGTGGACGAGGTGAGGGAGGTCATGGACCGCGTCATCCGTGCTGCGCGGGTCGGGGACGGCGCGCTGCGCGCCGCCTACCTCGATCGGCGGCTGGTCGGGCTGGGCTATTGGCTGCGCTATGCGCGCCCCACCAATCGGCAGCACGGTGATCTCGACAAGATCGCTGTGGCTTCCGAGGCGCATGGCCGGGGCATTGGTAGGTCGCTGACCAGCGCATTGGTTGCCGATGCCCAGGAAGCGGGGATCGAGGTGCTCACTTTGGAGGCCCGCGCCGACAATGCCGGGGCGCTGCGCTTGTACCGCTCCCTCGGCTTCCGCGAATACGGGCGTCTTCCCCGCTTCATCGCGATGGGTGGCCGCCGCTTCGACAAGGTCTTCTACATGCTTGACTTCCGTGGGGACCATCACACCTCTTGACATCGCCCCTACCTGACTCGACGTCACCGTGGCCGCCGTGCTCCCGGCCGGCCATCTCTCGGGCGGCTGCGCCCCTGGTATCGCCTGGGCGACTGGCAGCCGGTCAGGTCTGCTTCACCGGGCCGTGGTTCTGCGGCGGCACCGGCCGCCAGGCCGTCGTCGTCGCGGTCCAGGTCGTCGTCGCGGTCCACGTCGTCGCCGCGCCGTGCATCAGCTGGCGCGTGATGTGCGCCCCGGCCACTGCTCGGCGCCGTAGGCCTCGAACCGCTCCACTCGATGAATCCCGGCTTCGCCGCCTGCCGTATCGAGCGGACGTTGGCGGTCTGGGTGGGCGGTCTGGTGGCGAGCGCCGCTGGTTCGCCGGGAAGCGCGTCGGCGAACCGATCGAGTGCCGTTTCGCACGCCTTGGGCTCAGTCGTTCCATTGTTTGCGTGCGAACGCGGTCGATCCGGTTACCAGGGTGTTGGGGGGGACGTCCTTCGTGACGACGGCTCCGGCGCCGACCACGGCGCCGCGTCCGATCGTGACGCCGGGGAGTACCGTGACCGCGGCGCCGAGCCAGGCGTTGGGTTCGATCGTGATGGGCGCCATCGTGATGAACTCGCGTCGCTCGGACGCCGGGAGGGGATGGTCGGCGGAGATGAGGTTGGTCTTCGGGCCGATCAGGACGCCGTCGCCCAGGCGGATGCCGCCCTCGTCCATGAAAGTGCAGCCCTGGTTGACGAAGACGTGCTCGCCGAAGTCGATGCCGAGCCCGTGGTGGGTGTAGAAGGGCGGATAGACGGTGACGGAGCTGGGGACCGGCTTGCCGACGATTTCGGCCAACAGGGCCGCGCGTGTGGCTTTGTCGTCGAAGGGCAGGACGTTGAGCCGCGAGGTGAGCGTGTTCACGTACTCGATTCGCTCGGCTACCCGCGCGAACTCGGGAGTGCGGACATAGAGACGGTCTTGATCGGGCATGCGGATTCCTCACGTGGAGCGCTCGGGTCGTGATCGGGATGACACCCGTCGGATACGACAGTGATCAACTAGGGGTTGACCGGAGTTATCAAAGCGTTCGGTGTCCGCCGGGATCAAACAACGAATATGGCTGCCAGGATCAACGTTTGGTTGTCTGCAGAGGATGAGCTGCATGGACGTCATCGCCGTGCGCACCTTCGTCGCCGTCGTGGATGCGGAGCAGTTCCAGGAGGCCGCCGCCAGCCTGTCGATTACGCCGCAGGCCGTGTCCAAGCGCGTTGCCGCGCTGGAGAAGGAGCTGGGTGTCCAGCTCTTCGTCCGTGACGCCCGCGGAGCGCGGCTCACCATCGACGGGCAGGCGTTCCTGCCTCATGCCCGAGCCTTCCTCCACTGCGCTGAGCGCGCCGTGGCGTCCGTGCGGTCAGGCCATCGGGCACTGCGTGTCGACGTGATCGGTCGCCAGCTCTCCCTGGCGGGGCTGCTGCGCGGCTTCCATCGTGCCCATCCCGAGATCGAGTTGGACGTCGTGACGCTGTTCGACTCTGAGACGGCCATCGGCGCGGTCCGGGACGGGACGATCGACGCGACGTTCCGTGCCGTGATCCTGCCGGGCCGGAAACTTCCCCGCAGCGTGGAGGCCACTGCCGTCTTCGATGAACCGCTGCACCTGTTCACCGGACCGCGGCACGAGTTCGCGAAGGCCCGCGCGCTCACTCCCGCCCAGCTCGCCGGACGACGGATCTGGATGCCCGGCAACCTGCCCGGCACCGAGTGGGCCGCCTACTACGACGAACTCGCCGCCGCCTTCGGCATCATCATCGACTCGGTCGGCCCGGATTTTGGTATCGAGCCCCTGCTCGACACCATCGCCGGCTCCACGACGCTGGCCACCTTCGTCAGCGAACAGACCCCCTTGGTGTGGCCCGTCGGCCACAATCTGCGCCGCATCCCCCTTGAAAACCCGACCCCGCTCTATCCCCACTCGCTGATCTGGCGCACCGGCAACCCCCACCCTTCCCTGGCCGCCCTACGTCGCTATCTCACTGCCGCGTATCCCGGCCGCCCTGACAGCGGCATCTGGGCACCAGAATGGAGTCAGCCCAAGCGGCCGGAACGCGCCTGAGTGGGCAAAGCGGGAACAATCCTTAACCGTCCGACTGTGGTCGTTCTCGCTGATGACCGCTGGATCGGTATTCCCACGGACGGACATGGAAGTGCCGTTATTTCTCCTCGGTATTCACGGGTCAGTTGATCGTCGACTGTCTCCGGTGACGTCGACGAGCGGTGTTCTCGGAGATCAGCGAGACCGAACGGTGGCCGGCCTCGCTCAAGGACGGAGCTTGGCTGTCTGCGTTGAGGTGTCTCAGTGGTCGGCTACATGGACCGTCTCGCCCGTCTAGCGGGGGGGGGAACCCGATGGACAGGAACTTCGAAGGAGAGTTCGAGACCGTCCTCCTCGTCCCACTGCTCTCCGACCTCAACGAAGCCGAAGCCCGAGATCGTGGCCAGGGACGCCACGTTGTCGGGGCTGATCGTCGCCCGCACGGTCATGACTGCGGTTTCCGCTGCTGCCCGGCGGAGCAACTCGATCAGTGTGGATCGGGCGTATCCCTGGCGACGGAAGTGGGAGCAACGGAGTAGCCGATCTCGACCATGCCGACCTCATCGGGCGGTCCGTGGAACCCGGCGTGTCCGACGACGAGACCTTTGTCGCCGACGACCGCTTGTCGCACCATCCACCGCGCACGGCCGGGATCGGTGGCCATCTGGTCGAGCCGGAGCTGCCACAGCCACCGCGCTTGGTCGGTCACGAAGTACTCGGTCAGCGAAACCCCCGCGATCTTGCCGGCTTGGGACAGGTCTCCATCGAGCAAAGCGGACATCGCGTCGCCGGACAGCTCGACGAAACGGACATGTTTCGGGCTCCGCGTGAACGGTCCCCAGTGATCGGCTTCATCTGTCACCTGCGGATGCTCGCCGACTCACCCGAAGGGCGTCCAACGGTTTCGAAGCAACCCGGCAGGCACCCGCGATGTCATCCTCCTGTCGTCGACGGCTCGTTCACCGGCACCATCGCCGAGGAGGACGTGCACACCGCTCCGGAGCGGGCCTGCTCGAGGAACGGGGGCTGCGTGGTCGGATGGCCCGCGAGGGGACCAAGGCGCCGGTCCAGGCCACTTCAGCGGTGGCACGTCGAGCGCACCTACGCCTGGCGCTCCTCCCCCACTCATAGGGGGTCTCTGGCGGGACGCCCATGCTCCGTCGCATGATCTGGCGCATCTCGCCGAGCTGGTTTCAGAACCCACGATCTGAGTGTGTACCTGTTGCTGGGACTCGTCCTCGCGGTGCTCTGGGTTGGGACTTGATCTCAAGTCCGGTTGAGGTTCCATGATGATCGGCATGGAGACGACAGTCATCGATCAGCAGACGCAGGAAGCCGAGATTGAAGCGATCAAGCAGGTGATCGCCGAGCTTGAGCATTCCCAGCAGAACGAGTTGCCCGAGGAGTTCGTCGGTCTGTTCCGCCCCGACGCGATCTGGACGACGGGCCATGGCAAGCGCCTCACCGGTCGCGATGAGATCTCGGCCTTCACTCACCAGGTGCTGCCGGGCGCCATGAAGGACTCGACGGCCACGTACGAGGTGGTGGACGTGTTGTTCATCCGCCCCGACGTCGCCGCGGTCAAGGCGCACGCGCAGTACCGGACGCGGGAAGGGGAGCCGATCGGGAACGCGGGCACCCCGCTCTACGTGATGGCCAAGGAGGACGGGCAATGGCTCCTGGTCGCCTGCCAGAACACCGAGGTGCTCGCTCAGTGACGCGAGGAGGGCCGCATGGGTGGGGCGCGTTGTGAGACAAGCCTGGGTCCGTGCGGCCTTTTCCCATCCCGCCCCCGTCAGGGGTCTCTCGCGCACACGCCGGTGAGTTGCCCTGTTGGGTCATTTGCGCTGTACGTCGGCGATCAGCCCGGACAGGACAGCTTGATCTCCCCCGTGGTGCGGCCGGAGCCGAGGAGTTCTGCGATGGCGGCGTGGCGGAGGGCGGGGCTCGGTCCGAGGGATATCGCGCTCGTCAGGGCCCCGGCGCCGCATCAGGCGTTGCGCTTGATGGTCTTGTGGATCCAGTCCGCGTAGGCGGGCACGTGGCTGTAGAGGCCCGGTCCGGCGGAGCAGGCGACCCCCGGGGCTCCGGGGCCCGAGGTGGCTCCGATGAGCTCCCATCGCCCGTGCCTGTCTTTTTGGAGTTGTGGTCCGCCGGAGTCCCCGAAGCACGCCATGGCCTTGGGTACGCGGCTGATCGTGCACAAACGGGTCCGGTCCGCGTATCCGGGGGCGCACTCGGCGTCGGCACCTCTGCGTGTGTTGAGCTCCTGCAACCGCTCGGCGAATTTCAGCTCGGTGTCGACGGTGGTGCCGAAACCCAGGATCCGGGTCGGGGCGCCCGGTCGCCCGGCCCGCTCCGCGATGCGGATGGGCTTGTCGGTGACCGGGCGGTCGAGGCGGACCAGTGCGATGTCAGCCTTGTTCGCGGCTTTCCCGTCGCCGCTCACGTAGCCGGCGTGGACGACGGTCCGCTCGATGGCCCGGACGGTGCCCCCGGTCTTCCGGTGCCTGCTGCCGATCCGGACGATGCCGTCCAGCTCAAGGCCGTCGCCCTGCACGCAGTGGGCCGCCGTCAGCACCCACTGCGGATCGATCAGCGACGCCCCGCAGGTACCGTCGTACAGCCCGTGCTTGGGAGCCGACTCCGGGATCGTTGCCATGAACGAGTAGTGCTCAGTGGAATCGGTCCCGTTGACGATCGCTTCGGCGCTGTTGGTCATCAGGGTGGCGCACGCCGCGATGGCGAGAGCGCCGGCGACAGTGGTGCGCGCCGCGCGGCGACGCAGGGACTTCACACTGGACACGGGGAGTTCCTTCCCTCGGAGATCCGGACGTGTTCAGCCTGCTCGTTCAAGATCCACCGGGCCATCCGGGCAGCATGCCCGAGTGCGGTAGGGGTAGCCCCACCCCGTCCCGTCCCCGTCCTCGTCCCCGTGCCGATGCGGCGCATCTCGGTGGGTCTCGGTGGGTCTCGGTGGGTCTCGCCAAGTGGTCCGAGGGACTCGTGGCCGCCCGCGACCGGCTCGACGCCTACCTCGGCCGCGCCATCTGACGCCCCAGCAGCAGAGGGCACGGCGCGGCCTTGCAACCGGCACAGCCCGCCGGGCTCAGGGGAACTGGGCGGGCCCGCGATTGCCGTGCCACACGGCCGGCCGTCGAAGGTTCAGTCCAGCGCGTCCATCAGGGCGGTGACGTAGGCATCCAGCCGCTGCTCCACGGCTCGCGTCGTCAGGTCTGTCCGTCCTGCCTCCTGCCATGGCTTCGCCACCAGTTGCACTTCTTCCGAGAATGCCAGCGCGTCGCGCACCTGCCAGTACAGCCGCTCGCTCGCGGCCGCGGCCAGCACCCCGCCGGCCTCCTCGTACGCCTCGGCGAACCGCAGGCCCCACGCCGGGCCGTGCAGCAGCGCGAGATTGGTGGAGCAGTGCGCGACGTCGAGGTCCGCCGGGCCCCAGGAGGTGGCCGCCCAGTCGACGACGCCGGTGATCCGGGCACCTGCCGGGCTTGGGGACACCACGTCGTCGAACAGCACGTTGCCGGGGTGGAAGTCCCGGTGCAGGAACCGCCCTTCATAAGGCGGCGCGGGCCTGCGGATCACGTCGATCGCCGCGGCCCATGCCGCCGCGTCGGCGCCCTTCGGAGTCACGACGGTGTCGGCGGTCGTCAACGCCACATACTCCCGGGGCCGCTCGGCGGGGCGCAACGCGTGGATCGCCACGAGTTGACGGGCCAGCACAGGGACACGCGTCTGCAATCCCTCGTCATCCAGGACGGTTCGGCCCGCCAGATGTGTCATCAGGAGCGATGGATACTCGCAGTGCGCGGCGGTCGGATCAACCGCGACCAGTCCGGGAGCCGGCACGCCGGTCCCCGTGAGCAGGGTCAGGGCGCCGGCCTCCCTGTTCAGCCAGTCCTCGGCGTGCTCCACGTCGACGAAGGTCCGCAGCACCAGCTCACGGGTGCCTCCGTCCCGCCTGCCGAGGGTCAGCCGCCGCATTTCGGCGGTGATGCCGCCGTGCAGCGCCTCGGTTCTGACGATCCGTTCGCCGGCCTCCAGGTGCCGGCTCACCCAAGCCAGTGTCAACGGTCGGACAGCCGCCGCCTCATCGTGGTTGGTCACCGTGCCACCCCACCATCCGGACGACGGCACGCGCAAAGGCCTTTCGTGCGCAACGGCCTTTGGTTGGAGGCGATGGCCGTGCTGCTCCGGCAGAAACGCCGCCGGCACGAGGCGGACCGCAGCAGACCAGTCATGGCGAACCGCAGCAGACCAGTCATGCGGCAGACATTTCAGTTGCCGGCGCTCCTCCCCGCGGCTGATCCTGGGCACTTGGCGAGCGAGGAGAGCGGGATGGGGCTCGTACTCTTTCCCGGAGATGACGACGTCAGCAGCCCGGACATCTCCTGGTCCTACAGCGGCTTCGGCGCGTTCAGGGCGTGGTTGGCGCAGGCCGAGGGGTTCACGCTCGCCGAGATGCACGGCTTCGGTGGAGACCGTCCGTGGAGCAGCGTCTCCACCACGCTGACACCGCTTCTCGATCACCCGGACGACGACGGTCCCGACCTCACGCCGACCCAATCGCTGCCATGCTGCCCCGCCTGGAGGCAATCATCGACCAGTGGCGACACGATGAAAGCGATCCCGTTCTCCGACGGCGCGGCGACGACGTACGCCAGCTGATCGCCGTCATGCGGCTCTGCCTGGACAAGGACGTCGAGCTCATTTTCGGCTGACCGTCGACCGGAGACGGTTACGCGCGGGGCGTCGCGGTGACTTCGTGGGAGCCGGGCAAGGCGACCGGCGGCGGCCCGTACGGCCGGCTTCGGCGGACGCGGTCTCACGCCGGGACTTCGCTTCCGCGGCTGCCGGCGATCCCTCACCCACCAGGCGGCTCCCCCTCGGGTACACAAAGACAGCCGTCCGGCGTTGGCCCCTCTTCAGTTTCACCCGAAATGGCCATGGCCAGATAAACGTGGGAGATCTGGTAATTCGAGTTCCCGCTTGTGCATATTCTGTTTATCGCGAGACGCCCGATGGGGCGATCCGTCGCCAGTCGCTGACGTCACCGCAGGTCCGTGCAGCCTGCGGCCGGGCGGACTTTCGGCTGACGAATCGACCGGCGGCTTTCCTCGCGCCCTTCCATATCCCTTTGATCCCGAGCATTTCCTGGGACTGGTGGACCCGGTAGACCAGCACCGTCCACTCCACCGTTTCGGGAAATCGCTCAGAATCGGACACGGAATGACTGTCGAACACTCCGATGCGGGCCTGGCGGCGCTGCCGGCCAACGACGACTACCGGCTGGGGACCGACGCCTACACCGACGAGCAGCGGACCGCGGTTCTGGAGAAGCTGGAGGGTCACCTCGGCGAGCGGAGCGGGCGTCTGCTGGGGTACCAGGTCAACCTGTCGCTTGCCGGCCACGCCGCGCTGGGACGTTTCCTGGGGTATCACATCAACAACGTCGGGGACCCGTTCGTCGACAGCAACTTCAGCCTCCACTCACGGTGGCTGGAGCGCGCGGTGCTGGAACACTACGCCCGCCTGTGGCACGTCCCGCTCCCCAAGGATCCGGCCAACCCGCAGGACCAGGACGGGTGGGGGTACGTGCTGTCCATGGGCAGCACCGAGGGCAACCTCTACGCCCTGTGGAACGCCCGCGACTACCTTGACGGCAACGCCCTCGTACGCGACGAGGTCTCCGGCCACTCCAGCTGCCGTACCACCTACCTTCGGGCCAAGCACCCCGACGACAACCCCAACGCCTACTCCCCGGTGGCGTTCTTCTCGCAGGAGACCCACTACTCCCACATCAAGGCCATGCGGGTCCTGGACATCCCGACCTTCTACGACCTGGGCGGGAGTCTCTACCCCGGTGAATGCCCCATCGACGTGGCCGGCACCAAGATGCAGACCTACAACGGCTGGCCGCTCGGCGGTGTCCCCACCACCGGCGGCGACGAAGGTCCCGGCACCGTTGATGTCGATGCCCTGGTCGCCCTCGTCGACTTCTTCGCCGCCAAGGGCCACCCCGTCCTGGTGAACTTCAACATCGGCAGCGTCTTCAAGGGCGCCTACGACGACGTCGCCACCGCCTGCGAGCGTCTGCGCCCCGTCTTCGAGCGGCACGGCCTGGTCGACCGCACCGTCCGCTTCGACCCCGACGACCCCGAGCGGGTCAGCATCCGCAACGGCTACTGGATCCACGTCGACGGGGCCCTCGGCGGCGCCTACGCCCCCTACTTGGAGAAGGCCCGCAACGCGGGCCTCATCGACACCGCGCCCCCGGTCTTCGACTTCCGGATCCCCGAGGTGTCCTCGATCGTCACCAGCGGCCACAAGTACCCCGGAGCACCCGTCCCCACCGGCATCTACATGTCGCGCGCCGGATCCAAGCTGCGTCCGCCGTCCGACCCGGCCGTCGTCTCCTCCCCCGACAGCACCTTCGCCGGCTCCCGCAGCGGATTCGCCTCCCTGGCCATGTGGAACCACCTCGCCCAACTCAGCGAGGAGCAGCAGGTCCGCCAGGCCGCCGACGTCCTGCGGCTCGCCGAATACACGGCCGAACGCCTGCGCGGGCTCAGTCTGCAGCTGAAGGATCGCGCCGAGCCCTGGGCCGAGGACGGCATCGAGGTCGGCCACGGCGACCACGCACTCAGCGTCTGGTTCCAGCAGCCCAGGGCCGAGATCACCGAGAAGTACACCCTGGCCTGCGTGCCCCTCAACCTCGACGGCCGCCGCCACGACTACAGCCACATCTACGTCATGCCCCACGTCACCCAGGACCTCATCGACGAACTCCTCGACGACCTCTCCCGCCCCGGAGCATTCGACCGGACCGGCGAGACCGGCGCCGTCCGGCCGACGCTCCCCAGCCAGCGCTGACCTGAACCCCCGGCCTTACCGCGGCCCCGCCCGCGCCGGCGCCCAGCGCGTCACGCGGGCGGGGAGCCGCACGACTGCGACCCACCGGCCGCCCCACCGGCCGCACCCGACCGCGGCTCGCCCTCCCCCACGACTCCAAGGAGTGGCGCATCCCCACACCACCGCCAGCACCAGCACCAGCACCAGCACCAGCACCAGCACCAGCACCAGCACCAGCACCAGCACCAGCCTGCCCGTTGCCCCAGGCGCGCAGTGGGAACTGTGGCGGTCGGGGCGGCCGCTCGCGCTGTACGCGAGTATGAGGACGTGAAGCGGGTCGGGCGGCAGCTCGCCGAACGGGGCGAGGCAGCCGTCGGCCGTGACCGGGGCGGGCGTGCGGTGTTGGCACGTCGACGCGTGCGTGAAGTCCGTCCCCGCGGATGTACGGGTGAGGTCCTGTACCAGCGCCAGGGGTGCGGGGCGGGCCTCACGGGTGTGCGGGGCAGGCCTCACGGGTGTGGGGGGCTGCTACAGCTCGATGTCGATGTGCTCCACGTCGGTGAACTCCACGCCCAGGCCGGCCGCGCGGGTGTCGTTGGCGCGGAAGTACATCTGCGCGAGGCCCTCGGCCGCGATGCGTTGGAGCTGCTGTTCGGTGGCGCCCTGCTCGCGGGCGGTGAACAGGCGGTCGGCCCACTGGGGCGGTAGGGCCTGGGTGATGTCGCGGATGCGGGCGTCGTCGGTCGTGCCCGGGGCGGCGGTGAATCCGAACCGGGCTCGGCTGGAGAGGACCAGGCCGTCGGTGGTTGCCGCCTTCTTCTTGGCCTTCGCCCGGATCTGCGGCTGCCAGCGGTGCTTGACCTCACGCTCTATGCGCGCACGCAGGTCCTTGCGGGGCCGCTTGAGTGTGCCGACGACGTACCGCTCCACGGTGCGCTGGGAGACCCCGAGCGCCTCCGCGACCGCCTTGGTGCCCTTGAGCTGCTTGACCAGGTACTTCACTTGCGCCTGGGCGCTCTTGGGGATGGGGCGGGTGAACGCTCCCTCCAGCGCGCGGTCCAGGCTTTCCGCGACCGAGTCCGCCATGGCCTACTCGCCTCCTGTGGCCGTCATGTCGTTCATGTCATTCATGTCGTTCTTGATCAGGTTGGCGACGTTGAAGACGCCGCCCTGGGTCTCGAACTGCTCCTCGGCCCACAGCACGGTCTGCGTGCCCTGGTGTTTGACCATCCCCGGTGAGACGCCGAGCCGGAACGTGCCCGGCGCGGGCTTGCCCTCGTCCGTGTGTGGCAGGAAGTCGAGCGGCGAGGGGCCGGGCGAGGGATAGACCAGTGCGTCGGTGCCGATCGCGACCGGGTAGACGTCGGCCGCGGCGGCGGTCTTCATCATCTTGCGGTGCATGCTGACCCGGACCGTCGCCAGCACGGCGGCCCGGATGTCGGGGCGCCAGGTCTCCCTCGAGAGCGCCGGCCACGGCTCGTAGTACGGCACCTGACCACGGTTGCGCTGGCGCAGCTTGCCGATGCCGCCCTTGGCGGTGGCCTTGATCGCCTTGAGTACCAGGGCCGTCGTCGGGTCCGCCTGTTGGGAGCGGGCCATCGCCTGAAGGAACTCCTGGCCGCCCAGGTCGGTGGTGACGCCGAGGTCGGCCATCGTGGCGACGTAGGCGTCCCGCAGTCGCTTGTACCAGGGGTCGAGGTAGCGGCCGGTCTGCGTGCGCACGTGCGCCTCGATCGGTGCCACCTCGAAGCCCAGTTCCTGGGCGTAGGCCACGGTCGGGGTGGCGTACCAGGCCGGGCCCTGCGGCCGGTTGCCCTTGGGTGTGAAGGGTGAGGGGAGCCGGTCGCCGTCGAGGGTGCGGCCGTTGATCCGCACGTGGGAGAGGTCGACGTGGGTGAGGTCGACCAGCCACGAGCCGGGCAGCGACGGGTCGAATTTCGGGTTGCCGGTGAGGTGGGTGGGCCCGTTCAGACCGACGGTGAGCCCGTTGGCGGCCGCGGCGAACGCCATGTTGACGTCGATGGCGACCAGGTAGCGCTGCATGCACTCGGCGTCGGTGAGCTGCCGGCACCAGTCGTACGGCTCCTCCATCAGCATCTCGGCCGGGGTGCGCAGGTGATGCCGGGCGTGGACGCCCTTGAGGATCGGGTGCTCGTCGGGGACCTCGCACTCCACCACGTCGTACAGCTTGGTCAGGGCGTCGTCGTTGAACGCCCTGTTGAACTCGCCGGTGGCCGGGTCCTTCTCCGCGCGGTTCGGCGGGCGCAGCGCCGTCATCAGCTCCAGGCCGGTGACCGCGGTGGTGCCGCGCGGCGTCATCACGCGGTCCGCGTACGTGCCGAGGAACCGGGCCAGGTCCGCTGCGTGCATGGTCGGCAGTTGCGGGTCGTTGTTGTTGTCCCACTCGTCGACGGGCAGCGCGCCCCAGGCCGGGATGCACAGCTGCACGCAGCGGCGCCTGGAGCCCTCGGGCTCGCGGAAGAGGCGCGTCCATGCCCCGAACCCGCGCTGGGTGAGCTGCAGGCCGGCCTTGCCGAGCTGTTTGACCGCCTTGTGGCTGTCCTTGAGCCGCCCGGCGCGCCGCTCCTCCTGCGACAGTTCGGCAGGCAGGCCGTAGCGCTCCAGGGCGGCGGGGGTGAGGAGCAGGACGGGGTCGGCGTCGCGGCCGTTGCGGTGCAGGCGGGTCTGGCCGAGCTTGGCCTCGGTCAGTGTCCAGTCGACCAGCGCGGGCAGGGACTTGGCGGGCACGTCCAGGACCAGGCCGCCGACGCAGTACGCCGACACCTGCCCGTCCTCGCAGTCGACGACCGCCAGCGGGCCGTTCTCGAACCGCGCGTCGGTGCCTGCCGGGCCGGTCGGCTTCGTCGCCGCCTTCCGCGCGGCCGGCCGCCGCGATGTCGGCGACGGCCGGCCGGCACGCGCCGGGCGCGATGCGGCTGCCGGGGCGGTGCTCGGCTCAGCGTTCCCTTCGGCGGCCGCGGCCGCTGCCTCGGGCGCTGCCTCGGGCGCTGGGAGGGACGGTGTTCGCACCTCGGGGCGGGCGGGCGTGGCGGTGAGCGGCACCGGCAGCTGCGCAGCGTCGGTGTCGGTGGGCTGGGGGTACTTCTGCGCCCACCCGTCCAGCAGCCGTTGGTAGGCCTGGCGGCGCGGCGGCCGCGGTTCCGAGCGGCCGGCTTCCCAGTTCTTCACCGTCTGCGTCGATGTCCGCAGCGCCTCCGCGAGCCGGGCCTGAGAGACACGGGCCGCTTCGCGCAGCCGCGTCCGCTCTGCCGGGGGCGGCATCTCCGGCTCGCCCTCCAGTAGTGCGTCCACTGCCGCGAACAGCTCGTCTTCGGTCGGCATGCTTCACCTCCGTCCCAGACACTACCGCGAACTTACCCGTGAATTTACCTATGAGTTTGCGGTTGGATTTCGGATCGGGCTGCTGTGGGCAGAAGGCGGGAGGGTGTGGTGACCTGTCGCGGCGGAGGTTGAGCGTTCCTCATCGGTGTTTGGCGGCCGGCCGTGCTCGTGCCGCTGAGGACCGTGAGGCGGTGGGCGCCCCCAGCCCCCAGCCCCCAGCCCCCAGCCCCCAGCCCCCAGTCCCCAGCGGCAAGAGAAGTGCAGTGCAGGCGCTCCCGGGTCCGTCGAGAAGTGCGTTCACTACGGCTCGACGAAGCCGACGCTCGACGCCGCCTACCAGGAGCCCACCGTGCTCGAGGTCGTCAGTCGTCAGCGGCACGGGTCTTGGTACGCCAGCCCCGGTACGTACCGTAGCCACTGCGTCCGGTCCAGGCCGCCGGCGGCCACCTGGCAGGCCAGGCGCTTGGGGTCGTGGGCGGCGGCGGGCAGCTGGCCCAGGTCCCACAGGCGCAGCATGCCGTCGCCGCCGGCTGTCAGCAGCGTACGGCCGTCGGGGGTGAACGCCACGTCGTCGACGCTGTCGTCGAGCGGCGGCAACTCGGCCGCGACATGGGGCCGTTGCAGATCACCGATGTCCCACAGCACGGCCGTACCCTGGTCGTCGGCCTTGGCCAGCAGGTCGCCGTCGGGGTGAAAGGCCACGCGTCCACCGCGGTCGGGCGCATCGGGGAGCTCGATGGCGGGCTCGGACAGGGACGTGCCGTTGACCTGGTAGACGCTTTCGCCGACGGCCAGCAGTCTGCGTTTCGCACTGAACGCCGTGTCCTGCTGGAGCACCGCCACCGAGTCCCACTTGAGGTGACGGGGCCGGTTCGTATCGCTCATGTCGAACAGGCCGCTGCCCGCGCCCGGAAGCGCGAGCAGCCTGCCGTCCGGACTGAACGATGCCACGCTCGCGTTGGTGAAGCTGTTGAGGGTGTACGAGCGGGTCTGCGCGGGCCGTGCCCCCTTGAGGTTCCACAGCGTCGCCCAGCCGTCGATACCGCCGGTGAACCGGGGTTGGTTTCCGGACGTGACGAGGAGTGGGGCACGGGGGCTGAAGGCCAGCGAGGCCACCGGGCCCCGGGTGCGCAGGGTGGCGGTCTTGCGGGGGTGGCGCCGGTTCGATGCGTCCCACAGGATGACCCGGCTTGCGTCGTCGCCACCGGCCAGGTAGCGGCCGTCCGCCGAGAACGCCACGTCCCTTGGGTTCCCGGAGAAGCCGCGCACGACGGAGAGTCGGCGGGGCTTGTCGTGGTCGGTGAGGTCCCACAGCACCAGGGCGTGCATGCCCGCGGTCGCCGCCGTCCGCCCGTCCGGGGAGATCGCCACGGCCGCCACGGCCACCGGGTCCGCGGACGCCTGGGCGCGTTGCCGGGGACCGGGCTCGAAGTCCGTGCGCCAGCTGGCGACCACATCGTTGGTGTCGACTTCTCGGATGTGCCGTCCGTCAGGTGTGAAGGCGACGTCCTCGCCCCGGCGCAGCTCGGCGTCGAGCAGCTTTCCCGGGGAGTGCGGCTTGTCGGGGCGTGCCAGGTCCCAGCGCACCGCGCTGCCCTGCCCGTCGAGCGTGATCGCCGCCTTGCCGTCGGGCCGGAAGGCGGCGGCGGTCACGTCGCCCCGGTGGCCGCGGAGTTGGCTGAGGCGTTGCGGTGCGCGGGAGGGGCGGATGCGCCAGACGTAGGCGGTCCTGGCGTGGCTGCTGATCAGGGTGCGGCTGTCGGGGCTGAAGGCGAGGGCCCCTCCCCAGGGGGCGTCGCGTCCCAGGCGGCGCGGACGGGCCGGGTCGGAGGTGTCCCACGCGGTCATCCCGCTGCCGTGCTCGATGGTGATCTTCCCCGTGTCCGCCTCGTCGAGAGTGATCTTGCCGGTGGCGGTCACGACGGTCTTGCCGTCGGGGCTCATCTGGACCTTCGCAGCGTCGTAGAGACCGGTCACCGAGGCGAGACGGCGTGGCCGGCGCGGGGCTGCCACGTCCCACAGGTCCATCCGGCCGCTGCTGCCCCTGCCCTCGTGCACGGTGGCCAGCGTCCGGTCGCCGTCGCCGAATCCGCCGCCGTCCAGGCCCGTCGCGCCGGGCAGGCCCGGTAGCGGCCGCGGCTTGCCGGGCGTGGTGATGTCCCACAGGGCGTGGCCTTGGGTGGCCGCCACGAAGAGGGTGCGTCCGTCTCGGCTGAAGGCGATGTTTTCGACGTCCCCTCGCGGCGGTGCGAGGCGGTGCAGCAGTCGGCGCCGGCCTGGCTGTGAGACGTCCCAGAGCTTGAGCGTGCCCTCGCCCGCGGTGGCCAGGACGCCGGCGTCGTCCGAGAGTTGCCTGACGAACTGGCCGACGTCGTCCGGTCCCTGTGATGCGCCCGCGTACGGCGTGCGTTGCAGTGCGTTGACCAGGGCGGCGCGGGTTTCGGTGCTGGGGCGTACGCGGTACGCGGTCAGGCCGAGGCGGACGGCGGTGCGCGGGTCGCTTGTCAGGCGGTTCTCCGATTCGGCGAGCAGCGCGCGCACCGTGGCCACCCGCCGTTGCCCGTCGGCCTCTTTGCGCTGACGCTCGGCCTCGTCGCCGCGCACCTGTGCCATGACGCCGAAGACGAGGGAGGCGATGAGGAAGAAGGCCAGGCTCCAGGTCAGCGTGCGCCGCACGCCGACCGTTCTGGCGTGCTGGCGTGCCTCCTCGCTGTCGAGTTCGTCCTTGCTCACTTTGTGCAGGGCGGCCGCCAGGGTGCCGATGTCCTGGCGGAACCGGGCGTGGTCCAGGGACAGTTCGGTCTCGCTGCGGGCCCAGGTCAGGTCGACCCACAGGGGTTCGGCCGTGAACCATCCGAACATCTGGGGTGGTAGGGCGGTGGTGCGTGTCCGGTCGAAGTCCCGTGTGGTGTGGTCCCAGTGGATCGTGCCGCTGGTGAGCACGATGAGCAGGGTGGCGGGCTCGCGGTGCTGTTTCCAGTGGGCGATCTCGCGGCCCACCCATGGGGAGCGGGCGGCCTGCGGTGAGGCGAGCAGGATGAGGTGGCGGCTCGTGCTCAGCTTGGTCTCGATGGTGGCCCACAGGTCGGGACCGGCTTCCAGGGATGCCTGGTCGCGGAAGATCCGCAGGGCGCGCGGCCGGTTCCAGGGCTTGGCCAGGCGGCTCAGTGCTCTGTGCACGGCCGGGGCCGCCTTGGTGTCGGCCCCGTGACTGTAGGAGAGGAAGGCGTCGTAGACGTATCGGGTCGTGGTGTCGGTCGACGGCATTGGCTACCTCACATGTGGGAAGCGCGCCACAGGGTGTGCTCACGCCATGCCGCGTCCTTGGCGTTCGCCACGGAGTCGGCAGTGACCTGAGCCGGGACGCCCCGTCGGGGACTGGCCAGGCGGCCTCGACGTCGGTCTCGATCTTTGTGAAGCGGGTCGGTGGCAACTCGGCGGCGGTTTCGGTCGAGGTTTCCTCGGGCACCGAAGCCAAATGATCGCAGACGGTGATCCGGGTGTCCCGCGAAGTCTCCTGGGGCCAGGGTGACTTCGGCCATGTCGGGGCAGGGGGCACGTCTGCTCCGGTGGAAGCGCCTGGTCCTGCAGCGGTGCTCGGCAGTGCGGCTGCCGAGCACTGATCGGGCGCCGCTCTCGGCCACCCCTGGCAGCGGAGTCAGTCGCCGCAGGCCAGAGGGTCGCCGTCGGCTGACTCCCCAACCTCGCCAACTCGACGGAGTTGGGCTCCGGCAGGGTACGGCGCTCGAATTCCTCGTCGATGCGCGTGATCAGCCGGCCCAGGTCCCCTTTGGCTCCGGGAGGGAGGTGCAGCATCGCCCGCTCCAGGTCGTCACGGGCATCTTCCACCTCTCTCACAGGCGAATAGGCCTCGGAGGCGTTCAGGTAGCGTCCAGGCTGCTGGAAAACCCACTCGAAACAAGCGAGCGCATCAGCGACCGCGTTGGGCCACATCTCCTGGTCTTCGACCCGGCGGATCGCTGCACGAGTCCGCGCGGAGACACCAGGCACCTTCAGGACCGGATACTGCCATCGTGGCCGCCACCGCTCTGCGCGGAGGGCCTGGGGGCGCCTACGCGGCATCGCCCTTTCGGATCAACATGAGGCTATCCTGCCACGGCTGGGCACTCCCGGCGCAGGCCAGGGCCGCGAGCAGTGTCACGCCGCCCGTGAGCGCGAAGCACGCCCCGAGCGGCAGCCGTGCCGCCAGCAGACCGGCCGCCGCCGTGCCGCCCGAAATCCCCGCGTTCACCGCCGTGTTGACCCAGGCGCCCGCCTGGGTGCGGCGCCTCGGCGGTGCCACCTCGTCGGCCAGCAGATACGCCGTGGTGAGCGCCGGAGCCACAAAGAATCCCGCACCCGCCGCCGCCACGGTCAGTGCCCCCACGTCCGGTGCGAGCCCCGCGGCGGCCAGGGCGAGACCGAGGCCGGCGGCCAGCAGCGGCAGCCGTATCCGGGCCCCGGTGCGCCAGTTGACGGCGCCGTTCAGGAGCCCGCCGACCGCGCTGCCCGCCGAGAGGGCCGCGAGCACCCAGGCGACCACGTCGTCCCCGTGATGCCGCGCCGTCGCGAAGGCGAGGACCAGCAGATCCATGGCGCCCAGGGACAGCCCGACCCCGGCCGCCACCACGACCGGTGTCAGCAGCGCCCGCGCGCCTTGCAGCGGTGTCCTGGAGCGTGCCGGCGCCTTGGCAACGGCAGTCGGCCGTATGTCCCGCACGGCCGGCGACATGACGAACGCGCAGGTCCCGGCCCCGACGAGCAGCGCGCTCACGACGACCCCGGCCGCCGGGGGCGCGATCTGCACCAGCGCGCCGACCAGCAGCGGACCGGAGACGAACAGCATCTCCTCCGCGACGCCGTCCAGGCTGTACGCGCGCTGCAACAGTGGCTGGTAGTCGGTGAGTTCGCGCCAGATGGCCCGCATCGAGGGGCCGAGCGGAGGCGTCGTGGCGCCCGCGGCGGCGGCGAGGGCGCCCAGGAGGAAGGCGGGGGTGCCGGGCCGCCAGGAGGCCGCCGCGAGGGCGCTCAGGAGGCCCGCGTAGAGCAGGGCCATCGGCAGGAGCGCGGGGCGTGGCCCGTGGCGGTCGACCAGTGCGGCCCGTACCGGGGACAGGGCGACGCTGGTGGCGCCGAACAGCTGCCATGATCGTGCCGGCGACGGCGTACGAGCCGGTGGCCCGGGTCACCGCCAGCATCACGGAGAGGGCGACCATCCCGTAGGAGAGCCGCCCGAGCAGGGCGGCACCGAAGGTGCGTCGGGCGTACGGAAGGCGCAGTACGGCGGCGTACGAGGGCCGCCCTTGAACAGGCGCAGACATGGAAGGTTCCTCGGTCGAGGCGGAAGGAGGACGCCGGAGTGTCGCGAGCGCTGTGTGCGGGTCGCGGCCTGGGCGTGCCTATGCCAAGAGGAGGAACATGAGGCTCAACGTAGCAGCGGGCACCAGGGAAGTCAGTAGTCGCGGGAAGTCCGTAGTCCTAGGGAAGTTCGTAAGTCCTAGGGAAGTCCGTAGTCCGAGGGATCCCGCCCTCGGTGGTCGCGGGATGCGCGGCGCGCATATTGCAGTGAGATGTCCCGTTCCTGACCCGTGCGGGCCCGTGCGTGCCAAAGTGGAGGCCGACGAGGGGGATTGAGGCCATGAGGGCGCGCAGAGTGTTGACCTTCGCCGACGCGCTCGTGCTCCTCGGCGCCGAACCGCAGGGGCTGGCGAGACTGGACCAGGCGCTGGGCGGGGCGCTGAACCTGGCCACCGGCGGGGTCAGCAGCACTGTGCTCGGCATGGCGGACGCCAACGGCCGCCTCATCGGTCTCGGCCGTGATGCGGCACGAAGCGTCGGTGCGCGGCTCGGTCGGGTCCAAGGCCGGGCGGAGCGCACAGAACTGCTGCGCGCGGCGCACACCGTGATCGTGGTGGTGGCGTTCTTCGAGGCGATGGCGGAGTTGGATCTGCCGTTCGGCCTGGATGAGGTGGAGCTGACCCGCAGCGAACAGCTCGCCCTCGCCCGGCCGGATCCGGCGTCGTCTTCCTCGGCACCTCAAGCCCCCGACGTCGTGGCCCTGCTCCTCGATGCCGACCTGCCCTGCCCGGCGCCGCACACCACGTCAGATGCGGTCGGGGCAGCCCTGTTGGTCCGCTACGGCGAATACGCCGACAGGTTTGTGCGCTTCCTCCAGGGCTTGGCCGTCTGGGAGGGGCTTTCTCCACGTCGGCGCGAGCAGGCCGGCGACAGCCTCATCCGGGTCCTGCCGAGGAAGGCTCAAGAGCGCTATCAGAGTCTGTACGTTCAACTTGCCGCGCAGGCACCGGAGTTCGCGTTCTGGACAACGCAGCTGGCGCAGCAGGCCACCCAGGCAGAGGTCGGCCGGGCCCTTGCAGGGGTGGAGAGACTCCTCACCCGAACAGCCGAGGCCTTGCGCCCACCGGTCGACGTGGCAGCAGCTCTCGCGCGCGCACACCGCGCGGCGCTGAGCCGCACCGTGCTCGACGCCGAGTCCGCGCCGGAGGGCATCCGTATCCCCTCCACGGAGGAGCTCTATCTCGACCCGGACTTCCGAGTGAGCGATGTGCCCGGATCCAGCGAGCCGACCGACGAGCAGTGGTGGGAGCACATCCCGGTCCGCCGGGATCTGACACGGTATCTGGCCGGCGCGCTGACGTCCCCCCATATGACCCAAGCGCCGCTGCTGGTACTGGGGCAGCCCGGAGCAGGCAAGTCCGTACTCACTCGTGTGCTGGCCGCGCGGCTTCCTGCCGTCGGCTTCCTCCCCGTGCGCGTGCCGCTGCGGGACGTCCGCGCCGAGGACGATCTTCAGGATCAGATCGAGCAGGCGATCAGAGCCGCCACGGGTGAGAGGGTGAGCTGGCCGGAGCTGGTGCGCTCAAGCGGCGGCAGTACCCCGGTGCTGCTCTTGGACGGCTTCGACGAGTTGCTGCAGACCACCGGCGTCCACCAGAGCAACTTTCTCGAACGTGTTGCCCAGTTCCAGGCGCGCGAGGCGGATCAGGGCCGTCCTGTCCTGGCGCTTGTCACCAGTCGGACCGCGGTGGCGGATCGGGCTCGATTTCCCGACGGTCTGGTGGTGCTGCGTCTGGAACCCTTCCGGCCCGAGCACATCAGACAGTGGCTGGCTGTGTGGAACGCGGCCAACGCGGCCGGGTTCGCCGCCGCCGACCGCTCCCCCCTGGCCTGGGAGCACATCGAACGGCATGCGGACCTCGCCGCCCAGCCCCTGTTGCTGACCATGCTCGCGCTGTACGACGCGACTCAGGGAACGCTCCAGGGCGCCGGTGACAACCTTGATGTGACGGAGCTGTACGAGCAGCTGCTCTCCTCGTTCGCCCGACGCGAGGTGGAGAAGTCGACGCAGGGCGCGATACCCGAGGAGGAGACGGCCGAGCTCGTCGAGCGGGAGCTGCAGCGCCTGTCGTTGGTGGCCTTCGCTCAGCTGAACCGCGGCCGCCAGTGGGTGTCGGCCGCGGAGCTGGAGGAGGACCTCACGGCGGTGCTCGGGCGACAGCCGGTGCGGGCCGGCGGGTTCCGTACTCCCCTGAACCCGGCCGAGGTGGTGCTGGGCCGGTTCTTCTTCGTCCAGCGCGCCCAGTCCAGGCGGGACGGGCAGGTACTGGCCAGCTACGAGTTCCTGCACGCGACGTTCGGCGAGTACCTGGCGGTGCGACTCGCCCTGCACCTGCTCACCGACCTTCTGACTCCCCGCCCCGCGCTCGCGCTCGGCGGCAGCCACATCCACGACGACCTCGCCTACGCGCTGCTGTCCCATACCTCGCTGGCATCCCGCCAGATGCTGCGCTACGCACGCTCCTTGACCGAGTCGATGCCTGAGGATGAGCGCCGCCGTCTCGTCCGGCTCCTGGTCCAGGTCCTGGACCAGCACCAGACCCGTACGGCGGATCAGCTTCCGGGCTATCGACCGGCGCTGCTGCGTACCACGTCGCGCCACGGTCTCTACGGGTCGAACCTCGTTCTGGTGATCGTTCTGCTCGCACGGCACTGCCCCGCGGCGGTGCTCTTTCCTGCATCGGATGATCCCGTAGGCGCCTGGCACAGGCACTGTCTGCTGTGGCGTTCGGCGATGGACGAGAGCCAGTGGACGGACTTCGCGGTGTCCTTGGATGTCCATCATTACTGGGACGATGGCGGGCGGGGCCTGAGCGTCTCCCTGCGGCCTCACGCCGCCGGGCCCCCCGAGCCGCTCGACATGAACTGGCTGTTCCGCTATCCGCAGGCGCATGGCGGCTCGGGCTGGTCACGCTCCTACTGGGAAGATCTGTGGCTCAAGATGGCCATATCCGGCGGCACGAACGACTCGGTGCTACGGCACAGTCTCGATCCGGTGTTCCGCTGGCTCGGCCAAGCGGTGACGGTCTTCACTCCCATCGAGGGCGCGCCTGCCTCATCGCTCGCCCACGATCTCCTCGAATTGCTGCTCGCCGACCGTGAGGCGGTGACCGACGAGCAACTCGGCGATCTTCACATGCGGGCCCTGCGCGGCGTTCGGTCGATGTTTCCGACGGCCTCCATGTACCTGATACGAACCGTGGACGCCCTGTTGACCGCATTCTCCCGGGACAGGGAGCGACTGCCTGAAGCGTCGTCCGGTGCTCTCGGGGAGTTCCTGCACAACGACATGGTCCCCCTGCTGCTCGGTGAGCACGAGAGGGTGACGACGCCTGCGCCGTCCGTCCGTCATGCCCTGTTGCGGGTTCTGTGGCTGCACGAGCCTGCGCTGTCCGGGCTGCTTGCGCCGGATCTTCTGGACCGTCTGAACGACTACCGGGCGAGGGCCGATTGTTCTGCGCCGCCGTCGACGCGGTTCACCGGCCGCAGGTCACCCTCTGGGGAGGGGAGTTGACCACCTGCGTTCCCGCCGACCTCGAACGGTTCCTCTTGCACGCCCCCGCGTGTGGGTGCTCGATGTTTCCTACGGTCCCCGGGGGAACCCCGGAGTCAACGGGCTCGGTCCGGTGGTGCGGGCGCAGGAGGTCGCCGGCGGTGTGGTGACCCGGCCGGTCATGTGGCCCGGGCTTGGGCCGAGCGGTGCACCGACGACCGGGAAGGCGCGATCCCGGAGTGCGAATGGGTGGGCCGCCAGTGGCCCCGTGCCTAGGACGAGCGCCGAAGCGGCCCCGTACCGCTCAGGCCTCCCAGTCCTCGTCGTCGCCGCCGCGCATGGTGCGCCATCCTACGAGGTCTTCCCGCGCCCGCCGCGCCAACTGGGCGTACTGCACCGGGCACTCCCACAGCTCGCGGGCCGAGAGCTCGGCGGGCACGGGGGTGTCGGGGTGGTCGTGCGGCGCGTACAGATGGACCACCGCGCGGTAGCGGGAGCGCACGTCGGAATCGGCGGTGGACCAGGGGTGCTGCGGATGCTCGCAGGAGACGTTCAGGTCGATGGTGGCGAGCGCGGCTGCCAACTCGCGCGCGTAGGAGGGCGGCAGACCCTCGTACGTCTGGGCGATGCCCATCCACAGGCACAGGAACAGGCCGATCCGGTCCTCGTCGGGCACCTGCCCGGTGAGCCGGCGGCGGGCGGACCACAGGGCGACCGGGCCGGTGTTGTTCTCCCAGCTACGGCTGATCGCCTCCTGCATGGCGACGAGGTCGAGGCGGCCGTCGTCGCGGACGAACTGCGCGTCCAGGTGGGAGACGTCGATGCCGCCGAAGAGCTCTTGGTGCGCCTGGTGCAGGCGGCTCAGGGCCTCGTCGGCGAGGTCGGCGAGGAAGCCCTCGCAGTCGAACACCGCCGGCTCCTCCTGGTCGAGACCGTAGTCCTCGGCGAATGCGGCCCGTCCGGCCTCGGTCAGCATGCTCACCCCGGCCTCGACCTGGTACTCCGAGTCCAGCTGCGTGGGATGGGCGCCGGCCGGGCAGGTGCAGCAGGCCCGGTCCCACTGCGCGCGGAGCCCGTCCAGGGCCTGTATGTACGACGCGAACAGGGACTTGCTGAAGATGCGTGCGGAGACGTACCAGCAGGTGGCATGCAGGAGGATCGTGTATCCGGTCCGCTCCCGGCGGCCCTCGGGGGTGGCGCCGCGGCCGAGCGCCTCCGTCGCGTCGTCGGCGAGGACGGCGAGGGTCGACTGGGGGTCTGCGTTGGGGTGGTCGCTGACGATCCCGGACAGGTCGGAGATCAGTTCGCGGTGGTCGGCGGGCAGCGTGGGCGTCACTTCAGTCACGTCCGTAACCGACGATCGCGCAGGTCGGACGGTTCCCCCGGCGCACGTGGCCGATGCCGCGGGGCCCGGTCATCGCGGAGACGTCCGGTGTCGTTTGGAACGGCGCTCCGGGGGATGTCGAGGCCTCGCGGCGCCCTTGTAGGGTCGTGGCGGGGCAACGGTGTGACGTGTCCGCACGGGCCCTGAAGCATGGGAGGGGCGCAGATGCTCTTGTCGTTGTTGGTGCTGGTGGTCTTGGGCGTGCTGGCCGCGATCGTGGTCGTCGTCGCCGTGGTGCTGAGCAAGCGCGGCAGCGGCGCGCGGCCGCAGGGCGCTCCCGGCGGGGGGTGGGGTGCGGGTCCGGGTATGCCGCACCAGGCGCCGTATCCGCCCGCCCCGCAGTCCGGGCAGGGGTTCTGGCCGCCGCAGCAGCCGGGCGCGCCGGGGTATCCGCCGGTCGCCCCTGCGGGGCAGCCGCCGCAGAACCCGGGACCGTACGGCGCCCAACCGCCACAACAGCCGCCCCATCAGCCGCCCCATCAGGGTCAGTGACAGCCGAGGAGCGCCGGCGATCGGTCGGGGGCGCAGCCGGCGAGAGGTCTGGGGCTCGGCCGCGTGGCGGCCGGGCGGCTCGGTGGGCGCGAAGGGCGTTTGCGGGGTGACGGCACGGGCTGTCCGGGCTTGACCGTGACGGGCGGCTGTCGGGACGCCGGTGTATGCCGACGGTCGTCGTGGGTGATCCTCGCAGCTGTCGGCGGCTCGTCGAGGTGGTCGTCATGTGGGGCAGGCGCACCGGGCGCGTGTTCCGTTCGGGTCTCGAAGGTCGGAGAAATAGGCTGGCGGTGACTTTCCGTGCCCGTTATGGGAGGAAGGAGCCGCTGTGGGCCTGCTGTGCTGCCCCTGCGCAGGGCCGTCCACCGCGCAGGGCCGGCGGCAGAGCCTCGATCGGCACCTGGTACCGGGCGCCGACGTCGTCGAGCCGAGCCGAGTCACACCGAGTCACACCGAGTCGAGTCGCATCGCTCTGCAGGAGATCTCATGGAGTACTTCTTCGACCTCGGGACCCTCACCCGGCCGGTGTCGACACGTTCGCCGAAAGCGCAGCGCTGGTTCGACCGTGGTCTTGCGTGGAGCTTCGCGTTCAACCACGAGGAGGCGGTCAGCTGCTTTGAGTCGGCGGCGGCTGCGGATCCCGGATGTGCCATGGCGTACTGGGGCATCGCGTACGCCCTGGGGCCCAACTACAACAAGCCCTGGGAGTTCTTCGACGACGCCGATCTGCGGCGCACGGTGGGACGGGCGCACACCGCCGTCGAACGGGCTCGCGCACTGTGCGACGGGGCCACGCCGATCGAGCGCGCGCTCATCGAGGCGCTGCGCGAGCGCTACCCCGCCTCGCGCGCCGCGCAGGACTGTTCCGTCTGGAACGAGCCCTATGCGCAGGCCATGCGCGCCGCATACGAACTCGCACCCGACGATCTGGACGTCGCCACCCTCTACGCGGACGCGTTGATGAACCTCACTCCGTGGCGGCTGTGGGATCTGCGCACGGGCGGGCCCGCCGTCGGCGCGCGCACGCTGGAGGCGAGGGCCGTCCTCGACCGGGCGTTGCTGACCGAGGCCGGCGCCGGTCACCCGGGCGTACTGCACATGTACATCCACCTGATGGAGATGTCGCCGACGCCGGAGAAGGCTCTTGTGGTCGCCGACCGGCTGCGGGGGCTGATCCCGGACGCGGGCCACCTGCACCACATGCCCTCGCACCTCGATGTGCTGTGCGGCGACTACCGAAAGGTCGTGTCGGGCAACAGCGACGCGATCAGGGCTGACGAGAAGTACCTGCGGCACGCCGGCGCGATGAACTTCTACACGCTGTACCGCTCGCACAACTACCACTTCAAGATCTACGGTGCGATGTTCCTGGGCCAGTGTGAAACGGCGCTGGAGACGGCCGCGCAGCTGGAGGCGTCCGTTCCCGAGGAGCTGCTGCGTGTGGAGAGCCCGCCCATGGCCGACTGGCTGGAGGGCTTCTTGGCCATGCGGGTGCATGTGCTGATCCGCTTCGGCCGGTGGAGGGACATCCTCGCGCTGCCGATGCCTTGTGATGCGGAGCTGTACTGCGTCACCACGGCGATGCTGCACTACGCGCGCGCGGTGGCGTTCTCCGCCACGCGGGCGATCGCGAGGGCCGAGGCCGAGCGAGGGCTGTTCCGTCATGCGGCCGAACGGGTTCCCCCGACGCGGATGCTGTTCAACAACACGTGCCGGGACATCCTGGCGATCGCCTCCGCCATGCTCGACGGTGAGCTCGCCTACCGTAGGGGCGAGTACGACGTGGCGTTCGCCTGCCTGGAGCGCTCCGTCGAGCTCGACGACAACCTGCCCTACGACGAACCGTGGGGCTGGATGCAGCCGACCCGCCACGCCTACGGGGCGCTGCTGCTCGAACAGGGCCGGGTCGAAGAGGCCGAGGCTGTCTACCGGGCCGATCTGGGAATCGACGACGCCCTGCCCAGGTCCTCGCAGCATCCGGGGAACGTCTGGGCCCTCCACGGCTTCCACGAGTGCCTCGTGCGGCTCGGCAGGACGGGCGAGGCCCGTATCGTCGCCCGGCAGCTCACCTTGGCCACCGCACTCGCGGACGTCCCCGTCGAGGCGTCGTGTTTCTGCCGCCTGGGTGCCGCGGGCGCGTAGAGCGGCTGCGGCATGCCGGGGACGGTGTGGCGGGCGGTTTGGAGGTCGGATTGGCTGAAAGGACGCTCTGGTCGTGCTGCGGCCGGCTCCTCCATAACTGGGGGCCGCCACCGGCAACGGGCGCGGGCATCGGCCCGGTTCGCACCGCACCAGGGAGCGTGTGCCGTGAAGATCTTCGTCTCCTCTGACATGGAGGGCACCGCGGGCGTGGTGGACTGGTCGCAGTGCCGGCCCTCGGAGCCTGAATACGCCTACTACCGGGGCCTGTTGCAGGAGGAGGTCAATGCCGCCATCGAGGGAGCGCGGGCCGGCGGTGCGACGGAGTTCCTGGTGAACGACGCGCACTCGACGATGGCCAATCTGCGGCCCGATGCCCTCGCGGGCCGCAGCCGCTATCTGTCCGGACGGCATAAGCCGCTGTATATGATGCAGGGCCTGGACGACTCCTTCGATGCGGTCTTCTTCGTCTCCTACCACGGCTCGATGTCGGGCACCCCGGCCGCGCTGTCGCACACCTACAATCCCCGGGCCGTGAGCGAGGTCCGTCTGGGCGGGGTGGTCGCCGGGGAGAGCGGTATCAACGCCCTGGTCGCGCTCGGCTACGGCGTGCCCGTGGTGCTGATCACCGGGGACGACACGACGGCCGCGGAGATCGAGCCCTTTTGTCCCGGGATCCGCAGCGCCGTGGTCAAGTCCTCGGTGTCCCGGTTCGCGGCGGACAGCCTCCATCCCCTCGACGCACGGGAAACGATTCGCAAGGCCGCCTACGAGGCCGTGCGGGCCCTGCCTGAGGCTGCCCCGCCGCGGATCGCGCTCCCGGCCACGCTGACCGTGCGGCTGCGCAACCCGGACCTCGCCGAGATGGCCACCTGGATCACCGGCGTCGAACGTCTGGACGCGGTGACGGTGCGGCTGACCGACGACGACCCGATCCGGCTCTACCGCAGGTTCGTCACCGTCGTGGTCCTCACCCGCGGGATCGCGGAGTGAGCCGGTGCCGGCCGGCCGAGTCGACGGCGGCGGAGTCGTGCGGGCCACCTGTCGCCCGTTGTGGGCGCCGGCAGCGTGGCCGCCTTGCCGGCTGCTCCCGGCTGGGCAGCCTCGCCGCCGAGGCGCCGCTGCAACCGGCATACGGCAGCGGCTGCCCGGCGCTGATCCTCCGGCTCGGCGCAGGGCTCGACACCGTCGTGGCGGTGCGCCTGGACGACGGCCGCAGCACCGGGCTCTACGCCGTCGGCTGGCTTACAGGTCGAGTTCGGCGACGATGGCGGCGTGGTCGGAAGCCTGGTCGCCGGGTCCGGTCACCTCGTCGAACGGGGTGCCGAACTCGAAGATCCCACGTCGCTCCACCTCGACGTCGTCGACCCTGGCGAACAGCTCCGGCGAGAACATCAGGTAGTCGATCTTGTCCTTGTCGGTGCACTTCCCGTGGGTACCGGGCGGGCCCTCGTAACTGTCGTGGGTCATCGCGTCCTTGAGGCTGGTGGCTTCGAGGAACGTGAGCGGGGGGCTGCCCGGGGTGTCGTTAAGGTCGCCGGCGACCACGACACGGGCCGAGCGCTTGAGCGCGGCCCGGTAGAGCTGGGCGACGCGCTCGCCCTGGAGCTTGCGCTTGTCGCCGCCTCCGCCGCCGCGCTTGCTCTTGAAGTGGTTGCCCAGGAGCCAGAGCGGTTCGCCATCGATGTCGATCTCGAATTCCGGGCAGTCCCGGCTAAAGATGTCCCGGGAATCCTTCTTGTCGAAGATGTGCGAGCGTACGGAGGTGATCGGGTGCCGGCTGAACAGCCCCACGTCGATGCCGCGAATGTCGTTTCCGTCGATCAGCATGTTGAACGGATACGGTTCCGCGTCGAGCTGGCCCGCCAGCACCTGCTTGTTGAAGCGGTGCAGGGTGAGCCGGTCCTCGACTTCGACCGTCAGCAGAATGTCGGCGTTCACCTCGGCGATGACCCGGCGGTGTTCTTGACGGCGTCCCAGCTGAGGTCGTCCTTGACCAGTTCGACCCAGCCGACCCAGGCGGAGCGGCCCGTTACCTCGGCCCTGACCTCGATGTTCCTGCCCTCGCCCTTGAGCAGCCGGGCCTGTCCGCGCGGCTCGTTCACCAAAATCGTCTGGGTGGAGATCTCCTGGGAGACATCGACGCTGTGCTTCTTGAGAAGCTCGATGATCTTTTCCTTGTCATTGGCCGTATACGCGTCGTGATCGAGGATTTCGACAAGTTTCCTGAAGTCGCCCAGCACGGCGTCGCGTATGGGGTCGCTCCCCCTATCGAAGACGGCGGGCCTCCGGAAGAGGTTTTCGCAGTTGAAAGTGGCTATGCGGATGCTCATGGCCCCTCCTCACGCACATCCAATTCTCCGGCGGTGTGCCATCGCTGTCGAACGGAGCAGGGCCGGCCCGGGAGCCGGCTGGGGCGGCGGCCGAAAGCGGGCCCCGGCAGGGGTAGTCCGCGGACCGACGGGCGGTGCGGCGCGCTCGGCGGCCTTGAGGACGTCCAGCGGGATGCCGGCCGTTGGGACCGCTCGATCACCCTGTGCGGCGCGGGCCGCATCGGTGTGGCCGGGCGGTGGAGGGAGCGGATCGCCATCCGGAGCTGAAGGTCACTACCAGGACGTCGCGCAGGCCGGGCCGGCGAGGGTCGGCCTGGACCAGCGGGGTGACTTCGTGGCGGAGGTGCTCGTCGTCGACGAGGACCAGGTCCAGTGGGTCCCGCAGTGTCACCTCGGCCCGGCGTTGGTCGTCGTGGTCGTACAGGATCGTCGCCCCGCCGCTGACGTTGTCCCGCCGTACCAGGACCATCATCGCGAATCTGACTCCGTCGCGGTGGCGGCCCTCGGGGGTGGGTGAGACGCTCGCGGTGGTTTCGGCCGTGATGCGGAACTGGTGGACCTCGACGTGCCAGTCGTCGTCGGGAGACAGCCGGCCGAACACTTCGGCTCCCAGCTCCAACAGGCTGTTCATCGTCTGGCTGTACAGGGTCTCGTCGCGGACGGGACCGAAGAAACGGGGGAATCCGCCGTTCAACCAGTTGTGCTGGAGATGCTGATAGTGGGCCTGGGGCGGATTGATATAGAAGGTGCGGCTGGAGGCGCATGCGCGCAGTGTGGAGAATCGGCGGCGGCGGTAGCGGCCGCCGTCGTTCATGAAGTGATCGAGTGGCATGTGGGACCAGCTCTGCTGGAATGCGTCCCAGTCCGAGAGCGAACGGGGATTTGCGGACAACAGCAGTGCCTGAGCCCATTCTCCGGGCAGGATGCAGGCGTTGTCCCGGTCGAGCTTCCGGCCCAGCTCAGCGACGGCGGCGGCGGGTGGCGTGGGGATCGCCGTGCACGGGCTAAACGGATCGCGCCGAATGGCCATGGCGTCACACCTTTGGGTAATTGACGCTCCGTAAGTGCGAGGGATAGAAGTGTAGAAGTTGGCGCGGCGGCATCGGAAGGCGCTCATGCCTGTCCGCTCCCCGGCACCGTACTTTCTGGGGGATGTTCGATATGCCGGACGCCAGGTAGGCCTGTCGTGGCCGCGCGCAGGACGAGGGTCGCAGCGGCGATTGCGCTGGCTTGCGCCAGTGCCGGCTCGGGGATCGCCACCGAGCTCGTGCCCGGTCAACTGCCGAACTGGCTGGTGAAGAACTCCGCGCTCTCGTGGGCCGCCTTCGGCATCACGGCGCTGTTGTGTCTGGGGGTGGCGGCTTGGCAGGCGTGGATCGAGCCGCAGGAGGATCCCGTACCCGATGCCCGGGTGCAGCAACAGCACCGCAGGCTGATGCTCCAGCGCCAGCGGGACTTTTGGATCGACGGGGTCCTGAACCAGTCGCTGGAGGTGGTGACGAGGCTGGAGTTGGGGCTGGAGACCCGGTCGGACGCTGTCGAGCGGCCGTGGAACGTCGTGGTGTACGACGATCCGGGCCGGCCGCGTGCGCTTCCGCCGGGAACTTCGGCCATCGATGTCTTCGACCAGTCCGGAGGCTCCCTGCTGATCCTTGGTATGCCCGGGTCCGGCAAGACGACGTTATTGCTCGAGACAGCCGCGGAGTTGCTCCAGCGGGCGCAGTCCGACGGGGAGCAGCCGATGCCCGTCGTCTTCAACCTCTCCTCGTGGGGGAAGTCCGAAAGTCCGCTCGACCAATGGCTCGAGGACGAGTTGCAGCGCCGGTACACCGTTCCGCGGAAACTGGCCCGGCAGTGGCTGCACGACGAGATGATCCTGCCCCTTCTTGACGGTCTCGACGAGGTCAGGGTCGACCGCCGCGACGGCTGCGTCAGGGCGATCAACGAATTCCTCGGCGCGAACGGCCCGCTGCAGATCGTCGTCTGCTCGCGGGTCGCGGACTACGAGGCCATCGGCTCGCTGCTCCGCTTGAACAGGGCGGTGTTGATCCGGGACCTGACGCAAGGTCAGGTGCTCGCCCACCTCGCCGGCGCCGGAGCCCAGCTCGCGGGGCTGCACACGGCCATCGCGCATGACGACCAGTTGCTGTCGCTGCTTGCCTCTCCGCTGCTGCTGAATGTGGCCTCCCTGGTCTATCGGGGGCTGTCCGCAGAGGAACTGCAGGCCGAAGGCCGGGTCGCGGACCGGCGTTCACATCTGATCGACAGCTATATCCAGCACACGCTGCGCCGCAGGCCGACCCGCCGGGCCTACGGTGACGAACGCGTCGTGCGCTGGCTCGGTGAACTCGCGCACCAGATGAGCCAGGACGACCAGACGGTGTTCCACGTGGAGTGGATGCAGCCCGGGTGGTTGTCGAGCCCGCTGCTGAGGATCATCACGGCGTGCTTCTCCCCTCTTCTCCTGGGGGTGGCGATGGCTCTGGCGACCGGGTACGCGATCGACCACGCCAACACCCTCGGTGCCAGGCTCTTCGGCCTGGGCAACGACGTCTATGTGGCGGGCATGTCGACGGGCTGGCTCACGGGTGCCGCTATCGGGGCGCTGGTCTGCGTCTTCGCTTTCGACAGCGCGATCCGTCCAGCCGAGATCATCTCTTGGTCGTTGCACTCCCTGCGGCAGAACGCCGGCCGGCAACTGCGCTCGGCCTTGCCCTGGGGCGTTGCGCTCTCGGCCACCGTCGGGACCATCATGCACGTGTGGGGCCCGACCACCACCGTGGTCTTCGCGGCCTTCTTCATGCTCTTGCCGATCACCTTCTACGTGGTGGTCGGCGGGGTGTCGCCGCAGCTTCGAGAGGCCCGCATCAGTCCGAACGAGGGGATGCGCCGCTCTTTGGTGAACGCCGTCGCCGTCGGTCTGCCGGGAGGCACGGCCATCGGCATCCTGGCAGGAGTGGCGTTCGGGGCACGGATGACGTTGCTGTTCGGCTTGATCGACGGGCTGACGTGCGGCACTTCCGTGTTCGTTCTGACGGCGTTGCACACCGGAGGACGCGCCTGGCTGCACCACTACACCCTGCGGGTGATGCTGGCGCTGCAGGGCCGCATCCCGCTGAGGTGGGTGCGGTTCCTGCAGGACGCCAGCGACCGTATCCTGCTGCGCCGGGTCGGCGGCGGCTACATGTTCGTTCACGGCCTGTTCCTCGACCACTTCGCGGCCCTGCATGCCCGTGCCGTGAACGGTTCGGCACCTGCCGGGCCGTCGGCCCGGTAGGTGCGTCCTGCCGTGGCAAGGCTGTCGTCGTTGCACTGCCCGGTGACCGTCGCAGCCGGTGCGTTGCCTCGTCGGCAGGACGGTGCTAGGTCCCGGATTCCGCGAGGAAGGCCTCGGTGACGGCGCAGTGCACGGCGGTGCCGACGGCGAGCGCGTCCTCCTCGTACACCACGTGGTTGGAGTGGTTGTCGGGCGCCGCCCCCGGCGTGCGGTCCGCGGGGCACGCGCCGAAGTAGGCCATCGTGCCGGGGACGCGTTGCAGGACGTAGGAGAAGTCCTCGCCTCCCATGGTCGGCTGCGGCAGTTCCCGCACATTCTTGGGGCCGAGCGCCTTGTGCGGCGCGGCGGCGTGCCCGGCGCGCCCGCGCACCGTGATGCGCAGGGTGTCGGCGGCCGCGAACTGCGGTCCCGGCCGCAGGTGCACCGTGCCGGCCTCGTGGCGGGTGGCGATGTGCAGGGCGAAGGCGCCGTCCACCGGCGGGCCGTCGGCAGGGGCGAGGAGGCCCTCGTCGATCATCCGCTCGGCACCGCCGCCGAACTCCTCCCCCGGCTGGAACATGAACACCCCCCGGCCCGCCAGAGCGTTCCGGCGGGCGGTGAGCAGCCGGGCCGCCCGCGATGAGCATGGCCGTGTGCGTGTCATGACCGCAGGCATGCATGACGCCGGTCACCTGTGAGGCGAACGCCAGGCCGGTGTCCTCCTGCTGCGGCAGTGCGTCCATGTCCGGCCCCGCCAGGGCGCCGGTCATCGCCGCGCCATCCGCCGGGGGTGGTTCGGCGCGCCGGTCACCTGCTCACGCACCGTGGACCGGCTGGTTCAACGTGGTCCGTTTGGACAGCAGTTGGCCGTGCGTCTAAGGTTTTGGCCATGCGGTCAAAAAATGATCCTGACGGCCAGTTCGACGGTGGGAAGGTCGAGCCGGAGTCGCGGGAGACGGAGCGGTCGTTCATCGAGAGGGCGCGCCGTGCCCAGATCATCGATGCCGCCGTCGAGACCATCGCGGCACGGGGGTTCGCGAAGGCTTCGCTGGCGCAGATCGCCGAACGGGCGGGCATCAGCAAGGGGGTGATCTCGTATCACTTCGCGGGCAAGGACGAGCTGATCGAGCGGGTCGTCGAGCAGATCTACGAGGGGATCGGCGCCTTCGTCGGTGCCCGGCTGGACGAGCGGGTCGGGGCGGGTGCGTGGCTGCGCATCTATGTCGAGTCGGTCGCCGAGTACATGCTGGGCCACCAGGCCCAGCTCACCGCGCTCGGTGAGATCTTCCATCACTTCCGTAACTCTGACGGAGCGCCGCGCTATGGCATCGCGTCGAGCGAGCCGATCTACGTCGCGTTGGAGAAGGTCTTCGTGGAGGGCCAACGAAGCGGTGAGTTCCGTGCGTTCGACGTTCGTGTCATGGCCGTCAGTCTCCAGGCCGGGATCGACCACATGTTCGCGTACTGGAGCGCCCATCCCGAGTGCGATCTGACCGCCTATGCCGGCGAACTCGCCGACACCTTCGAGCACGCCACGCGGGCGGACGGCCGTGGTTCCACGCCACCGCAGGGAAGGGACGCACTCGACTGCGCTGATGCGCAGTAGATCGCTGCGAATCGGAGTGAATCACAGCGAATCGCGGTGAATCACGGTGAATCGCTGTGAATGGCGGTGAATGGCTGTGAATCGCGGTGCAGACACGCTCAACTGATCTTGCTTCAGCTGAATTCGGTTTGGTTCAGCTGGGCTGCACACAACGGGGAGAGACTTCTTTATGACCGGCGATCCTAAATACGCGGCCTTGAAGGCCGGGACCGAGCCGACGTTTGCGAGGCCGGCGCGCCCGCGGCTGCTCTACATCGACAATCTGCGGATCACGCTGACGGCGCTCGTGGTGCTGCACCACACCGCCGTCACCTACGGCAACATCCCCGCCTGGTATTACACCGAGCCCGCCAAGGACGGTTCCGGGCTGCTCCTGGACGTCTTCGTCATGTTCAACCAGGCGTTCTTCATGGGCTTCTTCTTCATGATCGCCGGGTATTTCACCCCGGCCTCCTACGACCGCAAGGGCGCGCGTCCGTTCTTCCGGGACCGGCTCAAGCGGCTCGGCATTCCACTGCTCCTCTTCCTGTTGCTGCTCCGTCCGCTGACGGGCTTTGGCGGGTACGCCGATATGCGGGACGAGTTCGCCGCGCGTGGTGAGTCCCTCCCCTACTGGGTGTATTACGTGCTGAGTTGGGATGCGGGGCCGCTGTGGTTCGTCGAGGTGCTGCTCGTGTTCGCGGTGCTCTACGCGCTGGTCCGCCGCGGTGGCGCGCGCCGGGCGCTCGGCGCCGCCGGGGAGGCCCGGCGCGCGACCGTACAGGAGCCGCGGCCCTTGCGGCCGACGGCCGTCGTCGGATTCACCGTTGCGCTGGCCGTTGCCACGTATCTGTGGCGGATCCTCGTGCCGAGCGACACCTACGTGCCGTTCCTCGGCCTGCCCACCCCCAACTTCATGCCGCAGTACGCGAGTTTCTTCGTCCTGGGTGTGCTTGCCCACCGTCGGGGCTGGGCGCAGAGCCTGCCGCGCGTCGTGGGCTGGGTGGGTTTCGCCGTGGCCACGGTTGCGACGCTGGCGTACCTTCCCTTCGTCGTCACGGTGGACACCGCAACGCTCGTGGGGCACGGCAGCTGGCAGTCGCTGGTCACGGCCGCGTGGGAGTCGACGTTCGCCGTGGGTATGGTCCTCGGGCTGACGGTGGCCTTCCGTGAGCGCCTCAACCGGCAGGGGGCCCTCGCCGCGTTCCTGTCCCGTCATGCCTTCGCCGTCTATCTCATCCATGCGCCGGTGCTCGTCGGGCTCGGCTTCGCCTTCCGCCTGGTGCACGCTCCTGCGGCGGTCAAGTTCGCGCTCGTCGGCGCCCTTGCCCTGCCGTTGTGCTGGGCCGTGGCCTATGTGGTGCGTCGCCTGCCCCGCGCTGATCGCGTGCTGTGAGGGCCGCCCGCGGCGTGGCAGGCGGCCGTCGGCGCCGGGCCGAGCCCCAGTCCCGGGGCGAGCCCCAGTCCTGGGGCGGGCTGGGGCGGGCTGGGGCGGCCGGGATCGGTGCCCGGCCGCCCCGGCGGCTCCGGCGGCTCCGTCCGGCGGCGGTCCGGCGGCGGTCCGGCGCGTAACCAGGCTCCCGATAGGGCCGCTGGCGCGCCCGGGCCCGATGGGGCCGATGGCGAACCAGGGCTCCCGGTAGGGGCGTTGGCGCGCCCGGGCCGCTGATGGGGGCGTCGATGGGGCGCCGCTACGGTGGCGGGTCATGACCCCACACAGCTATTGGACCTCGCCGCCCGACCGCATGGTGCGTGGCTCCATGGGCCACTGCAACATCACCGTCCTGCCGCCGCCGTTCGACGTCGACGCCCGGGCGCTGCCCGCCAACGACCCGGCCCGCGCCGCGCAGTTCGCCGCATCGCTGGGAACCGTCGAAGAGGTCCTGGAAGACCTCGGGGCCCGGTCCGTCCTCGAAGTGCCCTACCCCCACACCCGCCTCGACCTGGACGTCGTCCAGGCCGCCGTATGGGGTCAGGTGCGGGGATTTTGCGATCCGGCGCTGGCCGACAACGGGGGCGACACCCCGCTGCTGTACGAGACCCGGGCGCTGCGGGAGCGGTTCCCCGACGCCCGTATCGTCGGCCGCGTCCACTTCGACGCCGGCGCCGACCACACCGAGGACATCGTGTGGCTGCCGGACGGTGCCATGTTCCACGCCTCGGGCTGGCCCGGCGACGAACCGTTCGAGGTGGACGGCGACCCCGATGCCGTGATCGCCGCCCTGGGCCTGACCGGCGAGGTGCTCAGGGACGCCGGGTTCGACCTGGAGGAGGACGAGCCCCATGAGGCCCAGTGGTCGGCGCTGGCCGCCCTCGCCCTGGGCGAGGCCGATCCCTGGGGCCGGCCCGACCTGCAGACCTCCGCGTTCGGTGTCCGCCACACCTCCTCCGCCGTCCGGGCGATGGAAGACCTGTACTTCACCTGAACAACTCGCCGCATCGGGGCCCGGTTGATGCACGTGGTGATGCATCCGGTGATCATGCGGTGATGCATGCAGGCGGTGATGCAGGCGGGTTCGGGGACGGGTCATGCCGTGTGCCGGTGGGGCGTGAGGTCCCGCCGGGTGGCTGCTCCTTGACCGGCCTGTCCTGCCGCCCTATGGGTAGGTGAACACCTGGAGCACCACGATGCCCACGACGACGAACACGGTCGGCACGGCGATGGCCACCGAGCCGAGCGCGACGCCGGTTCGCGCGCGGCCGCGGGCAGCGGCGATCTGGCCTCGCATGTCGCGCAGTGCGCCGAGGCCGGAGACCACCGCGCACATCCCCACGGGCACGGTCAGGTAGACGGGAAAGAACCTGATCCAGTTCGGGACGGCGGACGGCAGCCACGGGCAGCCGAGCATGGCCGTCGCGGCGATGGCCAGGAGGAGCGAACAGGTGCCGTCGCGCCCGGCCGAGGCCGGCGCCTCGCGCTCCCGTTCCCCGTGCTGCTGCGTCATGCGGATCATCGTGCGCCGAAGGCCGCACGGTGCGCCTGAGTACCGCTACTCAGGTCGGGGTCGGTGAGGCGTGCGGGTGTTTGGGCTGCTCGGAGCGCAGGGCCAGTCGGATCAGCTCCGCGTGGGTGCGGGCACCGGATTTCGCGCGGATGCGGCGCAGGTAGCCGTCGACGGTGTGTACGGAGATGCCGATGCGGCGGGCGGTCGCGGCGTAGGTGCGGCCGTCGGCGATGTGCTGGAGGACTTGCCGTTCGCGGTGTGACAGCGCCGGGTGCGAGGGGGCCGTCGTGGTGAGGGGGGTGGGGGGTGTGCGGTGCATGGCTGTTGTCTTCTTTCTCGCCAAAGGGGCTGGTGTCCGCGCTCGTATGCGGGTCGCGGGTGCCTGGCCGTCGGCGCTTTCTGCCGGTGGTGCGTGGGGGTGGGGTGGGGGTGGGGTGGGTTCTGCCGGTGGTGCGTGGGGGTGGGGTGGGGGTGGGGTGGGTTCTGCCGGTGGCGGGGTGGGTGGCCCTGCGGGCCGAGGTGAGCCGGTCCCGCAGGGCGCGCAGGGTGGTGTGCTGGGTGGGTCGGGTGGTTGGGGTGTGGGTCAGTTCTTGTGCTGCTTGGCGCGGCGGTTGCGGTGTGCCCGCCAGGCCAGCAGGCCGGCGGTGGCCACCGCGCCCATGCCCACCGGCGTCGTGAGGAACTGGCGTGCGCGGTCGAGGGAGAACCACGAGGCGGGCTCCCGCATCCAGCCCTGGCCGTCCGGGCCGTCGTGGCCGTTCCTTCCGGTCGGGTCGCCGCCGTGGGACGCGTCGCCGGAGCCCCGCCCGGACCCTTCAAAAGAGCCTTCGAAGGAGCCGCCGGAGGCGCCGTCCTCGCCCCGCGAGCCGGCTTCGCCCGCGGCTTCGCCGCCGCCGCTGCCGGACCGGCCCCCGCCACCGCCGCCATCACCATCACCGTCGCCGTCACCGTCGCGGTCGCGGTCGCGGTCGCGGTGGGGTCGATCGCCGTCGGGGGTGCGGTTGCCGGCTTTGCCGCCGTCCTCTCCGCCGTCCCGGCCTCCTGCGCCGGAGGAGCTGGCGTCGTCCGACGAACCGCCGTCGCCCGTCGAGCCGCCGGGGCGGCCCGAATCGCCGCCGGCGCTGCCGCCGCCCCCGGTGGGGCCGCCGCCCCTGTCGTCGTCCGACCCGCCGCCGTGCCCGCCGCCGTGCTCGTCGCCGTGCTCGTCGTCCTTGTCCGGCGGAGACGGGGGCGCAGTGGGCGGTATGCGGAGGGCTCCGCCGGGCGGGATCTTGACGGGCCCGGTCGGCGGGTCCTGATCGCCGATGAACCCTCCGGGCGGGATCTTGACGGTCCCCACCAGCGGGCGCTGCGGCGGCGGCTCGACCGTCGTGTCAGGTCCGACCGGCTTGCCCGGGCCGCCGGGCCCCGGGCCGGGCATCGGCTGGAGCTCAGGGGCGCCTCCCGCCCGGGAGACGGCGGCCTGTGCCGTAGTGGCCGGAGTCTGTGCCGACGCCGCGGAGGCTGCCAGGGGCGACAGGGCGGTGGCTCCGGCCAGTGCGGCGATGATGTGGGCTCGATAGCGACGCATCGTGGTCTCTCCTTCATCGGGGGCCTGGTGCCCCGCTCGTATGCAGGAGTCGCGACCGCCACGGACGCCAACAGGTTTTCTCCGGCTTTTCGACGAGTCGTGCATCGCCTCGTCGCCGGGCCCGTGGCGCGTCGCCCCTTCAGCCCTGCCGAAGCCCCTGCCGGAGCCCTGCCGGAGCCGTGTCGTAGCCCTGCCGGAGGCGGCCACCGGCGTCGCGGCACCTCCCACGGAGGCTTTCCGGAGAGCTTGCGGAGAGTGTTCCGTGGGAGGTGCTGCGACACCGGTGTCGGGGCGGTGGGTGCGGTCTCAGTGCGATGCGTCGGCCGTGACGCGCATGCCCACGCGGACCTCGCGGCCCTCGTCGTTGTCGTGGACCTCGGTCCACTGCGCCAGGAACTCGACGATCCCGGTGCCGCGGCCGTGCTCGTCGGGGGCCAGGTCTGCGTGCCCGTTGGTGTGCTGGACCACGGCGCCCGAGTCGGTCAGGGTGATCAGCAGCTCGCCGGCGTCCAGGGCGAGGAGCAGGGTCATCAGGGCGTGACCGTGCTGGACGGCGTTGGAGGCCAGCTCGTCGACGATCAGGGCGGCGGAGTCACGCTCGTCCTCGCCGACGCCCCAGCTGCTGAGGAGATCTTCCGCGAAGTGGCGGGAGGCGGGTACCGAGGCCTCCTGCGAGGGCAGGGTCAGTACGGCCTGGTGGCCGTCGTGCGGGGCGTGAGCTGCCGTGTGCGAGGTGTTGCGCTTTTCGTCCAGGTGGTCGGAGAGAAGCATGGCCGCGATCTTTCAAGAAAGGGGTTCGACCGGCTGGGAAGTCCCGTTCCGGTGTCCTACACCTGTGAGATCCGCGGCCCTGAGGAGGGCCAACACCTTTCCGCGGCGCATTCCAAGATTTTTCCGCGCGGTCCGGACAGCAGCGTGGGCGTGCGGGGGGGGCGGCAGGTGGCCGGGAAGCGCGCGGTGGCCGGGCGGTGCTGTGACACGTGGAGCCGGGGTGGCCATCCTGCTCGACGGCAGCGCCTCCGGCTCCGCTTCGTGTTCGTGCGCCCGCTGCGCGGCGGCGCCCGTCGCGGTGGATCTTGCCGGTCTGGCCCTCGAGGTCGAAGCGGACCTCGTACTTTCGATTGCACAGGGAGCGTCGTGGCACTTTCGGCGAGAATCATCCGCCGCATCGAACGGGATTTCCCCCAGGATGAGGGGGCGACCGTTGCGCAGCTGCTCGAGGAAGTCGTCCAGTCTGTCGGGTACGGCAGTCCCATAGTCGAGGAGAGGGTCGCCGCGGCCGTTGTTCTGTACAGCCGTGGTGATGCCGATCGATTCGCAGAAGCCGTGGACTCTGCGCAACAAGACTGGCGGGATCTTCTGGTCGACGTCGAATTGGCCGATGGGGACTGGGCGCAGCGCATTGACGACGCGTTCGGAGCCGTTGAAGGTCCCTCGCCGGGGGCGGCGCACGTGTGACAGCGGGGGCGAACCGCTCGGGTGGCCGCCCTGCGTCGCGTACGGCTGCAGCCGTGCCGTGCCTGCGGCTTGTCGCGGGCGGGCGCGTCCTGCCGTCGCGTCAAACGGCGGCGGGGTTCTTGGCGAAGGCGGCCATGTTGTGCGGGCAGCGCGTGCGTGCGCTGAAGTGGGGGGCGAACGGCGGCTCGTCTTGCGGATGGGTGTCATGCCGGCAGCTGTCCTGATGCCGGTGGAAGAGGTCGGTCGCCGACGTCAGTGCGTCGCGGCCCCCAGCGCGGTGTGGGCCTGTGCCCAGGACGGTTGCCACCACGTGGTCACCGGCTCCCACACCCGCACGCCGCGGGGCAGCCCGAGGGCGTCGGCGGCGATCGTGCGGCCGCGGTGGGAGGGGTCGGCGGCCACGGTGACGAAGTCGACGATCCGGGGTCGCGTGCCGCCGGCGGGGTCGACCGTGCGCACCGCGGCGTGGGCGGTGGCGCCCGCGGCGAGGCGGTAGGGGGCGCTTGGGGTGGGCGGTACCGGCTGCGCCGCGCCGTCGAGGTCCCCGAAGGTGACCGTCGGGATCCGGTCGACGACGCAGGCACGGGCCGTCTTGTTGGTGACCTTGATGTGCAGCACCTCGGGGCGCTGGGTCCCGGTCGCGGACACGCTCACCGCGGACTCCTTGCAGGTCGGTGTCGGCGCCACGGTCGCGGTGGCCGCGGTGGCCGCATCGGCTGTGGGAGCGAGGGTGGCCAGAGCGGCGGCAGCGACGGCGGCGGGGGCCGTGAGAAGCGAACGAGCGCGCATGGCGGATTCCTCTGTTCTGGGCTTGGTGGGTCATCAGCGATGACCGGCGAGGGCGCCAACTGGTTGCACGGCGGCGCCCGTTGGGCGGCAGGCCCTCAGGGGGTCGCGCCGGGCGGACGCCCCTAGACGTCGACGGTCAAACGGCCGGTCCGCAGTCCGTCGGTGATCTGCGTGGTGGTCTGGGCTAGGGGCTGGGCGCTGGAATCGACCACATGGCTCTCGAGCGCTCCGAGATCCTCGAATGCTCCGTACAGGCCGGTGATCGGTTCGATGTCCTTGAGGTGTCGGCCTTCGCGGTGGGTGGCTCGTGCGAGCGTCGCCTCCAGGCTGGGGCGCAGGACGATGTAGGAGAGGTTCAGGCCGCGGCGCCGGCATGCGGTGCAAAAGGGTGGGAGCATCCACGGTCCCAGGACGCCGTCGAGGAGGGTGTCGTAGCCGTCCGCGTAGGCGCAGGCCGCGTCGATCATCACGTTCTGGACGATCTCGTTCTGGCGGGCGGGGCGGGGCTTCGGGGGGTGATTGGGCGTCAGGTGCCTGCAGACGTGCGCCCGCTGCGGGATCGGGGTGCTTTGCGTCGTATCTGCGGTTTGGCACCCTATGGTGATCGTTGCTGCCGGGTGCTGGTGCACGGGAGGGAGGTCAGGCCGTGGCGTTCGCGGAGCCGGCTGGTGGTGGCCGGTCCGCCTCCCCTGCGCGGCCGGGCGGGGGATCCGGCGGGCGGTCTCTGGTTCCGCTGCTGGCGGTGTGTGCCGGGTACTTCATGGTGATCCTGGACGTGACGGTCATCAACGTGGCGGTGCCGGTCATCGGGCGGGAGATGTCGGTCTCGGTCACCGGCATCCAGTGGATCACCGACGGCTACACCCTGGTCTTCGCCGGGTTCTTGCTGATGGGCGGCGCGTTGGGCGACCGGTGGGGCAACCGCCGGGTCTTCTGCGCCGGGGTGGCGGTGTTCACCCTGTCCTCCGCCGCGTGTGCGGTGGCCTCGAGCGGGCTGTTGCTGATCGCCGCTCGTGGGGTGGAGGGGCTGGGCGCGGCGTTGATCGTGCCCGGTTCGCTGGCGTTGCTGCAGCAGGCGTATCCGGCTGGGGCGGCTCGTTCGCGGGCTTTCGGGCTGTGGGGGGCGATGGCCGGCATCGCGGCTTCGGCCGGGCCGTTGCTGGGCGGGCTGCTGGTCTCCACCGTGGGTTGGCGGTGGGTGTTCCTGATCAATCTGCCGATCGGCATCGTCTGCCTGGTGCTGACGCTGCGGCAGGTGGCGCCCTCGGCCCGGCTGGTGTCGCGGGCCGTGGACTGGCCGGCGCAGTGCGCGGTCGTGGCGGCGGTGGCGTTGCTGACGGCGGCTCTGAACGAGGCGGGGCGGCGTGGTTGGTCCGATCCGGCGGTCCTGGCCGGGCTGGGTCTGTCGGTGCTGGCCGCCGCGGGGTTCGTGGTGCGCGAGCACCTGGCCCGCTCCCCCGTCGTCGCACCGGGCCTGCTGCGTTCGCGTGCCCTGGGCGGCGGCGCGGTCGTCGGTCTGCTGTTCAATTTCGGTTTCTACGGCATGGTGTTCACCGCCAGCCTGTACTTCCAGCATCAGCGTGGCTTCAGCGCGCTGGGTACCGGGGTGGCGTTGTTCCCCGCGGTGGCGATGACGATGTTCGCCTCCGTGCTGTCGGGACGGCTGGCCCGCCGTACCGGGGATCGGCCTTTGGTGGTCGCCGGCATGCTGCTGGCGGCGTGCGGGCTGGCCGGCTGGGCCGCGGCCGGCCACGATCCGGCCTACCCGCTGCTGATCGCGCCGATGATGGCGGCGGGGTTCGGTACCTCCTTCGCGCTTACCGGCTCCACCTCCACGGTGATGGGTGCCGCGTCAGCTGCGTATTCGGGGACCGCTTCGGCCCTGTTCAACACCGCCCGGCAGGTCGGCAGTTCCACCGGGGTGGCCCTTGGCGGCACCCTGCTGGCCACCGCCGCCGACTACGGGCAGGGCCTGCGCGTCAGTATGGCCATCGGCGCGTTCGCCTACCTGACGGCCGCGGGTCTGGCATGGCGGTGCGTGCCGCAAAGGTCGCAGAAGCAGGATCCGGGCGCACAGGGAGCAGCCGGGGCGGGGTGAGCGGCCGAGGCGGGGTGAGCGGCCGAGGCGGGGTGAGCGGCCGGTGCGGGGTGGGCGGCCGGGGCGGGGTGGGCGGCCGGGGCGGGGTGGGCGGCCGGGCAGGGTGGGCGGCCGGGCAGGGTGGGCGGCCGGGCAGGGTGGGCGGCCGGGCAGGGTGGGCGGCCGGGCACGAAAAGGTGGGGCTTGAGTCTCCTGCGGGGGGAGAGTGGAAGGTGGGGGCATGGACAGCGGCACCCTTTACTCGATCGGTGAACTGGCCCGGCGCACCGGGCTGACGGTCAAGACGATCCGGTTCTACTCCGACCGCGGCATCGTGCCGCCGGCCGAGCGCACCCCTGCCGGGTACCGCCGCTACGGCGCCGATGCCGTCGCGCGGCTGGCTCTGGTGCGCACGCTGCGCGAGCTGGGGGTGGGCCTCGAGGCGATCCGGCGTGTGACCGATCGCGAGCGCACGCTCGGCGACGTCGCCGCGGAGCATGCCGCTGCCCTGGACGTGCAGATCAGCGTGCTGCGTCTGCGGCGAGCGGTGCTGGTCGCCGCGGCCGGGCGCGAGCGGAGTGTTGAGGAGATGGAACGTATGCATCGGCTGGCCGCCTTGTCCGACGTCGAGCGGCGCCGCTTGGTCGAGGACTTCCTCGGCGCCGTCTTCGAAGGCGCCCACGGCGACTTCGCTCTTGCCGCCCTGCGGCGTTCGATGACCCCCGAGCTTCCCCACCGCCCCACAGAAGAGCAGGTCGCGGCGTGGGTGGAGCTGGCGGAGCTGTCCTTGGACGAGGACTTTCGCGCCGCCGTGCGCGGCTTGGTCCGCGACCAAGCGGCCGATCGGGCCGACGGCGCCGCGCCGCCGCGCCCGGACGTCGTGGCCGTTGCCCGCGAACTTGCGGGGCCGGCCATGGCCTTGGGCATCGGCCCCGACTCGCCGCAGGCCGGCCCCGTTGTCGCCGGGCTCACCGCAAGGTGTGCGCCGGCCGTTGGCCGCCGTGACGACGCCCGGCTACGGGGCCGGCTGCTGCGCCGGCTCCAGGCCGCGCACGATCCGCGCCGGGACCGGTACGTCACCCTGCTCGCCGTGATCAACGGCTGGCCGGCCCCGGAGCCCCTGGCACCGGTGATCGACTGGTCCGTTCAGGCCCTGAGGGCACACAGCGGCTCGATGACGCGGTAGCCGAAGACGTCGTCGCGGTAGCCGAACAGGCGAGAGGGCTGGTCGCCTCCGTCTGTCCGGCTCGCCGAGAGCCCTTGGCCTGCTGCAGCGTTCTGGCTCTTCGGCACGGCCGTCCGGGCAAAGACCCGCGCGCCTTGCCCGGCCCGGGGGTTCAGGTGTGGGTGGGGAGCAGGCCGGGGGCGGGGTCGGGGGTTTGGGCCCGGTCGTCGAGCCAGCGGCGCAGGGCGGTGCGGTCCACCTTGCCGTTGGTGTTCAGCGGCATGGTCTCGATGGTGTGGACGGACGCGGGCAGCATGTAGGGCGGCAGGCTGCCGGTGGCTGCCTCGGTCACGGCGGCCGGGTCGGCCGCACCGGACAGCACGGCGGTGATGGTCGTCGCATCGGGCCACATCAGGCACACCGCCTCCAGTGCTCCGGCCCGGCGCAGCACCGCCTCGATCTCGCCCAGTTCGATCCGGTAGCCGTCGATCTTGACCTGGTGGTCGTTGCGGCCGATGCAGACCAGCTGGCCGTGGTGGGTGCGCACCAGGTCGCCCGTGCGGTAGTACCTGTGGCCGTCGCGTTCGAAGAAGCGCTCGGCGTTGAGTCGGGGTGCCTGCCAGTAGCCGGGGGTGGTCTGGGGGCCGGCCACGCACAGTTCGCCGGTGGCGCCGTCGGCGACCGGGGTCAGGTCCTGGTCCACGATCAGTGTGTGCAGGCCGGGGTAGGGCTGGCCGATGGGGACGTTGTCGTGCACGCACTGCGCGGGGCTGGTGCGCGCGTCCCAGCGGTAGGCCGTGCAGGCGATGGTCAGTTCGGTCGGGCCGTAGAGGTTCTCCACGATCGATGCGGGCGCGGCGGCCTGCCAGGCTTCGGCGGTCGCCTGGGGCAGCGCCTCTCCGCAGAACAGGCTCCAGCGCAACGTGGGCATCGATCCGGGTGTGAGCACGCCCTGTCTGCGCAGTGCCGCGGCCACCGAGGGCACCGAGAACCAGACGGTGATCTGGTGGCGTTCGAGGTAGGCGAAGGGCCGGGGCAGCTCCTGGGGGTCCATGACGCAGACCCGCGCCCCGTTCTCCCAGGCCATGAACAGGTCGAAGACCGACAGGTCGAAGGTCTGCTCGCCGATCTGCGTCAGCCGGTCCCGGCAGGTGATGCGGTAGCGGTCCTGGTTGGTCGTCAGGAAGGAGCGGATGTTGGCGTGGGTGATGGGCACCGCCTTGGGCTGACCGGTACTGCCCGAGGTGAACAGCACATACGCCGCCTCGTCGGGGCCGGGCTCGGGCAGTTGCTCCAGCGCGGTGGCGGCTGCGAGGTCGGCGGCGTGCAGGACCGGCCCGTCGCCGAGGTCCCCAAGGCCGGTGGGCGGACTGTCGGGCAGCAGCACGGCCGGACGGTGCGGCAGGCCGTCGAGCAGCTGGGGCAGTTGTGGCAGCGACGCCGCGTCGACGATCAGCGCGTCGAGGGCGGATTGTTCGAGCATGGTGCGGGTGCGCCGCAGCGGGAGGTGGCGGCTGAAGGGGACGAAGGCCGCTCCGGCGAACAGCGCGGCGGCCACCCCCAGGTACGCGGCCGGGCTGCGTGCGGCCAGGACACCGACGCGGCCAGGCCGGGGGCCGGCTGCCTCGACGATCGCGGCCGCCCACCGACGGGCGGTGTCGGCGACCTCGTGGTAGCTGTACTCGCGCCGGCCCAGGGTCAGCGCGATGTGGTCGGGCAGGCGCTCGGCGTGGTGCAGCAGTCCGCTGCCCAGGCGTCGGTTCGGCGCTGTGACCATCTCAAATCCGTGGACGTGCGACAGCCCGCCCGCGCCGGGGGCCGGCGGCGGTCGGCGGACGGGAGACGGCGGGGCCGGCCAAGGCCGGCGGGGGCGGCCAAGGCATCACGGTGCGGGGGCGGGGTGTGGGGGTCATGTCTCCACCCTGACCAGTGCGGGCCTTCGGCGCCTGTCGGCGACCACGCTCAGCCCACGGCGGGAGTGCGGGAAGGTGTGGGGTGTGCGGCCGGTTCGCCCGGGGCCGAATCACCGGAGGCCGGTTCGCCGGAGGCTGTTCGTCGGAGGCCGGTTCGCCGGATTGTCTGTGGCTCACTCGATCAGCTGCACTCGGGGCGAAGGTCCCCACGGGGACGTGCATGGTGATTTCATGAACACTACTCAGACGAATCGCCCGAAGAAGGCCGTTTCGCGAATATTCGCGGCCGGTGCCGCCCTGGGTCTCGCTCTTGCCGCCACGGCGGCCACCGCCACCTCCGCCGCGGCCGTGACGCCCGCCCCCCACGGCGCCGCCGCCTCCAAGTCGAGCCCGGCCGGCGACCACGACAACGGCTGGGGCAACACCTGGGGCTACGGCGGCGGCCACCACGGCGGCGGTCACGGCGGCAATGACGGCGGCGACGACTGCAGCGGTCTGATCGTCGTGCTCTGCCTGTGACGACAGTCCGCACGGCTCGGGAGCCCCCGGGCCTGGCGGACGACGCACGACGGCAGGAACGACGACGGCAGGAACGACGGACGGCGAGCGACGGCCGGCGCACGGCGGGCGGGGTGGCGGGCGAGCGGGGATCACGCGCAATGTGCCGTGATCCGGCAGGCCCCGCGGTGACTCCCCGCTCGCGTCCTTCCTCTCGCCTCGCTGCCGGACCGCGTATGTGAAGGTGGGCGGGGAACCTGGGTGGTGGCCCCCTGTGGGGTGCGTGGGTGGTGGCCCCCTGTGTGGGGTGCGTGGGTGGGGCCTCATAGCCTGTTGGTCGCACTCGAAGCGGTGCCGGGCACTGCGAGCGGTGCCCGGCCGGCCGCGTATCACAGGGGGATCTGCATGTCCGCGTACTCACCGCCGCCCCAAGGCCCCGCGCCCCAGGGCCCCGCGCCCCAGGGCCCCGCACCCCAAGGCTCGATGCCCCACGGCTCGGCGCCCTACGGTCAGCCCGGCCCCGTGCCCTACGGTCCGCCGGCCGGCTACGGCCCTGCGGTCCCCGGGGCGGCTGCCGGTGAGCCACTCCCCCACGGCCGGCCCCCGGCGTACGGCCAGCCCCCGGTACAGCAGCCGGGCGTGCCGATGTTCACCCCCACCGGGCCCGAGCGGCGTCCGTGGCTGCGGCCGCTGATCGCGGTGGGTGTCCTGGTCGGTGTGGGGGCCGGTTTTTGGGGGCTGAGCGCCCTGACCGATGACGGCAAGCCCCCGGTGAAGGCCGCCCGCGACGCGCGGGTCGGGGACTGTTTGGAAAACCGTGGTACGCACGGCGATCCGGTGCTTTTCACCATTGCCTGCAGCGACGCCAAGGCCGACTACAAGATCGTGATCGATGCGACGCTTCAGGGCACGTGTCCGCGGGAGTTGGACAAGTACACCGAGCGCGGCGGCCGTCAGGGGCGGACCACCCTGTGCCTGCAGCCGGTGCGGCACTGACCCGGGCCCAGGCACAGACACAGGGCCGGACACGGGTGCAGGTCCAGGCGTGGGTGCAGGTGCGGACACGGGTGCAGGTCCAGGCGTGGGTGCAGGTGCGGACACGGGCCTGGCCGGGCCTGGTCGGGTCGGGCCCGGTCTGGTCGGGCCTGGTCGGCTCTGGTCTGGTCGGGTCCGGCCCGGTGGTCGCCGTGTGAGGCGTCAGGTGGTGATGCCCGCCAGGTGGTGCCAGTGGGGCTGGGTGGATTCGGCCAGGAGTTCGGGGTTGTTGCCGACGGCGACGGGGTGGCCGACCAGGTTCAGCAGTTCGAGGTCGGAGGTGTGGTCGCCGTAGGCGTAGCAGTCGGCGGGCGGCCAGTCGTGCGTGGTGAGCAGGGTGCGTGCGTGCTCGGCCTTGGCGGGTCCGATCATGGTGGTGAGTACTTCGCCGGTGTAGCGGCCGTCTTCGACTTCCAGGTCGGTGCACAGGATGCGGTCGGCGCCGACGTGGTCGGCGATGGGGTCGAGGCAGGCGGTGAAGGACCCGGAGACCAGGACGGCGGCCAGGCCGTTTGAGCGGTGGGTGTGCAGGGCGTGCAGGACGTCGGTGTGGAAGAGGCCGCCGCGTTCGATGTGGCGGTCGAACCAGGCGCGTCCGATGGCGGCCACCGTTTCCTTCTCGTAGCCGGCGAAGCGCTGGTAGAAGAGGCGGTTGCCCTGCAGGCGGGGAAGTCCCGGGCGCAGCAGGTCTCGGGCTTTTTGGCGCAGGCGCTGTTGTTCTTCGGTGCTGTGGCCGACCGCTGCGAGGAAGAAGTCGTAGAAGTCGAACATGGTCTTGATGGTGGTGAGGGTCTCGTCGACGTCGAAGAAGGCGGCGGCGGGCGCGGGCGGGCGGGGGGCGGGGGTCATGGGGTCTCCTGGCGCGTGGCGGGTGGACGGGTGTGGGTGGGGCGGGTGTGGGTGGGGCGGGTGTCAGCCGAGGGTGAGGGTGATTTCGGCGACGGTGTGGTCTTGCTGGCGGGCGGTCATGCGGAAGGTGTGGGGGGTGGGGCCGGTGTGGGGGGTGGTGGTCAGGTGGACTTCGTCGTCGAGTTCGGCGAAGCGCTGGAAGGTGCCGTGCAGGTGCAGGGGCTGCGGCACGCAAGCGGCGGTGGTGTTGGTGGGGTGCAGCAGTAGGGCGCATTGGCGTGCCGCTTCGCTGAAGACCATGGCGGGGACGTGGTCGTAGGGGTGGTCGTACATGCTGCGGTTGGCGAAGGTGCGCGGGCTGAGGTGTGCGTGCAGGTGGCCGTCTTGGGTGTGGGCGCCGTCGAGGACGACGTTTTGGGGGTTGCGGCGCGCGACGTGTGCGGGGGTGAGAGGGTCCGCGGCGGGGGTGGCGGGCAGGGTGAAGGCGGTGGGGACGTCGGTGCCGCGCTGCATGCGGCGTAGTTGGTGGTACTGGTCGGTGGGGGTGCAGCTGACGTCCATGGTCAGCTTCCCCAGTGGCTTTGCGTCCAGGGTGAGTTGCATGGCGAAGACCAGTCGGCGCAGTCGGCCGCCGCGCTGCTGGGTGTGGGTGATGTGGCCGTCGATGTGGAGTTCGCCGGGGCGTTCGCCGCAGCGCAGGGCGGTGGCGTCGTCGATGTCCAGGCCCCAGGAGGTGACCATGAAGGTGGTCTCGCGCGGTACGCCCTGGTGGACGTGGGCTGCGTAGGTGACGGCCTGGCGGCAGCTTTCCAGGACCAGCAGGGTGTCGTGGTGGTCTTCGCCGCCTGGGTGGTCACGGAAGTAGCCGTGGGTGAGGGGGAGTTGGGCGGCGGCGGTGAAGTGGGTGTCGTCGGTGCGGTGGGAGTCGCAGAGGAAGACCTCCGACAGTGCCCATCGGTGTACCAGTGCGCGCGAGACGGTTTGGTCGTAGGACAGTTCGCGAGTCGGGGTGGCGGCGGGATGCTCCGCGGTCGGGGTGGGCACCGTTGCTCCGTTCGTGTGGGACGGGTGGGGCGGGTGGCAGGCGGGTGGCGGGCAGGGCGGGGCGCGGGGCGGCCGGGGCGGTCGGGGCGGGGGCCGGTGCCCCGCCCCGGGGCCGGCGGGCGCCCCCGGGGCGGGCCTGGGGGCGCCGGGCGGGGTGTGGTGGTTGCTCGGTCAGTGGTGGGTGGAGGGGGTGGGGGTGGGGCTGGGTTGGGGGGTGGGGGCTGTGGTGCGGCGGTCCATGGCGGCGGTGAGTGCGGCCAGGATCAGTCCGGCGAGGCTGACCAGGGCGCCGGCCCAGTTCAGTGCCGCGTATCCCAGGCCGGCGGCGATGATGCGGCCTCCCAGCAGGGGGCCGGCGGCGTTGGCGAGGTTGAACGCGGCGATGTTGGAGGCGGAGGCCAGCGTCGGGGCGCCGTCGGCCTTGGCCATGATCAGCATCTGCAGGGGGGCGATGGTGGCGAAGGTCGCCGCGCCGAAGAAGAAGACCGTCACGCAGGTGGCGATCTGGTTGTGGACGGTGAGGGTGAACAGGGCCAGGACCGCGACGAGGGCGGCCAGTGAGCCGCACATCGCCGTCTTGGGGGCGCGGTCGGCCAGGCGTCCGCTGACCAGGTTGCCGACGAACATGCCGACGCCGAACAGCACCATGATCATGGTGACCGCGCTGGGCTTGAACCCGGTGACGGTGGTGACCATTTCGGCGATGTAGGTGTAGGACGTCATCACGCCGCCGAAGCCGAGGACGGTGGTGAGCAGGATCAGCAGGACCTGAGGACGGCCCAGGACCCGCAGTTCGGCTTGGAGGCTTGCGCCTTCGGGGGCGGGGGTGGGGGTGAGCAGTGCGCTGATGCCGGCCAGTCCCAGGGCGCCGAAGATCACGACCATCCAAAAGGCCCATCGCCAGCCGAAGTTCTGTCCGATGAGGGTGCCCGCCGGCACGCCCAGGATCGTCGACAGGGTCAGGCCGGCGGCGACCATGGACACCGCGCGGCCCTTTTTGTTGTCGGGCACGAGCGAGGAGGCGACGACCATGGCGACGCCGAAGAACGCGCCGTGGGCGAGGGCGGAGACGACCCGGCCGACCATCAGCACGGTGTAGGTGGGGGCGAGTGCCGAGAGCAGGGTGCCGATCAGGAACAGGCCCATGAGCTGTACCAGCAGGCGTTTGCGTTCCATGCGGGCGGCCAGGACCGTCAGCAGGGGGGCGCCGACGACCACGCCCAGTGCGTAGCCGGAGACCAGCAGGCCGGCGGTGGGGATGGACACGCTGAGGTCGGTGGCGATGTCGGGCAGGATCCCGGCGATGATGAATTCGGTGACGCCGATGGCGAAACCGCTCAGGGACAGGGCGATGACGGCTATTGGCACGGGTGTGCTCCCGGGTTTATTGCGGCAGGTGGTTCTGGTGGCGCCCCCGTATGGGTGGTCAGGGGTAGATGTCGCCGGGCAGGCGGCGGTCGCCGGCCAGGGCGCGGATGTGCCAGTAGGGGTAGGGGGCGGGGCGGTCGCTTGCCTTGTCGAGCAGTTGCCGTTCGGTTTCGGTCAGCTCCCACTGGGTGGCGCCGAGGTTGTCGAGGAGCTGCTCGGGGCGGCTGGCGCCGAAGACGACCGAGGTGATGCCGGTGGCGCCCAGGACCCAGTTGAGGGCGACCTGGGCGACGGAGACGCCGCGGTCCTTGGCGATGGTCTCGGCGACGTCGACGATGTCGTGGGCCTGGTCGCGGTCGGCGAGGGGAGCGATGGAGGCCGGGCCCTGGTGGGCGAGGCGGAAGTGGGCGGGGGCTTCCCCACCGCGCGGGTACTTTCCGCTGAAGAATCCGCCGGCCAGCGGGCTCCAGACGGTGATGCCGACGCCCTGGTCGACGGCCGCCGGCACGATCTCGTGCTCCAGTTCCCTGGCGCCGAGGTTGTAGTAGCCCTGGTAGGCGGCGAAGCGGGTCAGTCCTGCGTGGTCGGAGGTGGAAAGTGCCTTCATCAGCTGCCAGCCGGAGAAGTTGGAGCAGCCGGCGTAGCGGATCTTGCCGCTGCGCACCAGGTCGTCGAGGGCGCTGAGGGTCTCGTGGAGTGAGGTGCGCGGGTCGAAGCCGTGCAGGTAGAGGACGTCGATGTAGTCGGTGTCCAGGCGGCGCAGGCTGTTTTCGACCGCTTGCAGCAGGTGGTGGCGGGAGGAGCCGGCGGAGTTGATGTCGTCGGGGTCGGTCTGGAAGCGGGCCTTGGTGGCGATGATGGAGCGGTCGCGGCGGTCTTTGAGGGCCAGGCCGAGGAGTTCCTCGCATTCGCCGTCGCGGTAGACGTCGGCGGTGTCGAAGAAGTTCACGCCGGCGTCGTGGGCGGCGTGGACCAGGCGGACGGCGTCGTCTCCGTCGTTGACGCCGAACTGGGACCAGTCGGCGCCGGGGAGCGCTCCGAAGGCCTTGGGGGTGCCCAGGGTGGCGGCTCCGAAGGAGAGCGCGGAGACCTGGAGTCCGGTGCGGCCCAAGTAGCGGTACTGCATGGTGTGTTGTCCGTTCTGTGGGGTCAGGCCCGTGGTGTCGTCAGGCCCGTGGTGCCGTCGGGCTCGTGGTGCCGTCGGGCTCGTGGTGTCGTCGGGCTCGTGATGTCGTCGGGCTCGTGGTGCCCGGGTCTGGGGTGCCCGGGTCTGGGGGTGGTGGGTCAGGGGGTGGTGGGGCGGGTGATGACGGCGCAGCCGACGGATCCTTCGGGGGCCACCGCGGTGATCACGGCGACGCGTTCGCGGTGGGTGGGGGTGGTGGGGTGGTGCCAGCGGGCGAGCAGGGCGGCAAGGGCCAGGGCGCCGGCGGCGCTGTGGGTCTCGCCGAGCGCGGTGTGCAGGTGCAGCTGCTCGGGGCCCTCGGCGCGACCGGCGGTGGGGTCGGCGTCGGGGCCGGTGGTGGGGGTGAAGGCGTGGTGCAGGGCGCGGCGCTCGACCGCGGCCCAGCCGCGCCGGCCGGTGGCGGTGGGCACCGCGATGTCCACGTCGCCGGGGGCGAGGCCGCTTTGGTGCAGGGCGTGGCGGATGCAGGCGGTCAGGCGTGCGCTGACGGCCAGGGGGCCGTGGGCGATGTCAGCGAAGCCGGTTTCGCAGGCCAGCAGTTCGGCCTGCGGCCGCGGCCGCGGCCGCGCCGATGCGGCTTCGGGGCCGTGCGCGGCGGCGTGGCCGTGCCCGCCCTGCACGGTCGCGGCCGCGTGGCCCCCACGGGCGGCGTCGTGGCGGGCGGTGGCGGTGTTGTCGTGGGCGGTGGCGGTTTCGGTGTCGTGGTGGGTGGTGGGCAGTTGCAGGGCGAAGACGGCGCCGGCTTCGCCGGGCAGGGTGTCCTCGTTCAGGGCCTTGGCGCGGTACCAGGCCCAGGCGTTGTAGGGGGAGAGCTCCTCGACGGCGCCGGCCAGGATGCGGGGGGTGTGGCCTTTGTGCAGGGCGTTGCGTGCGAAGCGCAGGGCGTGCAGGAAGGCCAGGGGGCCGCCGGAGACGGTGGCGTTGACGTCGGTCAGGCGGTGGCGGATGGCGGTGCGGCCGGCGGTGGAGTTCATCAACGTCCCCGGGAAGTCGGAGGGGTTGACGAGGTAGGGCCGCTCTTGGAGCAGGGTGTCCTGGGTGAAGGCGGCGATGGCGGAGAGGCTGCCGGCCGAGGTGCCCAGCACCACTCCGGTGGCGGCCGCCTCGGCGCCGGCGTCGTCGAGTTCGTTCAGGGCCAGTGTGCAGGCGGCCAGGCCCAGTTGCTCGGTGCGGGTCAGGCGGGCCAGGCCCTTGCGGCCCAGGATGTCGGCCGGTTCGAAGAGGGCCGGGCGCAGCCCGGTGGGCGGGTAGGGGTCCTCCCCCACGAACGCCACCGGCGCCACCGGCGCCACCGGCCCAGCCGGCCCAGCCGTCTCGGTGGGCCCGGCCGGATCGTTGGGCTCGGTGGGCACAACCGGCTCAGCCGGCCCGGCCGTCTCGGTGGGCTCGGTGGGCACAACCGGCCCGGTGGGCTCGGTGGGCACAACCGGCCCGGTGGGCTCGGTGGGCACAACCGGCCCGGTGGGTGGGGTGTGGGTGGCGTGGGCCAGGGGGGTCAGGCCCACGCCGGCGGCGCTGATCACTCCGGTGGCGACCAGGCTGATCGGGGCTGGGGCACTGGGCCGCCGGGTGGTGGCCGGGCCGGTGTGGCGGGGGGGGGTCGGGGGTGCCGGGGCCGCGGGGGTCATTGGGGTGCCACCTTTGCAAAGACGGTGACGGCGTTGTTCCCGCCGAAGGCGAAGCCGTGGTTTTGGGCGATGCGCAAGGTGGCCTCGCGTGCGGTGTTGGGGACGCAGTCCAGGCCGGGGCCCAGGGCCGGGTCGGTGTGGCGCACGGTCGCGCTGGGCGGCAGGAAACCTTCGTCCAGGGCGGTGCAGCACACCAGCGCGCCGAAGCCGGCGGCGGCTCCCATGGTGTGGCCGAGCATCGATTTGATGGAGCTGACCGGGGGCAGCCGGTCGCCGAAGGCCTCGCGCAGGGCGGCGACTTCGGTGGAGTCGTTGGCGCGGGTGCCGGTGCCGTGTGCGCAGATGTAGTCGACCTCTTCGGGTTTGATGCCGGCGTGGTGGTGGGCGCGGCGGATGCACTCGGCGATGGAGGCGGCGTCGGGGTTGGTCATGTGCTTGGCGTCGCACGTCATGCCGTAGCCCAGGACTTCGGCGTAGATGTGGGCGCCGCGGTCTTTGGCGTCGTCGAGGGGTTCGAGCAGGAGCGCTACGCCGCCTTCGGCGGTCACGATGCCGTCGCGGTGCTCGTCGAAGGGGCGGGGCAGGTCCTGGGCGAGGGCGCCCAGGCGGTGGAATCCGGCGTGGGTGGCGCGGTTGGAGGCGTCCGCGCCGCCGCACAGTACGGCGTCGGCTTCGCCGTCGGCGATGAGGTCGAAGCCGTAGCCGATGGCGTAGTTGCTTGCCGCGCAGGCGGTGCCCAGGGTCACCGTCGGGCCGCCGAGGTCGAGTTCGGCGGCGACGGCGGCGGCGATGCGTCCGGCGTCGGCCTGCTGGGCCAGGTCCGCATCCACGCCGGCGCCGCCGCGGGTGATCCACTGCCCGGTCAGCTGCTCCAGGACCTGCGCCTCGCCGTTGGTGGTGCCAAAGCAGCTGGCGGTGCGCTGTGCGGGCAGCTGTGAGGTTTTGAGGCCGGCGTCGTCGACGGCCATCCGGGCGGCTGCGGCGGCGAACTGTCCGCTGCGGCCCCAGCGGGCGGCATCGGTGCGCCGCAGGTGCTCGCGGGCGTCGAAGTCGCGGACCTCGCCGGCCAGGGTGTGCTCGAAGCCGGCGGCGTCGAACTGCTCGATGGGCGTGATGCCGCTTCGCGCGGTGCGGATCGCCTCGGTCAGCGCCCGGCGGCCCAGCCCCAGGCTGCTGACGGCGCCGAGCCCGGTGACCGCGACCCGGCGCCGGGGCTGCTCAGACACCGGCGGCCTGGGCCGGGGTGTGCTCGGCGAGCAGGGCGTAGGTGGTGGGCAGGTCGTCGAGTTCGATGACGCTGTCCTGCGGGATCTTGATCTTCAGGTCGCGTTCGAAACGGGCGTACATCTCGATCACCAGGAGCGAGTCGGCCTCGAAATCGTCGGCGAAGCTGCTCTCTTCGGTCAGGGCATCGGGATCTGCTTCGAGGACCTCGGCGACGATGGTGCGTATCTGGTCGCGCAGTTCCTCGGAAATGCCGCTCATTTCATCCCCCTTGTTCGTGGCGTGCATCATCATGACGCCGTGGTGGTATCCAGCCAAAAAGTGGTATCCAGCCGCCGACGTTGCGGCCACCGGTGGGTGGCTGTGCTGGTGGGCGTTGGTGCGGCGGCAAGATCCGTTGAAGGTCGCCGGTCAAGGCCGCTGATCTAGTCAATCCGGCGCGGGCGGCCGCGACAAGCACATCCAAAGTGGTAGCGCGATGCTCCAGCGGGTGCCCGGCGCGGTTTTCGTAGGAAGTAATTGAGCGCACCGGCCGATTTATTCACCGGGTTTTGATGCGGCTTTGATCGGCGTGCTGAAGCATGCCTGCAATGAACGCAATCGACGTGCCGGGAGCTGACGCTGTATGAAGCCGGGGATTGCGGTGGGAATCGCGGCCGCCGCGCTGTGGCTGCCCCAGGGGCGTTCTTGGGCGTCCGATGCCGTCGCACAGCGGCGGCTGACCGCCCGCGCGGCGCGGGATCTGGGGCACGACAGCGTCCCGGAGGCCGATGTCGCGCCGCCCGATGCCGCGGTGCGCGCCGGGGCCGCGGCCCTGGCCGGCGCCGGGGTCTCGGCTCAGGACGTCGAGGTGTTGGGGCATGCCTGGATGCACTACCAAGGGCATGATCTGTGGTCGCCCGCGCACTATGTGGCGCGGCGGCTGGGGGCCGTGCGGGCGCTGCCGGTGGGGATCCAGCAGGTGTGCAACGGCGGCAGTGCGGCGGTGGATCTGGTCGCGGCGCGGCTGGTGGCGGGTGCGGGCGACGGCGGGCGGCCGCGGACGGGTCTGGTGACCACCGCGGACCGTTTCGCCCCGCCCGGTTTCGACCGGTGGGGTGGTGACTACGCCGTGGCCTACGGCGACGGCGCCACGGCGGTGGTGCTGCGCTGCCCCGCCGGGCCGGGCGATGCGCTGGTGTTGCGTTCGCTGGCGACGTTCGCGGCGGTGGAGCTGGAGGAGATGCACCGCGGTGCGGATGCGTTCATGCCGGCGGCCCGTATGCAGCGCGAAAGCGTCGACATGCGCGCCACCAAACGGGCCTACCTGCACGCTTACGGTGATGAGTCGTTCACCAAGGTCAACGAGCACGCCATCCGCACGGTCGTGGCGCAGGCGCTGGACGAGGCGGGGTGGTCGGCGAACGATCCGCGGCTGCGCCGGGTGATCCTGCCGCGATTCGGCCGCAAGACCCTGGTCGAGTCGTGGATCCCGGTGCTGGCCGACTGCGTGCCGGCCACCGCGGTGGACGTGGGCCGTGCCACGGGGCACTTGGGTGCCGGTGACGCGGTGGCGGGCCTGGCTGAACTCATCGACGGCCGGATGCTCGCCGCGGGCGAGGCGGCACTGGTCTTCAGCGCCGGCGCCGGCTTCACCTGGTCCTGCCTACTGGTCCAAGCACCTCCGCAGACGTGACGGGCGCAGACGTGGCGAACGTCGGCGTGACGAATGTCGGCGTAGCGAGCGCTGGCGTGACGCACGTCGGCGTGACGAGCTCAGACGTGGCGAGCGCCGGCGTGACGAGCGCAGACGTGGCGAGCGCCGGCGTGACGAACGCTGGCGTGACGAACGCTGGCGTGATGAGCGCCGGGCGCGGGACGTGTGAGGGCGTGGCGTGTGGGGTGGCCGGGTGATGTGGCCCGGTCAGAGCCGGGCGGTGTGGCCCGGTGAGAGCCGGGCGGTGTGGGACGTCGGGCGGTTCACGCCGGGCGAATGCGATCGGCCGGGCGATGGACGCCCGGCCAAGGAAGGAAACATGTCCCGTTCTGTGTTTGTCACCGGCGGAAACCGCGGCATCGGACTGGCCGTGGCCCGCGCCATGGCCGAAGACGGCGACCGGGTGGCGGTCGGCTACCGCACCGGCCCCGCCCCCGAAGGGCTCCTCGCAGTGCCCTGCGAAGTGCGCGACCAGGCCTCCGTCGATGCCGCCCTGGCCACCATCGACAAGGAACACGGCCCCGTGGAGGTCCTGGTCGCCAACGCCGGAATCACCCGCGACACCCTGCTGCTGCGCATGGACGACGCCACCTTCGACGAGGTACTGGAGACCAACCTCAAGGGCGTCTTTCGCACCGTGCGGGCAGCCGCCGGCGGCATGCTGGCCGCACGCCGCGGCCGGATCGTACTGCTCTCCTCCGCGCTGGGCTTCCTCGGCTCCCCCGGCCAGACCAACTACGCAGCCGCCAAGACCGCACTGCTGGGCTTTTGCCGCTCCCTGGCCTGGGAACTGGGACCACGCAACATCACCGTCAACCTGGTCGCACCCGGCATCATCGACACCGACATGACCACCTCCCTGACCGACCGGCGGATGCGCGAGGTGATGCGGATGACACCGATGGGCCGCCCCGGCACCGCCGACGAAGTCGCCGCGGCCGTACGGTTCCTGGCCGGGGAGTCGGCCGGATACATCACCGGTGCCGTCCTGCCCGTGGGCGGCGGCATCGGGATGGGCATCTGAAGGCGGCACCGGCCGATGACGGGCGAGTGCGCACCGCACACACACCAGGGCGCACCCGCCCACACCCCCCAACACCCCCCACTGCGCCACGCCGACATGGCGGCGCTGGATGTGTGGGACCGCGGCCCCTCCCCCGGCCGCACCCAACGCATGGCCCGCATCATGCAGGCACTGACCACCGCATGGCTGACACCGCTGGGCATCACCGCACACCTCACCGACGGCGGTGCCACCTTGATCCTCACCAGCCACGAAGCCGCCCGCCTGCACGCCGCGGCCTCCTTCGCCGACGCCCCCACCCCCCTGATGCACCTCACCGGCCCAACCGAACTGCGCATCACCCCCCGCGCCCCCCACGGCCAGCACACCCAACTATGGGAAGTCCTCGCCGAACTACGCGACGCAGCAGCCACCTCAGCCGGCCTGGCCCCCACCTCCTTCACCCCCCACGTGCCCTACGACACCGGACCAGAGCCCGACTGACCAACCCGATCAGCCCAGACCATCACCCACCCCGATCGGCTCGGACCATCGCCCACCGACACCGACCCGCCACAGCCCAGGCCATCGCCCCACCGAACGCCAACCCGCCACAGCCCAGGCCATCGCCCGCCCCGACGGCCGGGCAAGCCTGCCGGCCGGCCGCGCCCCCCTGCGGGCTGTCAGAACCCACGAGCCACCAAGACCACTCCACAACCTCCCCAGGCACTCACACCCCCGGCCCAGCACAAAGGAGGCGAAGTGAAGTGAAGCGAGGTGAGGCGGGGTGGGGTGGGGTGAGGCGGGATGAGGTGAGGCGGGGTGAGGTGGGGGGGAGGTTTTGCCGAACGGTCGACCAACTGCGCGTCGTCCTGCCGTACCGTCGCCGCATCCCTTGATCACGACTGCGGGCGTCCGCGGCGGCCCTACGGCCCGGCCGGACAGCCCGCCAGGAGGCATGCATGAACACCAACGCCGTCGACCTACCGAGCACCGCCGCCGAACTGCCCGACGCCTGGAGTTCGCTCCTGCTCGGGCACATCGGGCGCGCCGGGATCAAGGTGCTACGGATGGACGGACGCGCCCTGGCACCGGAATCCCATGACACAGCGGAAGCACTGCTGGTCGTGGACGGACAACTGCAACTGGTGGCCGACGGCACCGAAGTCGCCGTGCACGCAGGCGAGATGCACCTCATCGAGGCAGGCGTTGTACATGCCGTACGCCCGGGCAGCACAGGCACCCTCGTCATCATCGACCACACCCCACACCCAACCCAGGCCAGAGCGTGACCACAACATCCCACCGGTCCACCGGGCCCGCCCCGGCCCAGGCCCAGGCCCAGGCCCAGGCAGAGTGTGACCACAACACCCCACTGGCCCGCCCGGCCCGCCCGGCGCGCCGCGGCTCAGTCAGGCGGTGTCCGCGACACCCCGTCCGGGCCGCGACGCCCGGCACGGCCCTCCCCACGCCGGCCGCCGCGGTGTGCCATCGGGCCTCAAGAGTCGAGTACGGCGGCGACGGCCTCGATCTCGACGAGCTGGTCCTTGTAGCCGAGCACAGTGACGCCCATCAAGGTGCTGGGAACGTCATGGTCAGCGAACGAGTCCCGAACCACCTGCCAGGCAGCCACCAGATCCTCCCGCCGGGCCGATGCGACGAGAACCCTTGTACTGATGACGTCTTGGAGTGACGCGCCGGCAGCCGTGAGAGCAGTCTGCATGTTCTCGACAGCTTTCAGCGCCTGACCCGCGTAGTCCCCGATCGCCGCCGTCGAGCCGTCGTCGTTGAGGGGACACGCACCGGCGAGGAAGACCAGACGGGAGTCGGCGGGCGCCGTGGCCGCGTAAGCGTACTCGGCGGCGTCAAAGAGGGATGCGGAGCGGATCAAAGTGATGGCACGAGCCACGATCGTCGGGTCCTTTCCCATCGAGTGGTGAGCGCCGACATCCTGCCAACGACCCGTTGGCACCCGCCTTCTCTTTTCTCACCGCTCCCACGGCAACGCCGTCATTTGTGGTCGACAAGCGTGGACCGGGTGATCACCAACTGACTTCGAACCGTCGAGAACGCTGTTGGTAGAGGTCAACGAAGCCACGCGGGCCGATCCGGTCGGGCAGGTCACGCACGCCCTGAGCGCCGGTCCGCACCCGGTGCACGATCCCCGTCGATCACCTTGCGCGATCACCTGCCGCGATCACCTGCCGGTGGCCCCTTCACCGACCACGACGCCTGTCGCGCACCGGCAGAACGCCTCGTAGCCGTTCCCTCCGCGTCACTCGGATCACCCGCCCATGCCCAGAGCAACCGCCCGGGCCCAGGCAGTCACATGATCGACCGGACAGGTCCTCGCCAGGATGGGGCGCATCTGGTCACGGGGCGGGGAGGGTGGAGGTGGCGATCCGGCCCAGGAGAGTGGCAAGTTGCCGGGGCATGGACAAGAACGGCGAGTGGCTGCTCGGCAACCGGTGGACAACGTCGGCGCGCGTGGCGAGCTCGTGTTGCCGGGCCGGTGCGAGCGCCTGGTCGCGGTCGCAGACGACGTAGCTGGAGGGCACGGTGCGCCATCCTGCCGTGGTCACCTTCTGCGTGAAAGACCGTAGGCTCTGCGGGCGCAGCCGCGCCACGGCACGGGCGGCATCGGCCTCGGGCACGTCGTCGAAGAGTATCCGCCGGGCGTCCTCGTACGGCGGGGCGTAATCCGTGCCCTCGCCGGTGCCCACGTCCGTGCCCTCGCCGGTGCCCACGTCCGTGCCCTCGCCGGTGCCCGCGTCCGTGCCGTCGTCGGGCGCGGGCTTTTGGAGGAACGTGAAGACGCTCTCACCCACGTCCAGTTGGAAAGCGGCGAGGTACACCACCTGTACCACGTTCGCAGCATCGGCGATGGCTTGCGTGGTGGGGACGCCGCCGTAGGAGTGGGCGATCACCACCACCGGGCCGTCGATGCGCCGCAGGCTGTCGCGGATGGCGTCCGCGTCGTCCAGCATGCCCACCGGCCCGGCGCCGTCGGGCCGGCCGGCCGGGGGGTTGGCGCTGGGCAGGTCGATGGCGTGGGAGGGCCAACCGTCGGCGTCGAGCGCGGCGCGTAGCAGGTCCCAGCACCAGGCTCCGTGCCAGCCTCCGTGGACCAGCAGGAAGGTCGGTCGGCGGGTGTCGGCGTTCATGTGCGGTACCTCCGTTGTCCGAACTGCGGATAGCGCTAGACCGTGACGCAAGACTGTGACGCAAGACTGTGACGCGAGACCGTGGCGCGAGCTTGTGCGCGGAGCGGGCCGCCGCGCCCTTGGGTTGCGGGCCGAGTGGCCGCACTCAGGGCTCCCGACGGTACCGCGCGGCCTCTGCACCATCGACGGCCGGATCGCACGTCCGTATCGCGCGTCGGGGCTGGCCGACTCGCGCGCCCGGCTCGCACGGCCGGCTCGCGTGTCCGTATCGCGTGTCCGGCTTGCGCGTCGGGGTGGGGCCGGCTCGCGCGCCCGGCTCGGGCGTCCGGCTCTCGTGTCCGGATCGCGTGTCCGGCTTGCGCGTCGGGGGTGGGGCCGGCTCGCGTGTCGGGGGCCGGCTCGTCAGCGTGGTCGACTGGGCGCGGTTAGGGGGATGTGGGCTGGGGGGGAAGGTGTTTGGGGGCGGTGGCGGGGGGTGCGATCAGGCCCATCTCCACGGCCTTGTTGGCCGCTTCGACGCGTGAGCCGGTCCCCAGCTTCTCGAAGATGTTGCGCATATGGCGTTTGACGGTTCCCTCGGTGATCTCCAGGCGCCGTGCGATGCGGTAGTTGCTGAACCCGTGCGCGGCCAGTTCGACGACCTGCAGCTCCCTGGGGGACAGCAGACCCGCACCCTGGCCGGCCGGGGCGGTCAGGCTGTGGGCCAGCAGCGAGAGGGTGACCCTGCTGCCCAAGGTGCAGGCATCGCGCACGGCGGCCGCCAACGCCTGGTGGGTGACGGTCTTGTGGAGGAAGCCGCGGATGTCCAAAGGCAGCAGCGCCTGCACCAGACGCGGGTCGTCATGCATCGTCAGCACCAAGATCCGCACCCCCGGCACGGCCTGCTGCAGGGCCCGCACCGTGGCGGGCGGATTGTGGTTTCCGGGCATCTCGATGTCCAGCAGCACCACCTGCGGCTCCAGCTCGGCGGCCAGGCGCAGCGTCTCCTCGACGTCGCCGGCCATCCCCACCACCTCGAAGTCGGGTTCGGTGGCCAGCAGTTCGGCCAGGGCGCTGCGCAGCAGCGTGTGATCGTCGGCGATCAGGATGCGGATCGGTCCCATGTCTCCCCCTCGGATGACTGGCTGCGGTGGGGCAGCGGCAGCCACAACAGCATCCGTGTCCCCTCCCCCGGGCTGCTCAGCAGCAGGCACCGTCCCTGAAGCTGCGCGGCCCGCTCGCGCATCGCCGACAGTCCGCCGCCGCAGTTGGCGACCTCGTCGTAGACGAAGCCGCGGCCGTCGTCGCTGGCCTGGACATCGACCCGTTGCGGGCCCAGCCGGATCTCGATGGTGATGCGGGCCGGGTCGGCGTGGGTGAAGGCGTTGCGGAGGAATTCCCGCAGGATCAAAAACAGTTCCGTGCGGTGGGCCTCGGGCAGCCAGGCGTCGTCGCCGTGGACGGCGATGCGTACCGGCACCTCGCAGAAGTTCAAGTCCTCGGCGCACGCCAGCAACGCCTGGCGGATGTCGGTGTGTGCGGGCTGGGCGCGCAGTCCGGAGACCAGGGAGCGGGTGAAGTCGGTCGCCGACTCCAGCGAGGCCCTGATCGCGGCGAGGTGACGTTGCCCGGGGGCGGCCGGCGCGGGTTGGGCGGTCAGCTCGAACAGTTCCAGCCGCCGAAAGGCCAGCGCCAGGCTGTTGCCCAGGTGGTCGTGGATGTCGCGGGCCAGCCGGGCCCGGTCATCGCCGTTGGCCCGCCCGATCTCCTGCAGCAGGTGCGCCTCGTAGCTGAGGACGGCGGCCTGGGTGCGGCGGGCGGCGATGTGCGAGATGACCTGCGCGGCGCGCACCCCCACCGTCGCGCGCAGCGCCGCGCTCTCGCCTTCGATCAGCTCCAAGACCGTTTCCAGGGCGGTGGTCTTGAGGTTTTCGACCGCGCACAGCGAGTCGATCAGCCGGGCCCGGGCCATGGCGCGGCGGGCGCCGAGGGAGGAGGAGAACACCAACTCCGTGTCCTGCTCGCCGCCCGCCGCGGACAGGGGCAGGGGGGTGTGGGGTGGGGTGTTGAGGGCGTGGGCGCAGTCGGTCAGGATCAGTTCGGCGTGCGCGCGGGTGTCCTCCCACAGGTCGCCTTGGGTGCCCAGGGGGTTGGATTCCGCGCGCAGCGCCGCGCGATATCGGGCCAGCACAGTCGGTATTTCACGCTTCAAACGGTCCCCTAAAGGGCACGTCGATGAATACCCACTCTGCATGAAAGTCCCCGTTTTCCTTCGCATACCGTGCAGCGCAGCCACTATGCGCACTCTCGGCAGGAGCGTAACACGACCGCCGCGGACTTGAACTTTCCTTTACTTTGCCTTTTCCGCGTCAAGAACGGTTGCATGCCGGGGCGTTGCCCGCTTAACTCGGCTCGCCCGACTTCCCCATAAGCTCGCTTATCACGTCGGAGAGTTCCGGATCGAAAGGCGATGAGACCGCCGCCACCACACCGTCCGGCCGCACCAACGCCGCACACGGTTTGCTCACCCGCAGCAAGGAATGCGCCCGACTGTCACTGCCCTCGACCACCACCACCTCAAGGCCCTCGGCGTGCTCCTTGCGCACCCCCTCCACCCACGCCCGCAACCGCTCACCATCGCGCTCGGCCGTGCCGGCGAACACCACCAGCACCCCACCCGTCCCACACAGCGCATCCCGCAGCCACCCGCCACCGGCCAACGGCACATCCACCAACCGCCGCCCCGCCCGAATCCGCCCCACACGCTGCCGCGGCACCGGATACGTGAACGTCAACTGCGCCTGACGCGGCACCACCACCCGATTCAACGCCCCACTGGCCTCCCCCACCGCCAACGCCGCATCCCGCACCCGCGCCTTGACACCCCCCATCATCCACATCCGCGTCTGACGATCCGTATCACTCACCACCGCCCGCGCCACCCCCAACCGCTCAGCCTCCCACTGACGCAACACACCCCGACCCAAACGCCCCTGAACCACCCCCGCAAGCCGCCACCCCAACGACGCGGCATCCTCCATCCCCGTATTCAAACCCTGACCACCCGCCGGCGAATGAATATGCGCCGCATCCCCCGCCAACAACACCCGCCCCACACACAACCGATCCACCATCTTGCGATGCACCCGAAACACACCCGTCCGCTGCTCACCCACCAACTCCACCGGCACCGCACACCGCTCAGAAGCCGCCGCCTGCACCACCGCCCGCGCATCCACCACCTCACCCCCCGACGGCACACTCACAAACGTCCGATACAACCCACCCGGCAAACCCACCACCACCAACACACCCGCCGACGTCATGAAGTAATGCACCTCATCATGCGCCAACGACGTCTTCACCTCCCCATCAGCCAACAAAAACGTCTGCTCATAAGAACTCCCCGCAAAATCCACCCCCAACAACCCACGCACCGAACTATGCGCCCCATCACACCCCACCACCCAACCAAAACACTCCCGCTCCACCACACCACCAACACCGGCACCCACACCAGCACCAGCACCAGCACCAGCACCAGCACCAAAGCCCACACCGGAACCCGCACCACCAGCAAAACCAGCACCAAAGCCCACACCGGAACCCGCACCACCAGCAAAACCAGCACCAAAGCCCACGCCGGAACCCGCACCGGTACTGGCTACGCCGGCACCGGCGTGGCGGCGGAATTCCACCTCCACACCCGAAGCACCCTGCACCAAACCCACAACCTCCACACCAAACTCAATCTCACCCCCCAACCCCAAAAACGCCTCCCGCAACACACCCTCCGTCACCGCCTGCGGAACCGACAACGCAAACGGAAAACGCGTCCCCCGCAACCCCCCAAACACCAACCGCGCCACCCGACGCCGCTCCGAATGATAATTCTGCGCACGCAACACCAAACCCCGCGAAACCACCTCACCCCCCAACCCCAACCGCCCCAACACCTCAACCCCCCGCGGCCACAACGCAATCGCCTTCGAATGCGGCGACGGCCGCACCCCACAATCCACCAACCGCACCCCCACCCCCCGCCGCAACAACTCCAACCCCACCACCAAACCCACCGGCCCAGCACCCACCACCAACACCCGCGAACCCACACCCACACCAAAAACCGACACCACAACCACCCTCCACAACCACCAACACACCAAAACCAACCACACACAAAGACACACCGGACTACACACTTAGAGGCATTGCGCTACGCACATCAGCGCACGCCGCAGACACACCGGTACACGCCTTAGACACACCGGCACATGCCGTGCGAGGCAACGACCCCACCGGCAGCCGCAATCCGTGTTTGGATCCGAGCCATCACCGGCCATCCACCCGACACACGGGGGCATCAACAACCCATGACCGACGAGCTGAGCTTCACCGTCCTCGGACCACTGCACATCACCCAAGGCGGCCACACCCACGCACCCCGCGGCCCCAAAATCAGCAAACTCCTCGCCCTGCTCCTCCTACGAGCAGGTCAACTCGTCGACACCGACACACTCATCGACGAGCTATGGGAAACAGACCCACCACGACACGCAATCAGCACTGTCCGCACCCACATCTACCACCTACGCCACCAACTCAAGAACCACCCCGGAAATCACAACGACCAGACCCAGCATCTTCTCGAAACCCGTCCCCGCGGCTACATCCTCAACGCCCCGCCCTACACGATCGACGCCGCTCAATTCACCACCCTCCACGCCCAGGCCCGTCATCAGATCGCCAACAACCAACCCCACCAAGCCGCCCATACCGCTCACGCAGCGCTCGCTCTCTGGAAAGGGCCGGCCCTCGCCAACACCCCGGCCGGCACTCACCTAACCGCCCACAAGCAGCATCTCGAAGAGCAGCGCATTCAAACCCTCGACATTCACATCAACGCCAAACTGAAACTCGGCCACCACCGAGAAATCCTCCCCCAACTCCGCCAACTCACCACCACCCACCCCCTCAACGAACAATTCCACACCTACCTGATAGAAACCCTCCACCACACCGGTCGCCGCGCCGAAGCCCTCACTGCCTACCACCAGCTACAGCACACCCTCCACAGCGAACTCGGGCTCCAACCCACTCCCACCCAACACCATCTCCAACACATCCTCCTCGCCAACTAAGGACATCCCCCGCACTCACCACCAAAAGCCCGACACTTCACCGGACGCAGCCCCGCCGGATAGACCCACACCGCAGGACTTCGATAAACGTCCCGTCCCGCCCACCCCCGCGCCCTGTCAACCGAACCCGCCCGCAAACCCAGACCAACGGCACCCCGAACAGGCGCAATATCAGCCATCTTCACCACTCCTTTCCGCCGCCCACCTTCACACCGCGCCATAAAAGCCCGATCAAACGACGGGGAAATCAACCCCGGACAAGTAGCAACGGAACACTCGACTACTCATACCGGCCAGCCCGCCTACTACTTGCGAAACAGCTGACCGCCGCCGGAGCAGCGGTACGACTGCCCGAACAGCCCGGTCCGCTACCGGCATTGACTGCGCGGGCCGGCCACATCCTGAGGGCCGCCTCCGAGGACACCGTGCCTGGTCGCGCGGCACGACCCTGTGTCAGTCAGGGCGCCGAGGTCCACTAGGGTCGTCACGACGTCCAGGCAAGGAATCGGGGGGCACGCGTTGCCACACAAGACGGACATCATCGCGGCTACCACGCTCGTGCTGGCATTGTTCGTGGTCCTTTTCAGCAGCGCCGGCATGCCCAAGGGCATCGGCGTACGCCAGGAGGGAAATGGCGTGCTGCAGATGCGGCCGGGCGAGGTCATGATGATCGGTAAGGACGCCTTCGTCCTGGAAGAGCACCACTGACCTGCCGAACGGTCGAAATCGTCTTCCGTCAGCCCTGATCGAAGTCAAGGGTGACGTTGTCCGCGGTCGGAAAGGTACGGCAGGCGAGGACATATCCGGCGTCGATATCGGCCGGCTGGAGTGCACAAGGGGGCTGGAGGCGGACCGGGCCCTTGGTCAGCTTCGCTCGGCACATTCCGCAGACGCCCTCGCGGCAGGAGTGCGGAAGGTCCACGCCGGCGCGCAGTGAGGCGTCGAGGACGCTCTGCTGGGCGGGGACCGTGACGGTCGTCCGCACACCACGGTCGATCACGTGCACCCGTGAGGCCTCCTCCCCCGCCACACCGTGTGCAGTCGTGTCCGCCGTGCGCGCCGTGCCCGCCGAGTCCGGAGCCGAATCCGGAGCCGGAGCCCGATGTGCGGCTGCCGGGGCCCCGGAGAACCCCTCCGTGTGGATCTGTTGCGTCGTCAGCCCCAGCCCCGTCAGGGCCGCGCGGATGCCGTCGACGAAGCCGCCCGGCCCGCACACGAACGCTACGCTCAGGCCCTTGGTGAGGTCCGTCGCCTCGGCGAGTTCGCGGAGCTTGTCCTCTGACAGCCGCCCCCGCAGTATCGGGTCCGGGGAGCTGCCGCTGCTGTGGACATGCACGACGCGCAGACGCTCACCGTAAGTGCACGCCAGAAGTGCGAGTTGGCGGCGGAAGATCGTCGTTGCGCTGTCGCGGCTGCCGTAGAGGAGGGTGCAGCGGGTGTACGGCTCGACGGCGAGCAGGCTCTTGACGATGGACATCACGGGTGTGATGCCGCTTCCGGCCGCGACCGCGAGCACATGACGGCTGTGGGAGGGGGCGAGGTCCGTGGTGAACCGGCCGCGGGGGCGGGAGACTTCGACCCGGTCTCCGGCCCGCAGGTGGGTGTTGATCCAGGTGGACACCTTGCCGCCCTGCTGCTGCTTGACGGCGATCCGCAGTTCCCCGTCGGCGATCCCGCTGCAGATGGAGTACGCGCGCAGGGCCTGGACACCGTCGAGCACGGTGCGCAGCAGGACGTGCTGCCCGGGCCGGAAGCGGAACTCGGCGGCCAGCTCGACGGGGACGGCGAAGCCGACGGACACGGTGTCGGGCGTCTCTGGACGTACGTCGGTGACGGTCAGCCGGTGGAATCCGCGCGCGGTCGGGGAAGCGGGCGGCTGCGGGCCGCGGGGCCGGCCGAGCCTTCGGAGGGCATGTGCGATCCGGCGGCCCGCATGCAGCCGGTGGGCCACCAGGATGCTGAAGGCCGCGCCGGTGACCGTAGCGGTCCACCGGGTGAGCGGATCGCCCGTCGTCTTCCCCGCCGTGAGGGAGTGCAGGGTGACCAGGACGAACACGGCGAAGGAGCCGCGGTGGACGTGACGCCACAGCCGCTGCGGGAGCCGGGGGCGCAGGACGGACGTGGCCTGGATCGCGGCCATCAGGTACACGGCGGCCACGCCCCAGGCCCCGGCGAGTGGGCGGTGGCGGGTCGGCAGGGGTACGAGGAATTCGGCCCAGCCGAACAGCAGGCGGGGATCGGCGGCCAGGCCTGCCAGGTGGAGTGCGGTCAGGGTCAGGGACGTCGCGGCGAGGTGTCGGTGCACCTGGACGAGCCGGCCGGCACTGCGGCCGCGGCCGATGACGCGGGTGGACAGCAGCAACCCCCACAGCACGGCTGCCGAGACCAGCCACCATGCCGCCAGCCCGCCGGCGCGGGCGACGTGGGCGCAGAATTCGGGCGTCGACATGCCTCCACCGTGTGGTGGGGCAGACCGGTGCGGCAGCCACGCATTCTCGTTACTTGACGCCGTCGAGCCATGCGCGTCACTTGACGCCGTCGAGGGGCGCGGCCAGCGAAGCCGCCGATCGGGCGCGGGATCCGGCGGACAGCCGCCGAAGGGGCGCGGGATCGGCGGACAGCCGCCGAAGGGGCGCGGGATCGGCGGACGGCCGCCGTAGAGGGGCGGGGCCCGGCGCGCGACCGTCGAGGGGGCGGGGTCCGGGTGGTCGCCGAGCACTCTCGATTGGCCGTGCCCGCCCGCCTCCTCCCCCTACGCCGGCTACCCGCCTCCGTCAAGGCACGGATTGTCGCTGCTTGGCCGACGCTGCGCCGCCACCTGTCCTGGTGAGAGCGGCGACCTGCCGCTATCCGGCGCATCCCTCCGGTTGCGGATGTGCGGAACTGTGGTAGGAGGAATAGCGTCGTGTATATGAACGACCGCGGGATGGTCGCCGCTATGCAGGCGTCCGATCCGCAAGGGCTGGCAGAGGCGTACGACACTTACGCACATCGCCTATACGGCTACTGCTGCTCCGTACTGCACAACCCCGATGCGGCGGCTGACGCACTGCAGGACACGTTTGTGCTCGCCAACGAGCGGATCGGCCAGCTGCGCAATCCCGAGCGGCTGCGCCCCTGGCTGTACGCCATAGCCCGTAACGAATGCCTGCATCAACTGCGCGGTCAGCGACGTACCGCCGCGATCGAGGAGGCCGGCGAGGTGCGTGACGAGACCGTCGACCTCGATGCGGATCTGCGCACCGACGAGCTGCGGCACCTGGTGCAGGACGCGTTCGACGGGCTGAACACCCGCGATCGCGAGGTGCTGGAGCTGGCCATGCGCCAGGATCTCCAGGGCTCGGAGCTCGCCGCCGCGCTGGGCCTGTCGCTCAATCACACCCATGCGCTGCTGTCCCGCGCGCGTCAGCAGCTGGAGGGCGCCCTGGCCGCGGTGATCGTGGCCCGTAACGGTCGGCGGGACTGCGCGGAGCTGGCGCAGATGCTCGACGCCTGGGACGGCACGATGACGATCCTGATGCGCAAGCGCATCAACCGGCACATCGCCGCCTGCGAGATCTGCGCCGAGCGCAAGCATCGCGACGTCAGCGCCGCCTCGCTGCTGGCCCTGCTGCCCGTCCCCGTACTCTCGCCGACTTTGCGCGATCAGGTCGTCGAGGTGGTCACCGGTCCGCGGCACGCAGAGCGCCGCCGCGAGGTCACCGAGCGCGCCCGTCACTTCGACGCCAACGGCTTCCCCGTCCCCCTCGACAGGTGGGCGCGCCGGATGTCTCCCACGCCGGCCAAGATGGCCGCGGCCGGTGCCGCGGGCGTGGGGATCCTCGTCGCGGGCCCCTTCCTGTGGGCGAGCGGCGGGCCGGGGCCGGGGCAGGGGCCGGGCGAGGACCGCCCCGGACCGCAGGTCACCCGAATAGAGCCCGGCGGCACCGTGCCCCCCGGGACCGTGCTGGGGCCCGGCGACGTCGTCAACGGCAGGACGCTGGCCCCGGGCGAGACCTACCGGCCGGGCGACAAGGTGCCGGCGGACGCACCGGATCCGCGCCTGCACCGTGGCTCGACGAACCAGCCCGGGGAGAATCCGGGGGAAAAGCCGGCGGACGGCTCGTCGCCCTCGGGCAAGCAGGACACCCCCGGTGGGCCGGAAAAGGGTGGCAGCCCCGGTGGCCAGGACCGGGACGAGCCGGGTAGCCGGCCGGGCGGTGACCGCGACGAGCCGGGTAGCCGGCCGGGCGGGGACCGCGACGAGCCGGGTAACCCACCGGGCGGTGACCGCGACGAGCCCGGAAACCCGCCGGGGAACGACCCCGGCGACTCGCCGCGGGAACCTGGTGGCCAACCGCCGGATGAACCCGGCTCACCGAACGAGCCCGGCCCACCGGACGGCCCTGGTGGCAACCCTCCGCCGAACCCGCCCCCGCCACCACCGGAGCCGCCGGAGCCGAAGAAGAAGCCCCCGCCAACGCGTTTCGTCATTCCCGAGGATCCCTGCCATATCGAGCAGAACTGCCCGAAGAAGTGATCGGCGGAACTGCCCGGACGGTGATCAGTGGCCCCGTAGGACCCCGTAGGACCCCGTAGGACCCCGTAGGACCCGTGTGGCCCTGCGGGGCTTCGCGGTGCCTCGGGCCGTGCTGCCCTCGCGGACCGCGGTGCACAAATGCGACCGCGCTCGGTCCGGTGCGCCATACCCCGGCCCGTCACGCACCTGCGGCACTTGCATGCCGAGTCAAGACCCGAATTCCCGTGGCTGTCAGGCCCTGCGGCGGTCTCGGACTCTGAGGTCGGAACACAGCGACACAGCGTGTCCCAGAACCGATAGCCGACAGCCGACAGCTCACGGAGATTCGGAGATTCCGATGCAGATGAACATCGCGCTGGGTACCCGGCCGGGACGCAGCCACAACCACGACGAGACCGTGCTGAGCCTCCTTGGGAACAACCACAACGAGACGGTGCTCGCCCTCTCCGGCGTCAACCACAACGAGACGGTGCTCGTGGAACGGGCATGCGAGCCCGGCAGGACGGGACAGCACAACGAGACCGTGCTTGTTCCCCCCGGGACAAGCGGAAAGGACGGACGCGACGACGCAAGGGTGACATCCGCATGAGCGCCCTGATCCCCGCGCTGCCGCGCAGCGCCTGGACGGTCCTGGCAGCGGACGCGTTCTCGGCGGTCGGCACCGGTCTGACGCTGCCGATCCTCATCGGCAGCGGCTGGTTCGCCGTCGTGGCCGTCCTGTGCGGGGCGGGCGTGCTCCGCACCCTCCGCCTGGAGCACGGGCTGCCCCGGGCGGCCAACGGTCTGCCCGCCCCGGAAGAGATCTCCCGAACCGCCGTGCCGGCGGGCCGGACGGGGAGCTCACCATGACAGCCACAAGGACGGCCGGGCCGGGCACGGAGTCCGGCACGACCGGCACAACCGGCACGAACACAGCCAGGTCCAGCACGGAGTCCGGAAAGGCCGGCGCAAGGAGGGACAAGCCGGGGAGCAGGGCCGGTGACGTGCGGCAACGGGTGTGCGACGCCACCGTGCTCGGTGCCCGGTACCGCGCACAGGGCCGATACGGCGCGGCTGAGCGCCTCCTGCGCACCGCGCTCGCGGTGGCCCACGGCGCGCTCGGACCGTCCGACCCCGCCCTTGTGGGACCGCTCAACGAGCTGGGCGTCACGCTCAAGTACACCGGCGGGTTCACCGAGGCGGACAGGCTGTACCGGAGGGCGTTGGCGGTGGTCGAATCCGTCCTCGGGCCCGACCACCCGGATGCGGCCACCCTCCACCACAACCTGGGCGGACTCGCACACGCCCGGGGCGATTTCACGGCGGCGGAGGGGCCCGCCCGGCGTGCCGTGGCGATCCGAGAGAAGGCATGCGGCCCGGATCACCCGGACGTCGCCGCCGACCGTGCCGCGCTCGCCGCCATCGTGGACGGCCTGGGCCGGCCCATCGAGGCCGAGGCCCTGCTGCGCCGGGCACTGACGGTCTTCGAACGGACGCTGGGGCCCGTGCACCATGAGGTCGCGGTCACCCTGCACAATCTCGCCGCCCTGGCCTTCCGGCAGGGCGACCCGGCGGCAGCCGAGGCGGGCTTTCGACGCGCCTTGACGATCAAGAAGGGCACGCTCGGCCCCGACCACCCCGAACTCGCACCCACCCTGCACGACCTCGCGCTGATCCGCGGCACCCTCGGCGACACGAACGAGGCCATGGAGCTGTACGCGCAGGCCATCGCCGTATTGGAGCCGGCCGTCACCGCCCACCACCCGCTCCTGACCGCCGCCCGCCGGGGTCTGGCCGCCCTCCTCTCCGCACCTTGACACCGCGCGGCCCTAGCCCCGCCGTTGTCGTGGGCCTCGGTCCACGACAACGGGGACACGGTCCCGCCCTCCCGCGGCGGGGCTGCGGCCACCGACCGCAGCCACAGCCCGTCCACAGTCCGTCACCCGGCGGCTCCGGTCGAACCGAACCGGTCGGCTCTCTAGGCCTTCGGCTGGGTGAAGCGGATCCGGTTGCCGAACGGGTCGCGGAGCCCGCAGTCGATTCCGTACGGGCGCTCGGTGGGTTCCTCGGTGAACTCGACGCCCTTGCCCAGCAGCGTCTCGTACGTCGAGCGGCAGTCGTCCGTGGTGAGGATGAGCCAGCCGGCCATCGCGCCCTTGGTCACCAGCTCGCGGACCTGCTGCGCCGTCTCCTCGGACATCGCCGGCGGGCCCGGCTTCTCCAGCAGGAGCTCGCGCTCCGGGTGGCCGGGGACGTTGACGGTCAGCCAGCGCATGAAGCCCAGGTCGACGTCCGTGTTGACCTCCAGGCCGAGCTTGCCGACGTAGAAGTCCAGGGCCTCGTCCTGGTCGAGAACGTAAATCGCAGAATGCGTGATCGCGTTGAACATGTGCCTCACGCTACTGGGCACACCCGGCGAAAACTTATCCAAAACTGCTCACTGCAGGGCGCGGGCCGCCAGGTCCGAGCAGGCGGCCAGGTCCGAGCGGGCGGTCAAGCGCTCGGCCGCGTCCACGCCATCGTGAAGCACGTCGGCACACCCATGGCCGTCGCCTCTTTGCGGTACGCCCGCGGCGACCGGCCGACGATGTCGCGGAACGTGCGGCTGAAGGTTCCCGGGCTGCCGAAGCCGACGTCGAAGCAGATGTCCGTCACACTGCGGTCGGTCTCCCGCAGCAGGAACATCGCACGCTCGACACGGCGGCGCTGAAGGTAGCGGTGCGGCGTCTCGCCGAACGTGGCCCGGAAGGTGCGTGTGAAGTGAGCCTGCGACACATGGGCGATCCGGGCCAGGGCCGGGACGTCCAGCGGCTGCGCGTAGGCCCGGTCCATCGCGTCCCGCGCCCGAAGCATGCGGCGGTTGGTCTCTTCTGCGGCGCGGCTCACCGCGTCATCACACCACAGCTCCGCACCGTCGCGGTGCGCGTCCGCCCCCTTAGGCTGGGCACCGTGACAGGTTCGAGCCCCTTCGTGCACCCCTGCTGGGGCCTCCGGTTCCATTGGTGGGCAGTGGACTCGGCCGGCCGGGTGGGCATGTTCTCGTCCGCTTTCGGGCCCGTCCCGGCTGCGGCCCATGCCGGAGAGTTGGCCATGAACGGTGCCACCGCTGAGGCGAGAGCACAGCACCCGGAGTGGTTCGACCGGGTCTGCCATGACGACCCCGAGGAGTGCCCCGAAACGCACTGCGCTGTCGCATTGGGCCAGGGGCCCTACCTCTTCACCTGGGACGAGGAGCACGACGACCGCTACACACGCTTCGGCGTGCCGAAGGATCCGCTGCTCGCCTCGCAGCTGTCAGGGCGGCTGGCAGAGGCCGCCCGGCTTGTCGAGGTGGACTTCCCCTTCGAGCGGTCGATCCGGGTCGATCTGAGGTACCCGGGAGGCCGGGAGCTCCTCTCCGGCACGCCTGGTACCGCGGTCTGGCAGGCCGGGGACCGACGGATCCAGGGCCTGTCCGATCCTGCCCCATCGGACACCCGCCAGGTACGACGCATCTAGGTACGCGTACTCATGCCCCGCCCGACGCGGTGCGGACACCATGCACGTATGAGAACGCACAAACTGCACACTGCCGCCTCCGCCGTCTTAGTGGCGGCCGTGCCGGTTGCCACATGGGGCCTGATGGGGCGGCAGGACGCAGCCGGCTACCCGCCGTCCGAACTCGACCATGCCGTCCGGCCGCTGCCCCTCGCAGAGAGCCTGGAGACTTCTCTCGGCGTCGTGTCCCTGGTGTTGGCGGTCGTCACCGCGGCGCTGCTGGCGCGCGCCTCGCGCAGCGAGACCGTCGACCGCGGCCGGTGGATGGTGCTTGTGCCTCTGATCGTGGCCGGGCTGATCGTCGGCGCGGGTTGGCGGGTGCTCACCGCGGGGGTCATCGGCGCGAACATCGGCGCGGGGCTCGTCGTCTGGGCGGGCGGTCCAGTGACGGCCGCGCTCCTGTTCTGGGCGCTGTTCGTCGGCCTGCAGCGCCACAACGGTGACCGGGGTGGCCGGGTGCGTCAGCTCAAGGTCTGAGCCGCTGCGCTCAGGCGACGCAGTGGGGCTGGAAGGCAGGGTCGGCCGGGCCCTGCCGGTCCAGGGCGTGCTTCACCCACTGGGCGACGACGGGATCCTTGGTGGCCTGGTCGTGCTCCGTCGTGTCGAGCGGGCACCTGTCCTGGAGCAGGACGTTGGTGACATGGGCTGGCGGACCGCTCAGGAACGAGCTGGTGTAGGGGAGCACCACCTCGTCGTACTTGGTGGCGAGCTGCGTGTAGTCGGGGCCTGCGGGCGCCTCGGGGTCGGCGTTGAGCTTCTCGAGCAGATCGGAGCCGGTGGTCTGGTCCACGCAGGAGGGACAGACGGTGGCTCCGGCCACGAGGGCCAACGGGTTCGAGGTGCCGTGGTTGGACGGCACGATGCCGACGAGGTCGTCCACCTTGTTAGCGCCGCCGAGGAACTTGATGTAGTAGCGCGGCATCATCCCGCCCTGGCTGTGGCCGACGAGGTCGACCTTCTTCGCGCCGGTCGATCCGAGTACGGCGTTCACGAAGTCACGCAGCTCGGACGCCGAGTCGGGGATGGGGTCGGTCGCGGCATGCCCGTAATTGAAGGCGAACACGCAGTAGCCCGCACCGGCGAGGTTCGGTGAGAGCGTGGCCCAGTTCTCGGCCATGGTCTTGAACGTGCCGTTGACCAGGACGACCGGCTCGGGGTGTGCCGAGCTGGGCTTGCACGACCAGTCGTTTGCGCCCGCCGGGGGGATGTCGGTGACATCGGCGTGGGCGGTGGCGGTGAAGCCCATGAAGCCGAGGGCCACGGCCGCTGTGGCGGCGGTCAGGAACCGGAGGCGGGAGCGCAGACGCATGGTGGGACCTTTCTCGGATCGAGCCACTGCCCGAACTGCGGTCGGCAATGCCGAACCGTAAGCGGAATAGTTACTTCCGAGTCAGTAGCCGTCAAGGCTTCCGCCGCCAGCCCGATGTCACATCCGCGCCCCCTTGCCATGACGGCTCGCGTCGTGCTGGGCGGGGGTCGCCGCCGGAACGATCAAGTCGAGGGATGCGGAAATTCGTAGAAATGGGACGAACCGCCCGATAGTCGGCGCGCGGTAGCGAGTCGACCGCACGGTAGTGAGCCGGCCGCAGGTGGCGGGCCGTCCGAGAGTCCCCGAGGTGGCCGTCCGGGAGGTCCCAAGGTCGTCGTCCGAAAGTGCCCGTGGTGGCCCGTCCGAGGGGGTCCGAGGCGGTCAGCCGGCTCCGTTGGGGGTGGTCATCGCCAGTCGGGCGAGGGAAGCCGCCTCCGGGCTGTCCTCCTCGGCACTGAAGACGTGTACGACCAGGCCCATCTCGCCCGGCACGGCCGGCACATGCAGCGTCTCGTAGTCCAGCGTGAGCAGTCCGGCCTCCGGATGCCGCAGCCGCTTGCGTCCCGCCGCGCACATCACGACCTCGCCGGTGGCCCAGATCCGCCGGAACTCGGCGCTGTGTGCGGACAGTTCGGCGATGAGCGCGGTCAGTTCCGCGTCACCGGGATAACGTCCCGCGGATACCTGCAGCTGCCCGACCGCCTCTCTCGCCCGGTCCTCCCACTCGGGGTGGACGGTCCGGGCCGCGGGGTCGAGGAAGAGGTACCGGGCGTTGTTCCGGTCGCGGCGGGCCGGGGCGGCCAGGCCGCCCATCAATTCGGCGCCCAGGCCGTTCCAGGCGACCACGTCGAGACAGTGGTTCGTCACGAAGGCCGGGAAGCGGGCCATGTCGTCCAGGAGCCGCTGCAGCAGGGGGCTCACCCGGGCCCTGGGCGCGGGGTCGCGCCGCGCGCCGGCGAGGGTGGCGAGGTGCCTGCGCTCGGCCGTGTCGAGGCCGAGCGCCCCGGCGAGCGCGTCGAGCACCTCGGGCGACGGCTGGGTGGCCCGGCCCTGTTCGAGGCGCACGTAGTAGTCCACGCTGATTCCGGCGAGCTGGGCCAGCTCCTCGCGCCGCAGCCCGTGCACCCGCCGGCGACGGCCGCCGACGAGACCGACCTGCTCCGGCGCGACACGTCCCCGGCGGGCGCGCAGAAAGCCGCCGAGTGCCTTGCGGGTATCACCGATCCCATCGATGGGATCGATGCGGTTGCTGCGGTCGATGCGGTCGGCACTCCTGCCGTTGCGGGTGCCGTCTTCGCTGCGGCTGTCCATGCCGTCCGTGCGCTGGATGTGGTGCGGGCCGTCCATACGCCCAAGTATGCGTGGCCCTCTCAGTACCAGGATCACCACTCCGCCGGTTGACCAGGGTGCTGGCTACCCGGCGCCGCCCGGGGGAACGTAGCGGCATGACCGAAGCAATACCGCAGCAGCCCAAGAAGATCCTCGTCGTCAGTGCCCACCCGGAACCCCGTTCGCTCAACGCCGCGCTGGCCGCCTTCGCGGTCGAGCATCTGCGGGCAGCGGGGCACGAAGTGCGGGTGTCCGACCTCTACGCGATGAAGTGGAAGGCGGCGATCGACGCCGACGACTTCCCCGACCACGGCGCGGACCACCGGCTGGACGTGCCGGCCGCCCATGAGCGGGCCACGCTGGCGGGCCGGCTGTCGCCCGACATCGCGGCCGAGCAGGAGAAGGTGCGCTGGTCGGACGCGGTGATCCTGCAGTTCCCGATGTGGTGGTTCTCCGTGCCCGCGATACTCAAGGGCTGGATCGACCGGGTGTTCACCAATGGGTTCGCGCACGGCCCGGCGGTTCCCCCGCCCTACAGCGAGGGCGCCCTGGGGGGACGGCGGGCCCTGGTGTCGGTGACGATCGGCGCCCGGGAGTCGGCGTTCTCCGACCGGGGCGTCCACGGGCAGCTGTCGGACGTCCTCCACCCGGTGCAGCACGGCCTGTTCTGGTTCACGGGCATGACGCCGCTCGACCCGTTCGCCGTGTACGGCACCGTCGACCTGCCGGAGGAACGCTTCGAGGCGGCGAAGCGGGAGTACGGCGGACGGCTCGACGGGCTCTTCACCGACGAGCCGGTCCCGTTCCGCTCGCTCGTCGGCGGCGACTACGACCACGACATGCGGCTGCTGCCGGACGTGGAGGCGCCGGGGACGAGCGGACTCGCCCTCCACGTCCGCCCGCCTGTCTGATACCCGGAGCCACTGGCCGCGCTCCGGCCGTATCGCCTCCCTGCCGTACGAGGTCCGGCGGGGAGCGCGGCCGCCGGTGCGACGGCTGCGACCGGGCAGGTTGTGCCGGCGGCCGACGAGGCCGGGCGCGCGGTGCGTGCCCTGAGGAAATTGCGCTGGACAGACGCCGCATGGCTGGCCGATAGTGCGCCGCATGGCCTCTGTTGTACGGCACCTCACCATCGACTGCTCCGACGCCTACCGTCTGGGGCAGTTCTGGGCCGCGGTCCTGGACGGCTCCCTCGCTGACGACGACTTCCCCGGCGACCCCGAGGCGGTGGTCACGGCACCCGGCTCGAACCTCCTGTTCATCACGGTCCCGGAAGCCAAGACCGTGAAGAACCGGCTGCACGTCGATCTGCAGCCGCAGGACCGTTCGCGCGACGAGGAGGTGGAGCGGATCCTCACCCTGGGCGCGACCGTGGTCGGCGATCACCGCAAGCCGGACGGGACGGGCTGGGTGACCCTGGCCGATCCCGAGGGCAACGAGTTCTGTGTGGAACGCAGCGCGGCCGAGCGGGCCGGGGCACGGTGAACCGCGAGGGGTGGACCGGGCCTTGGAGCCGCGGGGGAAGGGTGGTGGTGCGCGGATGAGCGTGTACGAGCGCACAGACTGCCCATGCGTGGGAACACGTGATTCCCCCACGGGTCGTCGCGGCGGTGAGACCACGCGACTCCCCAGGTCCAGGCTTGCGCAGGCTAGGTTGCGCCGGGCAGGCCCAGAGCGACCAGGAGGGCCGCGGAGAGCTCTTCCGCGAACTGGGCCGATCCGGTGAGCGTCTGACGGACCGCTTCCTCATCGGGCGTCAGCCCGGCCGCCGCCGCCCAGGCGAGCGCGCCGGCCACGGCGGGTTCGATCGGGAACTGCTCCAGCGGTATCCCGTAGTCCTCCGCCATATCGCGATTGAGCAGCGCCTCCCAGCTGCTGCCGTCCGGCATGGCGGCCTCGATGAACCCCACGTCGCTGTCGAGGAAGGACACCACGATGGCCGGCGTCCCCGTTCTCCGCACGAGGGTCGCCGTGCTTCGCGGTCCGGCGTCGGCGAAGTCGGTCACCTGCCAGCCGTCCGCCAACGCCTCCGGGTCGTCCACGCCGGTGAACCCGGCTGCCCGCATGAGCTGGTGCAGTTCACCCGTGGACCGGGTCGTCAATGATCCGCCTGAGTTTCCCATGGTCCGCAAAGTAGCGGATGCCTCTGACAAGCCGGGTGACAGCCCAGCTCAGTGTGGTGGGGCCCCAGGCGGCCGGTCCCCCGTCCGGACGGCGGCAGCTGCCCGTGCGCCGGTCAGCCTGCCGGTACGACGTTGGTCGCTGCCACCGCGGGGCGCAGGGCCTTGGCGATCCGGACGCCGTCACCGACGAGCCAGAAGTGGACGAAGAAGAGGCGGGGGTCGTCCGTCAGGCCGTGGTTGTGCAGCTCGACGAGTTCGGCCCCCGCCCGCCGCAGGGCCGCCAGGACGTCCTGGACCTCCTTGGCGATCATGGCGCAGTCCCCGCTGATCGCGGCGTGGCCGCCGCCCAGCGGCTGGAAGTTGAACGCGGTGGTCGATCCCAACCCCGGGGGCAGTACCCGGCGGCCGTCGGTGACGGTCTCCCGGCGGACGAAGACGGACTTGTAGATGCCGTCGTCGATGGATCCCTTCACGCCCAGCGTGGCATCGATCGCGGCGGTGTCCAGGTCGAGGGGCCGTGGCGGGGCCGACATCAGCGGGGGCGGTGTGCTGGTGCGGTCCAGCGCCGCCCGCAGGCCGCGGGCCATGGACACCGCGTGGTGACCGTGCGCGTGGACGTGCACCCACCAGATGTCGGGGCTCTGGGAGAGCAGGTGCTTGTGGATCGCGGTCAGCGCGATCCCGTGCTCGGACAGGGCGTCGACGAAGGGCTGCAGTTCGGACTCGGTGACCACCAGATCACCCATCACCATCGTGCTCTTGTCGGCGTAACGGACGAAGGACACGTGCGAGCCGAGGGCCAGCGCCGGTTTGACGATCACGCCGTGGGAGCGTACGAGGAGGTCCCGGCGCGGGAAGGCCGTGTGGTACATCAGGTTGCGCTTCATGTCGCCCGGCCGTCCCAGCGCGTTGGCCACGCCCTCCCAGCCCGATACGTCGGTGGGAACCGGTTTGACCAACCTGCCGCTCTTTCCCCCGGCCGTCCCAGCGGCCATGGCCCGGGCGGGGGCCGTCGCCCCGGCCAGCATCGGAACCAGGGCGGCCGCGGCCAGCACGCGCCGCCGCGGCGCACCCGCGTGCGGGTAGTCGTCCTGCTGTCGGTCTCCAGCCATCACGTGAGCACCTCCATGACGGGATGGAAGCACGGCGGACCGGCATCAAGGCCGTCCCCCACAGCGCTTGAGGCCACATGAGCTAAGCAACGTGAAGCCACATGGGCTAAGCGATCAGCCCCGGTTCCGGTTCGGCCGGCCCGCCGTGGGCGTACGCGGTCGACGCCACGGCCGGCCGGTCGAGGCGGGACGCGGGTCCGGCCGGCAGGTTCAGGGCCGGGTGGTCGAGCGCAGGCGGTGCCGTACCACACGCTGGGCGAGCGGACCGAGCTCGTCGAGGGCGGCGGCCAATACGGCGAGCTGTTCGAGCGCATCGAGGGCGAGCGTCGCACCGTGTTCGTCGACACCTTCATAGAGTTCGAGACCGACGAACGAGCCCGCCACGGCGCGGGCGAGTCCGGGGATGTCCGTGAACTCGGCGATCGGCGAGCCGTCCAGGACCCTGGCCAGGGCCTTCTCGATCTCGTCGATCCACAGCTGCAGGCCCGCGGCGGTGGCGGGCGCGAGACGCGGCTGGGTCTGGGCGGCTGCCAGCAGCTGTCCCAGGAAGGCGACCTGGCCGGCCGCCCGCTCCTCGATGTGCATCTCGCGGCCGAACGTGAGGAGTTCCGCGAGGCTGCCGACCTCCGCAAGCCGGGCACGGTAGCGCGCGACGCGCTGTTCGGCGCCGTGGCGGCAGGCGGCGGCGAGCAGTTCGTCGACCGAGCCGAAGTGATAGAAGACCAGGGCCTGGTTGACGCCTGCCGCCGCCGCGATGGAGCGGGCGGAAGTCTTGGCGATGCCCTGTTCGGCGAGGGTGCGAAGCGCGCCCTCCAGCAGCTTCTCCTTGGTGTCCGGGGTCTTGGCGTCCACTGCCTTGGCGGTGGGGGTGCCTGCCTTGGAGTCCGGGCTCATGCGCGCGCCTCCTCGCGTACGGGACGCAGCCCGGCGCGCACTCCGCACGCGTCCACGTCGGTGTATTCGGCGGTGAACGACCCCTCGTAGCCGAACAGTGGGCCGAAGTAGCGGTTGGTCACCCGGACCCGGATGTGGAACCGGCCGGTGGAGTCGTCGAAGGACTCCCGTACCTCCGCTTCGCCGCCGATCAGCGCCGGGACGCGGAGGTCGAACGGCCCTTCGCGAAAGCGGTGTTCACCGGAGCGGATGACGAGCGAGCCGTCCGGTTCGGCCGTGGGGTGCAGGTCGGTGGCGAGGTGCTGGTGGGTGCCGAGGTAGTCCAGGACGCAGTCGCGCTCGGGGCTGTGGACCATGGTGGCGTCGAAGCGGCGTGGTCCACCGGGCAGTGCGAACGTTCTGACGAAGGTGACGGTCTCGCGGCCGTAGGAGTCTGCGTAGGGGACGTTTTCGATGGTGAAGGGGACCTGGGTGCCGGTGCGCGGGACGAGGATGTTGCGGCTGGCGCCGAGTGCGAGAAACGGCCTGATGAAGGCGGGGCCGTGCCAGATCCGGTCCATCACGCCGCGGCCGGTGCAGGCCTCGCCGCTTTCGAGTCCGACGGAGAAGCGCCGCCGCAGTTGGGGGTGGAGCCGGGTGAAGGCGCGCTCCCCCATGACGCGTTGGAAGATCGAGCTCATGCGTGCTCCAAGGTGGTGAGGAGGGCGGGCGTGGCGGTGGGTGCGGGTGGGGTGCGTCGGCAGCGGCGGGCGGCCGGGGTCCGGGGCGAGGGCGGCGCGAGGAGCGCTACGGCGGCGAGCGCGAGCGTGAGGTACGCGGCGGCGCTCATCGCGGGCACGTAGGAGGGGTGGACCGCCCACACCATCGCCGTGCAGACGACGGCCGTCGCCACGGCCAGGACGCGGGCCGTCAGGTCGGCCACCGCATACGCGAGTGACCTGCCCGGGCTGATCCCGCGCTCGCACCACAGCCGCAGCCGGTCGAAGGACCAGGCGGTCGCCCAGCCCATCAGCGGCCGGAACACGGTCCGGTCGGCGACGGCGCCGAAGCGGCCCCAACGCGGCCGGTAGTCGTAGCCGGTGAGGAAGCGCACGCCGTCGGTGGTGGGCACATACCTCCAGTAGCCGCTGCCCTCGGCGAGGAGCGAGAGCCGCTGGGGTGAGGCGAATCGGAGGGCCGAGACACGCTCGCCTCCGCTCCGGTGTCGCTCCCCGGCGGAGATGCCGGTGCCGGCGACGGTCAGGAAGGGCAGCACCCGGGTCGCGTAGCGGAAGCGCTGGGGCTCGCCGGGTGCACGCGGCAGGTAGTCGATCTCCGTGAAGCGCAGGTCCCAGCGTTCGTGATGGGCGGGGACCTGGGTCCGCTCCCAGATGGTCTCGATGTCGGCGCGGATGTGCGTCTCCACGTAGAGCCTCATGAACGCCCCGTCCTCACGAATCGGCCCACTCCTGGCACACGCTCTTTTGAGCGACTGCTCAACGCGAAGTTAGCAGGCGTTTGAGCAGTCGCTCAACGGGGGGTGACGCGGCGTCATGCATCGGTGGGTCGGGAGTCGTTCCGGCGACGTGGTCGCCGCGGAGGCGGCGCGCCCGCCCCGGGGAGTCCGGCCTGCGCACGCGCGGCGCGGAGAGACACGGCCCGTCCCAGGACGCCACGCCCTCGACTCAAGCCGCCGAAGCCCCGGGCGAGGAGCGGCCGCGAACCGTCCTGCCCGGCCTGGGCGATGTGCCGCCGGGCTGGGAGAGGGCCGGGACGCCACGGTTCCAGGGGCTTGACCGCGAAACCGGCCTGGTGGCCTCCGGCAGTCGGGGGTACGTGGCGACCGACCTCCCCCGACGGCGAAGGCGACCTGAGGACGGACTCGGCCCGCCTCGGACGCCCGCCGGTACGGGTGTGCGCTGCGCTGCACACCGGTGACGTCGGGCGTCCGGGCGGGTGGAGAGGTTCGTTCCGGGCGGGCGGAGCGGTTCGTCCGGACGGGACGCCGGCATGCCGTCCCGTCCGGACGCGATCCGGTCCGTGTCGCCTCCCGTCCGGACGCGGGGTGGCGTGAGGTCCTTCCGTCAGGACTCTTCGGCTGTCTTCGTGTTGAGGAACTGAGCCAGCATGGCGACCACACGGGCCTCCGTCGTGGCCTTGTCGATGCCCGCGTCGGCGAGCAGGCCCGAGCCGTTCTCGTGCTCGAGGAGGGCCAGCAGGATGTGCTCGGTGCCGATGTAGTTGTGGCCCAGGCGCAGTGCTTCACGGAAGGTGAGTTCGAGCGCCTTCTTGGCATCGGCGTCGAAGGGGATGAGGGCCGGCATCTTCTCCGCGGCCGCGGGCAGCGCCGCCGTCGCCGCCTGCCGGATGGTGTCGAGTTCGACGTCCTGGGCGCGGATCACCTGCGCCGCGAGCGCCTCGGGCTCGCTGAGCAGGCCGAGGACGAGGTGCGCGGTGCCGATCTCGTTGTTCTCTGCCGCGTGGGCGGCGTTCTGCGCGGCCACCACGACGCTCCTGGCGCGGGGCGTGTAGCGGCCGAAGCCCTGGTTGGGATCGAGGTCGGTCTCACCGGGAGCCTTGGGCACGAACCGCTTCTGCGCGGCCTGGCGGGTGACGCCCATGCTCTTGCCGATGTCCGTCCAGCTGGCGCCGGAGCGTCGGGCCTGGTCCACGAAGTGACCGATCAGGTGGTCGGCGACGTCGCCGAGGTGATCGGCGGCGATGACGGCGTCGGTCAACTGGTCGAGGGCGTCCGTGTGGACCTTCTTGATCGCCTCGATCAGGTCGTCGAGACGGACGGGAACGGAGGTCTGGGTTGGTTTCTCCATGTGACAACCGTAGGTTGACACCCAGAGGGTGTCAACCCGAGGTTGACACTAGATTGTGGAGTCCGCACGGGCGTCAGTGAGGTCGCTCAGCCTCCGGGTTCCTCGGCCAGCCAGGCCGCGATGGCCTGGGCGATGGGCTGGTCGGTGTCCACCTGGACGAACCCGAACTGGCCGCCCTGGTTGCACTCGAGGAACCACCACGTGCCGTCGCAGTCCACGGCGAAGTCGAAGGCTCCGTAGGCGAGTTGGGCGACGTCCATATAGGAGTCCACCGACCGGCGAACGACGTCCGGCACCTCGGCGGGCTTCCAGGAGCCGTGCTCCGTGAAGCGGCTGTCGACCTCGTCGGCGTCGGCTTCCTTGCGGGCGGCGAACATACGACCGCCGACCCAGGTCAGCCGGATGTCGGCCCGCTTTCGGATGTGCTGCTGAAACAGCGTCGGCCCCGCCTCCACCGCGGAGAAGTCCGCATCGGGACTGACGCGAGTGGTGGGCAGCACCATCGGAGGATCGCCGGGATGCCGCCCCGAAACCGACTTCACCACCAGGTCCTGATGCTTCGCCGCGAACTGGCGGGCAACCGACGGGAACGAAGTGATCAACGTCGCGGGAACACCGAAGCCGCTCTGCTGGGCGAGCTGCAGCTGCCACGGCTTGTAGCGCGCCTGCATGGCCGCGACGGGGTGGTTCATCCAACGCGCCGGGGTGCAGAAGAGCATGCCGTACAGCGCCTGCTCGGACTCGGCGGACAGCCACGCGGACTGCTCCTCGGCACGAGCGCCCGGAGCGCCGGGCCGGCGAACCCACACGGACCGCAGGCTGCTCAGGCTCACCATGCGCTCATCCGTCTTCAGATACCCGCGGAAGTCGCCGTCGCCGTAATCCGCCGACAGCGCGACCCTGCCCGGCAGATCGGCGGGGTCGAGGCGGACGAGCGGAACACCGAGGTCGTGCAGGGCCGCGACGACCATGTCCGCCGTCAAGTCCTCCTCGCAGGTGAGAACCAGGACAGTCATCGCCGTTCAATCATCGAAGTGCGTCTTGGAACCAGCGGTGGAGGCGGTGGTTCCCGTCGCCAGCAGCACCGCCCGATTGCGGGCGGCCGGACGCCCGTCGGGCAGGACATTGAGCTGCCGCGCAGCGTCATAGACGTACGGAGCGGCAACCACCGACCTCACCACCGGACGGGCATAACCCAAAGCAAACGGACGCATACCTTCTCCTTAAAAACCCACGCCCCGCCCCCGCGGGAAGAAGCAGAGACAGGGAGACTTCACCAGACAACTCTGCACAGATGACGCGATCATGCGGTCAAACAGTTGCCTGTTTCGATCGAATACGAAGAACCGCTTGACGGGACAACTCCGAGAACGTAGATGCCGCATGCCGGGCGCCACTGAACCGCCTCCCTCCGCGGCCTGACCCGCCCGTTCAGTCCAGGACCGGGGCGACGGCCCCGTGATCGCGCGCCACCCCCGTGCGCCGATCCACCAACTCCCCTCCGCCACAAGGAACTTGGCATCGACGGTGCGACAACCCGATTGACAGGGTGACCGGAACTGACCAAATGCGACAGGGGGAAGCATGGACACCGTGAAAACGACGCATTAGCAGGCACCGGAAACGGTCACCCGATGAGCCGGGCGAGGTTTCTGAGCACTGCCGTGGACACAGCGACCATGTCGTCCCGGGCACACGGCCCGGTCCGCACCGGGCCACTCCCGCACCGTTCCGCTCCCTGTGCCCCATGCCATCCCACTGCGACACATACGCCCCTCCATCGGGAGGGATGGCGTAAGATCGCCAACCAATACGCACGACTTCGAACAACTGTCGCAGTCACCGCACATTCGGAGAATCTCCTCCGTACCAGACCAAGGTGACCGCACAGGGGGGAAGGAAACTCGATGAAGTCATCCCGTCTCCGGCGTCGTCTGGCCGGAACCGCGGCAGCCACCGTCCTGGTCGGCGCCGGCGCACTGGCCGCCGCGCCGTCCGCTTTCGCCAAGGCCAATCTCCTGACCATCGGCAAGGTCTCGCTCCAGGAGTCGGGCCTCCGGGCGAACGTCACGTACTCCTGCGACCCCGGCATGAACCACCAGTTGGTCGCCAACGCCACCAAGGTCAGCACGGCCGGCCAAGACGAGTCGATCGCCGCGGGCACCATCAAGAGCGCCAAGCTCACCTGCGACTACAACAGCCACGCGGCGCAGGTCTCGCTGCGCCCGGCCGTCGGTTCGCACTTCGCCAAGGGCGACAAGGTGAAGGTCGCGGTCTTCTACTTCGACGAGGACGGGTTCAGCTACGCGCGCCAGGAGACGGTCACCGTCCTCTAGGCCCACGCACCCACGCTCTTCCGCCCGGCAGGCGACGTCCGTCACCGCTCGTCGCCTGCCGGGCGGAAGACGCGGTGGGTGGACTGCTTCTTGCCGGCGATCGTGACGATTTCCCGGCTCTCACCGGTGAGGGGCCCGCGATTCCAGTCGCCGTACTGGGCCTCGACCTCGAAGCCCGCCCGGACGAGGAAGGCGTTGAGCGTCGTCACGTCCAGGAACCGCAGGCTGGTGCGGTCGACGCGGAGCAGCGCCCCGCCCGGCTCCGCCGTCGACCCGGTGAAGGTGACCACATCGCCGACGACGGATTCGACCTGGTGCCAGATGCGCAGCGCACGGCCGTCGGCGTCGGTGACATCGGAGGCGTTCGACGGGTTCCAGCCGTCCCAGGCACACGCCTGCGGATGGCGGCCTGTGGAGCGTCGGCGCGTCAGGCGGCCTCGGTTCGTGGGTGTGTGGTGCGGCGTGGGGCGGTGGCTCGTCCGGTCAGCGAGATTTCGGGCTCTTCCGGGCGGACAGGGTGGCGAGGAAGGCTCCGAGGGCCTCGTTGAAGGCGTCGGGGCGTTCCATGTTGGGGTAGTGGGCGGTGTCTTCGATGGTTGCCGTACGGCCGTCGGCGACGGCGTGCACGAGTCGTTCCGCCATCCCGATGTGGTCGTCGGAATCGATGCCGCCGTTGATGGCCAGCACGGGGACCGTGACCTTCGCGGCCCGCTGCCACGTGTCGGGCACGGGGACCAGATGCACCGGTTCGGTGCTGCTGTGCTTGGCGACGGTGCGGGTGAGCATGCTCCGCAGCCGCCGGACGACATCCGGGGCGACGTCGTCGAGGGAGCGGTGCGGGCCGGCCGCGCCCCGCATCCATGCGTCGACCCAGCGCTCGGTGTCGGACTCGGCCAGCGCGTGGGCCTGTTCGGCCAGCATCTCCTTGACCCAGGGGTCCTGGAACTCGGGTTCGTTGGTCCCCGCGCCACTGACGACCAGCGCACGTACCAGGTCGGGGTGCTCCAGCGCGGTGTCGACCGCGATGCCGGCGCCCATCGACAGGCCCACCAGGATCGCCGGCCCGACGTCGAGATGGCGCAGGAGCGCGGCCAGGTCGTCGCATTGCCGGAACGGTCCGCTCGCGTTGGTGGATCCGCCGTGGCCACGGGCGTCCGGCGCGATCACGCGGTGGTCCGACGCGAATGCCGGCACCTGGTCGTCCCACATGCCGTGGTCCAGGAAGCCGCCGTGCAGGAGCACCAGCGGTTGCCCGGTGCCGATGTCGCGGTACGCGAGTCGGCCGTCCGCAAGCTCGAATGAGTACACGTCAGAAACCCCAGTCATGACAACCAAGGTGTCATGACTGGGGCGGCTTGGCAACTGAGGTGTCATCATGGGGAGGTGACCCATGAGCCGCTCGAACCCGATGACCTCGCCCTCCGGCTCACGGAGGTGTTCGACCTGGTGGGCCCGCTGTACAGACGGGTTCAGCGCAAGGTGGAGCAGTCCGCGCCGCTCGAGGGCCTCTCCGTCGGCGTGCGCGCGGTCCTCGATCTGCTCCGCGAGCACGGGCCCATGACCGTCCCGCAAATGGGCCGGGCGCAGGCGCTGAGCCGGCAGTTCGTCCAGCGCATGGTCAACGATGCCGTGGCACAGCGATTCGTCGAGGTCATCCCCAACCCCGCCCACCAGCGGTCTTCGTTGATCCGGCTGACCGACGACGGCAGCGCGGCCATCACCGCCGCCCTCACCCGTGAGCGTGCCCTGCTGCGCCAGGTGGGCGGCGATCTGACCGACGCCGACGTCGGGGCCTGCGTGCGGGTGCTCACCGAGATGCTCAGGCTCTTCGACCACGTCGAGGTGAACTGACCCGCACGCGCCGTGCGGACGGCCCAGCGGTCGACGGCGATGCCGACCGGAGAGGGAACCTAGGGGGTGGGGCGCAGGACGGCGAACAGTCCCTGGGCGCGGGTGCCGTCCGGCAGGTCCCAGGCGCCGGCGACATGGCCGGTCGCGCCCTGCGGGAGAAGCGACGAGCCGTCCGGGGCGGGTCGAAGTGCCCGCTGCACGTGCAGGGTCACCCCGTGCGGCGTGGTCAGCTCGGTGCCCTCCTGGTTGTCGGTGGTCGTGGTGGTGGAGTCGGCGAGGATGTGGTCCGCGCCGGCGTAGGAGCGGGTGACGTCCCGGTCCGGGGTGTCGCTGGTGCTCTGGGCCTGGGCCTGGACCCGGCCCTCGATCAGGGCCAGCAACTGGGCGGTCAGCACCCGGTCGTGGAGGCCGTCGTAGACCCAGCGCTGCCCCAGCACGCCGTGCTCCATCGTGCCGACGAGGGCGTGCTCGGCCCCGTCGAGCGGGGCGCCGCGATAGGTGAGCGGCACCAGGTAGGTGGTCGGGTGAGTGGTGGAGGTGTCGGTGACCACTATGAACTCGATTCCGACCTCGCCCTCCGGGTCGTCCAGCCGGAAGCCGCCGGCCTTGGCCAAATTCGTTTCACCCGCGCCGTCGCGGTACCACGGGCGGGTGGGCAGCCAGGTGGTGAGCAGCTCCAGCTTGGTCGGTTTGATGGTGGTGTGGTGGATGACGGCCATGCCGGAGCTTCTCCTTCGTCAGGTGGATATGAGCAGCGACAGCTTTTCATCCGCACGGCGCCGTCAGGGCGGCTCTCCGGAGAACAAGATCCGTTGGCCGCTTCTGGACACGCCGGCTCACCCCAGCCGCACCTCGGACCCGATCGACCGCTCCCGGGCCGCGGTCACGACGAGGGCCGCCGCCGCGGCGTCCTGCGCCGCTACCCCGACGGACTTGTAGAGGGTGATCTGGTCGCGCGAGGAGCGGCCCGGCCGGCTGCCGCTGAGGAGTTCGCCGAGTTCGGCGTGTACGTGCGCTTCCGTGATGACGCCGTCGCGGATCGGATTCAGCAGGTCGTTGCTGCCCGCGGGGAAGGGGGCCAGGGCCGCCTGCCGCGACTCCACGCACACCAGCGCCTCGGCGATGGTGGCGTCGTCGATCTCACGGCCGGCCGGGTTGAAGCCCACCGAGGTCACATGCACGCCCGGGGTCAGCCAAGTGCGACGGATCACGGGGTCGGTGGCGTGGGTGGTCGCGGCGGCGATGTCCGCGCCGTCGAGCGCCTGCGCGTACGTGGGTACCGCTTCGACGGGCAGTCGGAGTGCGGCGGCGAGTTCCCCGGCGAGGGCGGCCGCCTTGGTCTGACTGCGGCCCGCTACGCGGATCTGCCGAATCGGGCGGACCCTGCACATGGCCTCGGCGTGGGACCGGGCCTGGGCTCCGGTCCCCAGGACCGCCAGCACCGAGGCGTCCTCGCGGGCGAGCAGCCGCGCCGAGAGCGCGGAGCAGGCGGCGGTCCGTGCCGCGGTGATGGCCGTGCCGTCCAGCAACGCCACGGGCTCACCGGTGTCCGGATCGAAGACGACGATCAGCGCCTGATGGGTCGGCAGAGGTGTGCCGGTGTTGCGGGGGAAGACGGAGACCAGCTTGCTCATGAGCACCCCGGCCGACGGTACCCGTCCCGGCATGGCCGCCAGGAAGCCGTCCCGTTCGGGCACCAGCGCGGCGACGCGGTCCGGTGAGGAGGCCCGGCCGGCGCTGAGGTCCGTCATCGCCGACGCCAGGCCGTCGATCAGCGTGTCCACGTCCAGCAGCGCCTCGACCTGCGAGCGACCGAGAACCAGCATCCGCCTCAACCTCCTGATGCAGCCGTACGGCCGGCGGGTCGCCTGGCCGCGGAGTCGACCGTAGTCCCGTACGGACCGCCGGGGCGCGGCGCACCGGTTGAACGCGGGTGCGCCGCCAGACTGGCTCTGCGAGCCGCGTTGAGGGAGACGGCTCCTGTGACGGAAGGGACGTGCCCAAATGACGACGGATGCCCACCCGGGCCCGCTGCGACTGCTTGTCCTCGGTGCTGCTCTGCGGGCCGAATCGACCAACGCCCGTCTGGCGTCCCTGGTCGCGGGGATACTGGCCGATGCCGGGGCCGCCGTGGACCTCGCCGCGATGCGGGAGTTCGACATGCCGCTGTACGACGGTGACCTGGAGGAGGCACAGGGGCTGCCCGACGGCGCCCTGGCGCTGCGCGACCGGCTGGAGTGGTGCGATGCCTTCGTGCTCGCCTCCCCCGAGTACAACGCCTCCGTGCCCGGTGTGGTGAAGAACGCGATCGACTGGGTTTCGCGGGTCCGGCCGCAGCCGTTCAAGACCAAGCATGCGCTGCTCCTGTCCGCCTCCCCGTCCCTGGTGGGCGGCAATCGGGGGCTGTGGGCCCTGCGGGTGCCGCTGGAGCACCTCGGTACCCGGGTCTACCCCGACATGTTCAGCCTTGCCGCGGCCCACAAGGGATTCACCGAGGACGGGCAGCTGACCGACGCCGGGTTGCAGCAGCGCCTCGGCGAGACGGTGACGGCCTTTCTCCGTCTCGTCGAGGCCGATACGCGCTATGTGTGCCTGCAGCGCCGGTGGTACGAGTTCCCGGGCGACCGCACGGAGGCGCCGGTGACACAGCGGGCGGAGGACTGACCGGCTCCGCCTCGCCGTCGCCGGCCGGCCTTCGGGGGTGCACCCGGTCGGCGGCGTTCGGGACGCAGCGAGACAACCGGGCATTCATGGTGATCTCATGAACACTACACGGATGAATCGCTCACAAAGGACCGTTGCGCGGGCACTTGCTGTCACCGCCGCCCTGGGTATCGCACTGGCGACAGGAGCGGCTTCGGCGGCGGCCGCGGTCCCCGATCCGGACGCCGCCACCAGGCCCACGGTCACTCGGCCCCATCAGTCCAAGCCGGCTGGTGGGCAGTCGAACCACGACGGTGAGCAGAGGACCCCGTACGGCGGTAACCACGAAGACGAGTGCAGTCTCATCATCCTCTGCCTGTGACGGACGGCGCGTGCGCGGCAGGGTGCGCGGCTGCGGCCTGACTCTCGGTCAGGCCGCAGCCGAGCGGCTCTCCTCAGCCTCCGACACGGAGGTAGTGGCCCCAGTACCCCTGATGGCGGCCATAGCGGTCGGTGAGTTCGGCGAAGGCGGTGTCGTCGAGGGTGCGGCCGTAGACGCGTTGGGCGGCGCGGGTCATCTCCTTGTCGGGAGTGAGGTGTTCGGTGCGGCCGAGGCCCCGGATGAGCAGGAAGGTGGCCGACCAGGGGCCGATGCCGGGCAGGCCCAGGAGTTGGTCGCGGACCTCGTCGTAGGGGCCGGTGCGCAGGAACGTCTCGTCCAGGTCGAGCCACTGGCGGGTCGCGCGCGAGAGGTAGCCGGCCTTGCGCTGGTTGCCGATGAGGTGCTGGAGGGCGGGTTCGTCGAGGGCGGCGAGTTGTTCGGCGTCGGGGAAGGCCCAACGGGTTTCGCCGTCGACGGTGATGCGGTTGCCGACCGCTTCGACCAGGGCCTGCTTCATCTTTCTGGCCACCGGCATGGGGACGCGCTGGCAGAGGATCGCCCAGCACAGCAGTTCCAGCGGTGAGGGGAACTTGACCTGGTGGTAGCCGTGCAGTCGGTCCACGACACGGGAGAACGGCCGGTCGAGGCGGGCCAGGCGGTAGAAGTCGGTGAGGTCGTCGGTGAGACCGAGGTGGAAGGAGAGCCGGTCCGCGGCGGCCTCGGCGGTGGCGTCGCCGAAGGGGGCGGCGGCGGTCAGGACGCAGTCGACGGCCGGTTCGTCGGGGGCTGCCGTCACGCGGGCGCCCAGGGTGGTGCCGTTCTCGCGCAGGGCCAGGGTCAGGGTGTCCTGCGCGGTGCCCTGCTGTCCGGTCATGGCGGGGAACGCGCCGATGAAGGCGAGGGAGGCGGAGAAGGAGAAGGGGGGCCGGGCCGCCAGCCGGACGGTGCGGGTGGCGGCGGCTGCCGCTGCGGTGTCGGGTGCGGTCACCGCCCGGCCGCTCCCCTGGTCGGTGGTCGCAGGGGAGGTGGCCAGGACTCCGGCCCCGAGGGGTGTGGTGTCGGTCATCACGGTCTCGCTTCGTTCGGTGGCGGCCCGGGGGATCAGACCGCGCGGCCGAGCCACCCCGCCAGGCGGCGGTGGATGTCGGCGTCCTCGGGGACGGGGTGGACCGCGGCGAAGGGCATCTCGCCGCCGCGCGGCTCGGGCGGCAGGACCTTCTGGGCGATGGCGAAGGCCATCCGGGCGAGGTCCTCGTCCAGCTCCGCCTCGGGGGCGATGACCTGGGCGATGTCCCAGGTGTGGGTCACCGTCTCCATCACATAGCCGCCGAGGGCGATCCGGCCCTCGGCCACGCCCCACGGGACCTCGAACTCCGTGGCGAGCTTGTCGTCGTCCGCCCAGGCGGCGGCGGCACGGGCCCGGGCCCGGCCGACCGCGCCGCCCCAGTCGGTGTCCGCGATCTCGCCGGCCGCCGCGGGGACGTCCATGCCGCGCCCGCCCTCGCCGATGTAGGCGATCCGGTGGAGCGCGCCGACGGTGTGGCTCAGCAGCGCCCGCAGGTCGTACGCCTCGCAGGGCGTCGGCCGGCCGAGGTGGGCGGGGTCGAGGCCGCTCACCAGCTTCTCCAGCTGGTCGATGGCGTTGAGGAACTGGGGGCGGGGGTCGAACGCGTTCATGGGAAGCGCCTCTCGTACGGGGCCCGGACGGTGGGTGCGGGCCGATGAGGACCACTCTGCGGGGTGATACCTGACAGAACCCGTCAGGTTTTAGACTGCGCTGCATGAAAGCCGACCGGCTGCTGTCCATCCTGTTGCTGCTGCAGGCCCGCGGCGGCATCCCGGCGACGGAACTCGCCGCCCAGCTGGAGGTGTCGGTCCGTACGATCTACCGGGACGTCGAGGCGCTCTCCGCCGCCGGGGTGCCGGTGTGGGCCGAGCGGGGGCGCAACGGCGGGGTGCGGCTGCTGCCGGGATACCGCACCGACGTGACGGGCCTGACCTCCGACGAGGCCCGGGCCCTGTTCGTACTGGCGGCCGACGGGGCGCACAAGGCGCTGGGGCTCGGCGGCTCGATCGCCTCCGCGCTGCGCAAGGTGATGGCGGCGCTGCCCCCGGATCACCGGCCGGCGGCGGAGCGGACCAGTGAGCGGATCCTGGTCGATCCGGTGCGGTGGATGCAGGGCCGGTCCGCCGACGTGGAGCTGGGCGAGCTGCAGCGCGCGGTGTTCACCGACCGGCGGCTGCGGCTGCGCTACCGGCGCAGCGGGGAGGCCGAGGCGGGCGAGTACACCGTCGACCCGTACGGCCTGGTGAGCAAGGCCGGTGTCTGGTATCTCGTCGCCGACCGGGACGGTGAGCCGCGGCTGTTCCGGGCGGACCGGGTGCAGGCGGCGACGGTCGACGAGGAACCGGTCCGCCGGCGCCCGGGGCTGGGGCTGGCGGAGGTCTGGACGGCGTTGCGGGACGGAGTGGAGCGGGTCCCGGACGAGGTGCGGGTGCACTGCCGGGTGCGGAGCGAGCGGCTGGACATGTTCCTGCGGATCCAGTCGGCACATCTCGCCGGTCCGCCGGCGGACCGGGGCGAGGGGTGGGCGGATGTGGAGCTGGCCTTCCGGGCCGTGCGGGCGGCGCGTGCGCTGCTGGTCTTCGGGGCGGATGTGGAGGTGCTGGCGCCCGCCTCGGCGCGCGAGGAACTGGCGGCCGCGGCGGCGGAGGTGACGCGGCTGTACGGGCGGGGTGACGGCGACGGCCGTGGGTGAGGCGCGCGCCGGGCCCGGCGCGCGGTCAACGCGCCGGGAGATCACCGCCGGTGGCCGGGCGGCCGCTCAGACCAGCAGTTTCTGGTAGAGGTCCTGCACCTCCGGTGAGGGCTGTACGCCCAGTTCGGCGTCGAGGATGCGCCACAGCCGCTGGTAGGCCTGCAGCGCTTCGGCCCGGCGTCCGCAGTGGTGCAGGGTGCCGATGAGCTGGGCGTGGAAGCCCTCGTTGAGCGGGTTCTCCGACACCAGCGTGCGCAGCTCGGGCACGAGTTCGCGATGCCGGCCGAGGCGCTGCTGGGCCTCGATGCGGATGCCGACCGCATTGAGGCGCAGCTCCTGCAGGTAGGTGACGTGCGCGTCGAGGACCTTGCCGATGGGCATGCCCGCGAACGCCGGGCCGCGGGAGAGGCGGAGCGCCTCGGTGATGCGGGTGGCCGCCGATTCGACGTCCCCGCTGCCGAGGAATCCGCTGCCCTGCGCGACCAGGCACTCGAACCTGGAGGCGTCCAGGGCGCTGTCGTCGACCGCTATGAGGTATCCGGACGGCCGGGTGACCAATATCCTTTCGGTGTTGTGCAGCCGCAGGCCCTTCGCCAGTGTTTTTCGGGCGTGGTAGACGTACGTCTGGAGTGTGGTGAGAGCGCTCCGCGGAACACGCTCTCCCCACAATTCCGCGATGAGCGTGTCGACGCTCACGGTTTCGTTGTTCCTGGCCAGCAGGAGAGAAAGCATCTGCCCAACCTTTGACCTCCCCACGATCAATGACTGGGCTTCATGAGATATCTCCACCTGTCCGAACACCTTGAACTGCACAGCGGCCCCCCGCTTCCATGCTGTCTGGTTTCAGCGACGTCTTCGACCGTCCGCCGGAGCCTAACCCCGCCGGTCGGTTTTTCCGGCTCAAGAATCAGTAATTTCCCAGCCCTCCGCAGACGTTGAGGGCCTGTGCGGTGACCGCGCCGGCGCCGGGAGCAACCAAGTACCGCACCATCGCCGCGACTTCGGACGGCTCGACATAGCGCCCGATCGGCACCCGCCCGGTTATGCGCTGATGCACCTCCGCCTCGTCCACGCCCCAGACCCCGGCGTAATGTTCCCGCACCCGTTCCGCCATGGGCGTTTCCACGAATCCGGGGCAGACCGCGTTGACGGTGACCGGCGTCCTGGCGAGCTCCAGCCCCAGTGCCTTGGTGAAGCCCACGACACCGTGCTTCGATGCCGAGTAGGGGGCCGCGTGCACGACGCCTTGTTTACCGCCGGTGGAGGCGATGTTGATGATGCGTCCGTATGCCGCCTCAGCCATTCCACCAAGGGTGAGTACGCGTTTGGTGACGAGAAATACGCTGTTGAGATTGGTGTTGATGACGTCGTACCAGAGGTCGTCGGCTACCTCCGCCGTAGCGCCGCCACCGGGCCGTCCGGCGTTGTTGACCAGGATCTCCACGGGACCGTAGCGGTCCACGCAGGCGCGTACCAGCCGGTCGGCCTCGGCGGCCGAAGTCACGTCGCAGGCGGTGCCGTCGACGTCGAACCCGCCCTCCTGAAGCTCCTTGGCGGTGGCGGCCACGGCTTCCGGGCGGCGTGAGCAGAGGAAGACCCGGGCGCCGTCCTCGGCGAGAGTCCGGGCGATCTCCAGCCCTATGCCGCTGGTCGCTCCGGTCACCAGTGCCACGCGGTGCTGTGCGCTCATGGTTGTCCCATCCCTTCCGCGATGTCCGTAAATGAATCGTCGGCACCAGAGAGACCACACGGCGCTCGAAGCTCCCTCGCAGGGCTCTGGAAGGTCGCTCGAAGACCGGTCGCAAGGCCGTCGGAAGGGGAGCGAGGCACGGCCCGGCGCGCCGCCGCGGGCCTCCACCGGCGGGTGAGCGCGCTTCGAGCGGGGTGGGCGATCGTGGCGCGGCGATCGCATCGTGCGGCGCGAGAGGGGAGATCCATGACCGAGCCGGCAGACGAGACGGCGGGCGACCCGTATCCGAACAAGTGCTATCTGCCCTTCATCCTGTACCCGCCGGGCATGCACCGGACCACCGGCGGCCGGGAATGGCTGGAGTCGCATATCGACATGCGGCAGCAGGGCGGCGACTTCGTGCTGTACATCGGCATCCCGTTCTGCCGTACGCGCTGCAAGTCCTGCCCGTACTTCGCGAGCCTGCTGTCGGAGAAGGACCCCAACGGCCGCGAGGAGCGCTACATCGAGGCCCTGATCACCGACCTCAAGCGGTGGGGTGCCTATCCGAAGTTCGCGACCGGTCTGATCCGCAACATCTTCATCGGCGGCGGCACCGGCAGCATTCTGCGCACCGGGAATCTGCGGCGGCTGGTCGACACCGTCTTCGAGACGTTCCACGTCGCGGACGACTGCGAATTCACGCTGGAGGGCAACGCCCGCGACTTCGACGAGGAGAAGATCGACTACGTCACGGGGTCGGCGATCAACCGGCTCAGCCTGGGTGTCCAGTCCTTCCAGCCGGAACTGCTCGGGGTGATCGGCTCACCGCACGCCGCGGAGGACAGCGCCCGGGTCATCAAGGAGTTCCAGGCGCGCGGATTCCGCAACATCCAGCTGGACCTGATGTACAACATGCCGGGGCACACCCTCGACATCTGGCGGCGTGACCTGCAGACGCTGTCCAGCCTGGACGTCCCGCACTTCACGATCTACCTCTACCGGATCCACCAGGACACCATCCAGGCGAAGCTGATCACCAAGGGCAAGGTCGACCGGCCGGCGGACCCCGAGGGCCCGATGGTGAAGGCGATGTACCGGGAGGCCATCGAAATAGCCGAGGAAATGGGCTACTCGATGTACATGGTCGACCATTTCTGCAAGCCGGGCTACGAGAACATGTACAACCACTGGAACTGGAAGGTGTACATCGACACCCTGGCCGTCGGCCCCGGTTCCTACAGCTACTTCGACGGGTACCGGCTGGGCACCGAGACGGACGTCGAGAAGTACATCGAGACCGTCGAGAGCGGCGACTTCCTCATCAGCACGGTCACCGACGAACTCTCCCCGCGCGTCCAGCGCGAGCGGTACGTGGTCTTCGCCCTGCTGTACTACGAGATCGAGTACGCCTTCTACCGGAGCAAGTTCGGCAGCGACTTCCGCGAGGACTTCGCCGACGAACTTCAGCGGCTGGAGCGCAAGGGGCTGGTCGAACTCACCGAGGACCGGATGCGGTTGACGCGACTGGGTCTGATCTGGCACACCAACGTCATCCTCGAATTCTTCAATCCGGCGTTCTGGAACGACTCGCGGTCGCTGGCCGAACCGAACTGGTCGCTCAACGGCGTGATGGTCGAGGTCGGCGCGCACGCCCGCGAGTACTGGCTCGGCGACAAGGACGTGACCTTCTTCCCGCCGCCCGGCGAGGTGGCGGCCCCGGCGGCCGTGACGGCGGCGTCCACCACCCGGCGGGAGGCGGACGGCCGTGACTGAGACCCAGCGGTTCGTCGCGCAGGCGACCGTCACCGTCAACGCCCTGGTGCACGACATCTGGGCGGTGTGGGTGGACGTCAACGCCTGGAAGACCTGGGACGACGGCATCGACAGCACCCAGCTGCACGGCAACTTCAAGGCCGGCAACAGCTACACCCTCACCCCGCAGGGAGGACAGCCGCTGACGGTCACCCTCACCTCCGTCACCCAGGGCGAGGAGTTCAGCGACCAGGCGGTGCTGCCGTTCGGGACGCTCGTCACCCACCACCGCATGGAGCCGCTCGGCTCCCGGATCAAGGTGACCCACGAACTCGTCGCGGACATCGCCGAGCACACCGTGCCGGCCTTCGCCCGGGACGTCTGGCCGCATCTGCAGAGCGGGCTGGCGCAGTCGCTGGTCAACCTCGCCGACCTCGTCGGCAGCGACTGAGGGCCGGGCGGCGATGGGGGATCACGACACCGGCTCCGGCACCCGGCCCGCGGTCAAGCTGGCCGACCTGCTGCTGGGGCCGGGCCCGGAGTCCGGCACCGGGGCCGGCGGGGCGTTCCGGCTGACCGAGCCGGGACGCACCTACACCCGGCAGCAGCTCGCCGACACCGCCGGGCGCTGCGCCCGGCAGCTGCGCCGGTACGGCCTCGCCAGGGGCGACCGGGTGCTGGCCCTGCTCGACCACGACGCGCGCGGCATCGCCTTCCTCGCCGCGGCCGGGGCACTGGGCCTGCGGGTGCTGATGCCCTACAACCTGCGGGCCGCGGCGCTGCCGGAGTGGCGCACCATCGTCGCCGACGCCCGCCCCGACGCCGTCGTCCACCTCCAGCGCGACGACGGCGACGCCGGCCGGCTCGCCGGGGTACGCGCCCTGGGCAGGCTCGGGCCGCGGGTGCTCGTGCTCCCCGAGGAGACCGCGCACGCGCGGCCCGGCGAGGCCGCCACTCCCCTGCCGGTCGGCCCGCCGGAGCCGGTCGAGAACTTCCTGACGCTCTTCACGAGCGGCTCGACCGGCTCGCCCAAGGCCGTCAGCGTCTCCGAGGCGCTGGTGTGCCGGCGGGTGCGCAGCGTGACCCGCACGCTGCGGTTCGGGCCCGGCGCGCGGGTGTTCCTGTCCGGGCTGCTCAACAACACGACCGGGGTGATCTTCTCCTTCGGGGCGCTGCTGCACGACGCCGAGCTGATCGTGCCGCAGAGCCGGGACCCCGCGCGCTGGGCGGCGGAGGTCGCCGCTCACCGGGCCACGCACATCATGCTGCGGCCGCTGGCGTTGCGTCGCTTCCTCGACGGCGCCGAGGCGGGCCCGGCCGACCTGTCCGGGCTGCGGGTGGTCGCCTACGGCGCGGCCGCCATGCCGCGGACCCTGCTCGAACGCGGCCGGCGGGCCATGCCGTGCGCGTGGGTGCAGGGTTACGGCCTGAGCGAGACGTACGGGCCGTTCTGCTGGCTGGACGAGGCGGCCCACCGCGCGGGGCGCCAGCTGCGCGGCGCGTACAACGTGGGACGGCCCGACGACACCCTGGAGGTGCGTCTGGACCCGCTGCCGGGACATCCACCGGAGGTGGGCGAGGTCCTGGTGCGCGGCGACGCCGTCATGGAGGGGTACCTCGATGTGGCCTCCGGCGTGGTCGAGCCGCCGGGCCGGTGGCTGCGCACCGGTGACGTGGGCGCCTGGAGCCCGGACGGCGATCTGCTGCTCAAGGGGCGGCTGAACGGCTCGGTGATGAGCGCGAACGGCCATCGGGTCTACCCCGAGGAGGTCGAGGCGGTACTCGCCGGGCTGCCCGGGGTGCGGGAGGTGGCGCTGGTCGCGCTGGCCGGCCCCGAGACGCTGTCCGAGTGCCCGGTGGCCTGCGTCTCGGGCCCCCTGGGAGCCCGCCCCGCCGCGGAGGTCCAGGCGGCGGTGACGGCCGCGCTGAGCGGGGTGCTCAGTCGGGAGAAGTGGCCGGACCTGGTGTACGCGAGCGACGCCCCGTTCCCCAAGAGCGGCAACGACAAGGTGCTCCGCGCCGAGGTCGCCCGGCGGATCGACCGCGGCGCGCTGATCGAACTGTGACCCGCCGCCGCGCGGCCCGCCCGGCCGTGCGGCACACCACCGTCGAAGAGCAGGAGTTGTGTGCCATGCGCTACCACCTGTCCCACTCCGTCGTCTGTGCCGCCCCGCCGGGGCGGGTGTACGACGTGATCCGCCGTTCGGCCGACTGGCCGCGGATCTTCGCACCGTGCCAGGCGGTCACCGTGCTCGAACAGGAGCCGGACCGCGAACTGGTCGAGATCCGCGCCCTGGTGGGCGGCGCACCGATGACCTGGCGCTCGCGGCGCCGGTTCCTGCCGGAGGTGTGCGGCGTGCGGGCCGAGGTGGTGGAGCCGATGAAGCTGGTCGCCGCGATGACCACCGAGTGGCGGGTGGTCGCGGTCAACGCCCAGCAGAGCCTGCTGTTGCTGGAGCACGCCTACGACCTGTGCGAGGACGTCGCCGGGCAGGTCGAGGGCGTCACCACCCGGGAGCAGGCGGAGCGCTTCATCGAGTCCGCGATAGACGCCAACTCCGCGACGGAGCTGGGCAACATCAAGGCCGCGGTCGAACGGCCCGCGCCGTCCGCCGCCGAACTCGACTGCCACGCACGGCACTCCGTCGTCGTCGGCGCGCCGGCCGACGCGGTGTACGGGCTGATCCGTGACACGACCCACTGGCCGCGGATCTTCGACGCCTGCCTGGGCACGGCCTCCGTCGGCTCGGACGCCACCGGCGAGCTGGTGCGCATCGAGGCGGCGCAGGAAGGGCGGACCGTGGCCTGGGAGACCCGGCGCCGGTACCACGACACGATCCGCCGGATCGACTACCACCTGCCGGTGCCGATGCCGTTCGTGGCGTCGATGCGCGGTGAGTGGCGGGTGGTGCCGCTGGGGCCGGAGCGCTGCCTGCTGACCGTGGACCGGCACTGGCGGATGCTCGACGACGTCCGGGGCGTCCGCGACGGGGTGACGACCGTGGCGGAGGCCGCCGCGGTGGTCCGCGGCTTCGTCGAGACCAACGCGGCCGCCGAGATGACGGCGCTGCGCGCCTACGCCGAGGACGGCATCGACACCCTCACCGAGGTCACCACCCGTATGTCGCTGCCGTACCCCCCGGACGCGGTGTACGCCCTGCTCGCCGACGTGGCGGGCTGGCCGAAGCTGCTGCCGCACTGCGAGGGGCTGGAGCTGCGCCACGACGACGGGCGCCACCAGGAGTTCGTGCTGGAGGTACAGACCACCGCCGGGGCCGAGACGTTCCGCAGTGTGCGGCACTGCGACGCCGAGCAACTGTCGATCGTCTACTTCCAGCCGGAGCCGCCGCCGCTGCTGCTGCGCCACGAGGGCGGCTGGCAGGTGCGGGCCGCCGCCGGTGGCGGCAGCGAGGTGGTTTCCCGGCACACCGCCGTGCTCGACGCGGTGGCCTGCGAGAAGGCGTTCGGCACGGCCGAGCTGCGGGAGTGCAAGCGGCGGGTGCGCGACATGCTGGACGGCAACAGCCGGCGGACCGTGGAGGCTTGCGCGGAGGCGCTGGAGAGCCGGTCGCGGGGCGCCGACGGCGCCGCGGCCCCCGCGCCGGACGGGCACGGTGCCTAGCGCACCGCCGGCCGTCCGGCCGGCCCGGCTGCCCGAGCCGCTCTTCCGCGCCTGCGGCTACTTCCTGCCGCGGCTGATGTTCCTGCGCTCGCGCTACGCGCCGCAGGTCGGCTGGGGCGATGTCGCGGTGGCTCTGGACGGGTTCCCCTGCGACGACCTCGATCTGGCGTCGGCCGCGTTCTGGGACGAGTGGCGGCGGCGCTGGACCTCGCTCGGCGACCGCTACGCGCGGCTGGCCGGCGGCTCGTCGACCGCCGCGGGCCGGGCGCGGGCCGCCCGGGCCGCCGCCGGCTGCTACCACTGGGCGGAGTTCATGTACTTCGACGACGCCCGGCGCAAGTCCCGGCTGCGCGGGAAGGTCCGCGAGTTCTTCCTCGCCGGTCTGGAGGGCGCGGACCTGGACTTCGAGGCGGGCGAGCTGCCCGCGGGTGGGGCCGGCCCGGAGCCGGTCCCGTACTGGCTGGTGCTGCCGCCCGCGCACCGTCGGCCGGCCGGCCCCCTGCCCTGCGTGGTGCTGTCGAACGGGCTGGACTCGATGACCGAGGTGGAGGTGCTGGCGCTGGCGGAGGCCTATCTGGACCGGGGCATGGCGGCGCTGCTGTTCGACGGGCCCGGCCAGGGTCTCCAGGTCGGCCGCACCCCGCTGCGCATCGAGATGGAGAGTGTGATCGCGGCGCTGGTGGAGCGGTTGCGCGCGGACGACCGGATCGCGTCGAACCGGCTCGGCTTCTTCGGGGTCAGCTTCGGCGGGTACTTCGCGCTGCGCGTGGCGCGGTTGATCGGGGACGCGTTCGCGTGTGTGGTCAACGCCTCCGGCGGGCCGCGTATCGCGCCCTACGACGAACTGCCGCGCCGTCTGAAGGACGACTTCCGCTTCGCGTTCATGGGTGGCGACGCCGCCGACATGCGCGTTCGCCTCGCGGCGCTCGCCCTTGACGTCGGCGGCCCGATCGGCACGGAGGTGCTGAGCATCCACGGTGCGCTGGACGACATCTTCCCGCTCACGGCTCTGGAGGAGCTCGACCGTGCCTGGGGCCCGCGCCACCGGCTGCTGACGTATCCCGGCGAGGCGCATGTGTGTCTGAACATGATCGAGGCCTGGAGCCTGGAGGCCGCCGACTGGGTCGCCGGGCGGCTGCTGCCCCCGGGCGGGCCGGTATGACGGGCGGCGGCGGGCGCCGCCCGGCCGAGAGCCCACCACCGCAACATAAGGAGATGCCATGGCCCTGACGATCCCGACCGGGCTGGTCGCCCTCGTGACGGGCGGTGCCGGCGGTATCGGCACCGCCGTCTGCCAGCGGCTGGCCGCCGACGGCCACCATGTCGTGGTGGCCGCCTTCACCGGGGACGCCGCCGCGAAGCAACTGGTCGCCACGATCGAGCAGTCGGGGGGCACCGCCGAGGCGGTGCACCTCGATGTGACCGACGCCGACCAGGTGTCCGCGGTCTTCGCCGGTGTCCTGGCGCGCCACGGCCGGCTCGATGTCGTGGTCAACAACGCCGGGACGACCGTGCCCCGGCCGCTCGCGGAGACCGAGGAGGAGCACTACGAGCGGGTCTTCGACGTCAATGTGCGCGGGGCGCTGAACGTCCTGCGGGAGGCGAGCCGTCATCTGACGGAGTGGGGGCGGATCGTCGGCATCTCCTCCACGCTCGTCCAGGCGCCGATCGCCGGGTCCGGTCTGTACGCCGCGAGCAAGGCCGCGCTGGAACTGCTGAGCACGGTCGCCGCGAAGGAGCTGGGCGCCCGCGGCATCACCGTCAACTCCTTGCGGGTGGGGCCGACCGTGCCCGGGATGTTCGACCGGGCGCCCGCCGAGCGGCAGGCGGCGATGGCCGAGGCGTCGCCGTTCAAGCGGCTCGGACAGCCGCAGGACGTGGCCGATGTGGTCGCGTTCCTGGTGAGCGACGCCGGGCGGTGGATCACCGGTCAGGTCATCACCGTGGACGGCGGTGCGACGCCGTAGCCGAGCCGTCGCACCGATGACCACCACGGGGGAACGGAGAGCAGGGTGCTGGTACGCATCACCAGGGGCGAGCCGACGACGGAGGAACTGGCGGCGCTGACCGCCGCGCTGGTCGGCGCGTTGGCGCGGCGGCCGCCGCGGCGCGTCCGACCGGCTCCGCGCGGCGAGCGCTACGCCGGGTGGCAGCGCCTGGAGCGGCTGCCCCGCCATGCCGCACCGGGCAGTTGGCGGCGCGGCCACTGACCGGTGACGACGAGGGCGCCCGCGGCCGGCGGCCGCGGGCGCCCGTGCACCGTCCACCTCACGCCGCGCAGCCGGGCAGTTTCCCGTCGTTGTACGCGACCATCTCGCCGAAGACCGGGGGCACGTCCAGCGCCGCCCCCGGTGTGGCGCCCGGCGCCAGTTCGGCGTACGCCCGGTGCAGGTTGCCCACCAGCCGCTCCGGGTCCAGCCAGTGCCCGAACTCTCCGGTCCCCGCCTCCCGGGCCGCCCGCAGCGGGCTCCAGCCCTCCGCGGCGCCGGCCGCGGCGATGTCCTGGACGCGCCGCAGATAGGCGGCGTTCTCCTCGAACACCTCCGGGCCCGCCACGGGGCCGTGCCCGCACACGACGGTCTCGGCACCGAGGCCCCGCAGTCGCTCGATCGCCGCGAGGGAGCCGGACACCGAGCCCATCAGCGCGAACGGCGTACAGTCCGACAGCACCACGTCGCCGGCGAACAGCACCCTCGGCCCGGGAAGCCACACCACGATGTCGTTGGTGGTGTGCGCCGGGCCGACGTGGAAGACCTCCATGTGCGTCTCGCCGACCCTCAGCGCGATGCGGTCGGCGAAGGTGAGGGTGGGCCGGGCGACGCGGACGTCGCCCCACTCCACGTCGGGCCACAGAGCGGTCAGGGCCAGGCCGGTCGCGTCGAGTTCGGCGACCGCCCGCTCGTGGGCGATCACCTCGGCCGCGGCGCCGAAGACGTGGTTGTTGAAGGTGTGGTCACCGTGGTGGTGGGTGTTCACCACCGTCCGCCGCGGGCCGATGCCCAGCGCGTCCACCGACGCCCGCAGCCGCTCGGCCCGCCGCTGGGTGGCGAGGGTGTCCACGACCAGCGCGCCGTCCCGCCCGGCGACCACTCCCGCGTTGCTGACGCACCAGCCACCGGGCGGCTGGACGTACGCATAGACATCGTCGGCGACCTCGGTCAGGCCCGCCGACTCGGTGGGGGTCCGCATCGGGCTCTCCCCCGTCCTCAACGCGCCTGCGCGGCGGCGCCGTTGATCAGGTCCAGCACGGCGCGCGGGGTGCGCAGCTCGAAGAGGTCCTCGTCGGCGATGCGCACCCCGAACTCCTGGGTGATCAACGCCGCGGTCTCCAGCAGGGCCAGCGAGTCATAGCCGAGCGCCTCGAACTCGGTGTCCTCGATGTCGCCCGCGAGGGCGCCGTGTTCGGGCTCGCCGGCCGCCTCGGTCAGCATCCGGCGCAGGTCGTCGAGGGTCATGGGAGTCGTTGCCATGGTCAGCTCCTTGGTGTGTCGATGGTGTGGTCGAGATGGCGATGGGCGGGTGTCCCGGGGCCGTGCGGGGTCAGCGGGGTGCGTCGCGGACGACGACGGCGGCGTTGAAGCCCCATCGGCCGCGGGCCAGGACCAGCGCGCAACCGACCCGCGCGGCCCGCGCCCGCCCCCGCACGAGGTCGATCCGGTACTCCCGCGGCACCGTGCCGCCGGGCGTGGGCGGGATGACGCCGTCCCGTAGGGACATCAGCGCGGCGGCCACGTCGACCGGTCCGGCCCCCGAGAGCAGCCGTCCGGTCAGGGCCTTGGGCACGGTGACCGGCACACCGTGCGGGCCGAAGAGGTCCGCGAGGGCGTCGGCCTCCGCGCGGTCGAGTTCGGCGACCCCGGCGCCGTCGGCGAACACCACATCCACCTCCCGGGGCGCCACTCCCGCCTGTGCGAGGGCCAGTCGGGCGGCGCGGCCGAGCCCGGACGGCGTCGCGGAGCCGGGTGGGGTGACTGCTGCCCGAGCGGGGGCGGGCGGCGGGTCGAAGGTCGCCGCGTAGCCGGCGATCTCCCCGTAGACCTGCTGCGCGCCGCGCCGCCGCGCCGCGTCGGCGTCCTCCAGCACCAGCAGTGCGCCGCCCTCTCCGGGCACATGGCCCAACGCTTCGGCGTCGAAGGGCAGATAGGCGGCGGCCGGGTCGGTCGCCGGGCTCACCCGGCCGCCGGCGATCTGGGACGCCCAGCCCCAGGGGTCCAGGGCGGAGTCCACTCCCCCGGTGACGACCAGCGGGGTGCCGTCCACGATCGTCCGGCGCGCGTGGCCGATCGCGTCCAGCCCGCCGGCCTGCTCGGTCACCAGTGCGCTGCTCGGCCCGCGCAGCGTGTTGCGGATGGAGATCTGGCCGGTGTTGACCGCGTAGAACCAGGCGAAGGACTCGTACACGCTGACCGCGTCCGGCCCTTGCGACCACAGCTTGCGGAACTCGCGGTGGGTGAAGGCGAACCCGCCGCACGCGTTGGCGGTCACCACGCCCATCTCGTAGTCGGCGTACGCGCCCGGCTCCACCTTGGCGTCCTGCAGCGCCCGGTCCGCGGCGACCAGGGCCAGTTGGGTGGAGCGGTCCGTCTGCGGCAGCAGCCGGCCGGGCAGGTGCCGCGCCGGGTCGAAGCCGGTGATCTCGCCGGCGAGCCGTGCCGGGTAGCGCGCGGCGTCGAACCCCGTGAGCGGGCCGATTCCGCTGCGGCCCTCCAGCGTCGCCTCCCAGAACTCCTCCAGGCCCGACCCGTTGGGTGTCAGCAGACCGATTCCGGTGACGACGGTCCGCACGCCGTCCCCCGGCCGCGGCCCGGTGGGTATCTGCGGTTCCGTCATGCCCGCGCTCCTTCCGGGCGGCGCAGCACCATCGCGCTCTGGAAACCGCCGAACCCGCTGCCCACCGTCAGTACGGTGTCCACCCGGCACTCGCGGGCGGTGCGCGGTACGTAGTCGAGGTCGCACTCGGGATCGGGCGTGTGCAGGTTCGCCGTCGGCGGCACCACGCCGTGCTCGATGGCCAGTGCGCACGCGGCGATCTCGATGGAGCCGATCGCGCCCAGAGAGTGCCCGACCATCGACTTGATGGAGCTGACCGGTGTCCGGTAGGCGTGCTCGCCGAGGCTGCGCTTGTACGCGGCGGTCTCGTGCCGGTCGTTCTGTCGGGTGCCGGAGCCGTGCGCGTTGATGTAGTCGACGTCCGACGGGTTGACTCGGGCCTCCGCGAGCGCCACCCGGATCGCCTCGGCCATCTCCCGCCCGTCGGACTTCAGCCCGGTCATGTGGTAGGCGTTGCACCGGTTGGCGAAGCCGGAGATCTCCGCGTAGATGTGTGCGCCGCGGCGGCGGGCGTGGCCGTACTCCTCCAGGACGAACATCGCGGCGCCCTCGGCGAGGACGAAGCCGTTGCGGGTCCGGTCGAACGGCCGTGAGGCGTGCTCGGGGTCGTCGTTGCGGGGGCTGGTGGCCTTGATGGCGTCGAAGCAGGCGACCACGATCGGGGTGATCGGGGTGTCCGCGGCGCCGGCGAGCATGACATCGACGCTGCCCTCGCGGATCAGGCGGCAGGCGTGGCCCACCGAGTCCAGGCCCGAGGTACAGCCGTTGGAGACCAGCGCCACGGGGCCCTGCGCGGCCACCGTCCAGGCCACCTCGGCGGGCATCACGCTCGGCACGAGGTAGTCGGCCATGTGCGGCGACATACGGGTGTGGTCCACCAGCCAGTCGCGGCCGGCCCCGGACACCGCGAGGTACTGCTGCTCCAGGCTGGTGGCGGCGGCCACCGCGCTGCCGAGGCTGACGCCGGTGCGGGTGGGGTCCAGCGCCGCGAAGTCCAGGCCGCTGTGCGCCACCGCCTCCCGTGCGCAGACCACCGCGAACTGCGAGGCACGGTCCATCCGTTCGGTCTCGGCGGGGGTCAGGCCCTCGGCGGCGGCGTCGAAGTCCGCTTCGGCGGCCACCTGCGAGCGGTAGGGGGACGGGTTGAAGAAGGAGATCCGGCGGGTGGCGGTACGTCCGGAGGTCAGCAGCTCCCAGAACGGCGCGGTGCCGCGGCCGCCCGAGGTGCGCACCCCGATGCCCGTCATGACGACACGGCGGCTCATGCCGGACCGCCGTTCACCGGTGATTGTTGACCGCAGACCATCGCGAACCCCTCTTCCCCCTGGCGGTGTTGATGCGGCACAGCCTGCTCAGCGGGGCTTGAGCGCCGCTTGGCGGCCGATCACCGCCCTTGACCGCGCGCTTCCAGCCGACTTCGAGCGACTTACCAGCGGACCACGACCGGCGTTCGATCAACTGGTCTCCCAGCCGCCACGACAGCAGGGAGAGGGCAGCACACATGGCGCCGACCCAAGGTGACCCGGATTCCGCGAGCGGCCCCCGGGTCGCGGCGTCGACCGGCCCGAAGCCCGCCCCGGCCGTGCCCCGCGAGGTGTGGCGGGTGACCGCGGTGGTGATCGTCGGCGCCTTTCTGACGCAGCTCGACGGCGCCCTGGTCAACGTCGGGCTCGCCACCGTCGCCGACTCCCTGGACGCGCCGCTGCCGTCGGCGCAGTGGATCGTCAGCGGCTATCTGCTGGCCCTGGTCATCGGGCTGCCGCTGTGCGGCTGGGGCAGTCAGCGGCTCGGCGCGGGTCGCCTGTGGCTGTGGGCGCTCGGCGGCTTCACCGCCGCGTCGGCGCTGTGCGCCCTGGCCACCGACATCCGGCTGCTGATCGCCTTCCGGGCCCTGCAGGGGCTGGCCGGCGGTCTGCTGCTGCCGGCCGGGCAGACGGTGATCGCGCAGGTCGCGGGGCGTGCGCTCATGGGGCGGGTGATGAGCACCGCGGGGATGGCGCTGGTGCTGGGGCCGGCGGCCGGGCCGACGATCGGCGGCCTGCTGATCGCCCACGCCTCCTGGCAGTGGCTGTTCTGGGTGAACGTGCCGCTCGGCCTCCTGGGACTGTGGCTCGGCCGCCGCGTCATCCCGCCCGGCGAACGGGCTGCCGGGACCCGCTTCGACGTCCGCGGATTCGTCCTGATCGGCGTCGGCCTGCCCGCCCTCACCTACGCGGTCAGTCTGCCCGGCCGATCCGGCGGGCCCGGCCTCGCCACGACCTATGTCCCCCTGCTGCTCGGCTGCGGCGCCCTGGCGGCCTTCGTACTGCTCGGCCGGCGCACCGAGGCACCGCTGCTGCGCATCGGCCTGTTCACCAACCGTGTGTTCGCCGCCGCGGCCGCCTCGAGTTTCCTGGCCGGTGTGATCCAGTTCGGTGCCCTGGTCGTCTGGGCCCTGTACTTCCAGATGGTGCGCGGCTACGACGTGATCGGCACCGGTCTGGCCATGGTCGGTTTCGCGGCCGGTGCCGCGGTGCTGCCGCTGTCCGGGAGGCTGACCGACCGCTTCGGCGGCGGCCCGGTGTCCCTGGCCGGTGCGGTCCTGACGACCGCGACGTTCCTCCCGGCGGCGCTGCTGCCACCGGACGCCTCCCTCGTCGTCCTGGAGGGCTGTCTGTTCTTCCTCGGTGTCGGCAACGCCCTGTCGGTCGTGCCGTCGTCGACGGCCGCCTATGTCACCGTCGACCCGCCCCACCTCCCCGACGCGGTCACCCTGGTCAACATCTTCCTCCGCCTCGGCGGCGCGGTCGGCGCGTCCCTCCTGGTCGCCGTCGTCACCCACGGCGCCGGAGGCCAGACCGCTCCCGGCAGCTACCACTCGGCCTTCTGGTGCCTGATCGCGGCGTCCGTCCTGTCCGTCGCCGGCGCCGCGGCGATCCTCACCGCCTCGCGACCGCGGACGGAGGGGGCGGAGGGAGCAAGGAGGTAGGGGCCGGCGCAGGGCGGGGCAAGACATGACCAGGCGGCCACAATCAGCCTTTGTCTGTTTTATGTCTTGTCGCGCGGACTGATCACCCGCACTGTCGGTTCCGGCAGTCGTTGATCGCCACCGTCACGCCGGAGAACGGCTGCCCCGTGGGCGACGACCGCCCGCACCGCCTCCCGTTCCCCCGCAGCCAAGGTCCCACGATGACTGAAACGACCGCACGTCACGCCGCCGTCCGCACCGAACTGGAACGCTTCCTGCAGACCCCGGAGTTCAGCTGCCTGGGGGCGCGCGCCGCGCTGAAACGCGGCACGATCACGCATCGGCACTACCGAAGAATGGGCGAGCCGGCGTCGGCTCGGGACAACCACCGCGACCTCGTGGCGTACGTCGAGGAGGTGCGGCCCCTGTTGTCCGACCAGAGTTTCCGTACATTCGTCGCGACCTTCGACGAGCCCGGCACGGTCGACGAACTCGTCTACGAGGGGCTGATATGGCAGCACCTCCAGCTCATGCACGACATCGACAGCCGGACGTACGGCCTGGACGCGGGCGCGTCGTCGGATCCCGACCGGGCCAATTTCGGCTTCCACGCGGGCGGGCACGCATTCTTCGTCGTGGGGATGCACCCCGGCTCGTCGCGGGCGAGCCGTCGCTTCTCGGCGTCGGCGATCGCCTTCAACTCCCTGGCGCAGTTCATGCTGCTCGGCGAGAAGTTCTACTCGATGCAGGACGCGATCCGCCGGCGCGAGGAGCGGCGCAACGGCTCGGTCAATCCGAGCTTCACGGTCTACGAGTACGCGCAGCCCGCACGGCACTTCTCGGGGCGGTTCACCGAAGCGGACTGGAAGTGCCCTTATGCCGCACGGCATGAACCGGCCACCGAGGACTACACCGAGGGGCTGATGCAGCACAACCGGTGAGGCGCCCCGCACCGTGGCGTGGCGCCTGCTCGTGCGGCCGGCCGTCCGGAGCGGGGCTACAGCACGTCCGAGGCCGAGTCCGCCGGCCGTCGTCGTGCCGCACGGGCGGCCGGCAGGGTCGCGGCCGCCCCCGCGACCGCCACGGCCAGGGCGACGACCAGCAGCAGGAGGCTCAGGGCGGGGCGCTGGGCGATGCCGGTTCCCCAGCCGCTGGTGTGGCCCTGGAGGTTGATCAGCCATTGCGCGGCGAGGACGCCGAGCGCCGTGCCGGCCAGTGCGGCGGCCAGGGCGACGAAGCCGGCGGCAGAGACGATGACCGCAATGATCTGGCGGGGAGTCAGGCCGACGGCCCGGAGGGCGAGGAGGTCGCGGCTGCGGTCGCGTACGGCGGCGCCGACCGTCGTCGCCAGTTCCACGAGCCCGATCAGGGTCACCACGGCGATCAGGCCGGCGGTCACGGCACGGACCGAGGTGAGCTGGTCGGCGGGGTTGGGCGTCTGACGCACTTCGAGGCGGCCGGCGGAGGCCTCGGTCAGGGCGTGGCGTACGGCGCCGGGGTCGGCGCCGTGCGGCAGGACGAGGTGGTAGAAGTCCGGGCGGGGCGAGGCGGCTCGGGCGGACGCCGGGGGCTCGTCGCGCAGGGTGTCGAGGGTGGTGGAGACGGTGCGGCCGCCGTCGGCGGTCTCGATGCCCCGGCCGACGAGGTGGAGGACGTGCGGTCGGCCGGCGACGGTCATCCGGACCCAGTCGCCGACGCGTGCGTCGAGGAGGTCCAGCAGGCCCTGTCCGGCGACCGCCTCGTCGGGTCCGTGCGGGGCGCGCCCCTCCGCGATGGCGTAGGGGTAGGGGTGGGCGTCGGTGCCCAGCCCGCGCAGCGTGATCGTCCCGGTCTGGCCGGGGACGAGGGCCTGGACCTCGGTACCGGGGTAGGCGGTGACCTTCGGCTCGGTGGCGAGCAGCCGCTGCACCTGGCGGTCGTCGAGGGTGTCGGAGCGGGCGGTGAGGGCCGCGGGCAGGCCGACGCTCTCCGGGTGGGTGGTGAAGCGGTCCAGTGTGGTCCAGGTGCCCAGGGCGATGGTGATCAGCAGCAGGGGTACGGCCAGGCGCGCCACCGCGGCCGTCGAGCGCAGCGGGCGGTGGAAGGCGCCGCGCCAGCCGAGGACCAGGGCGGGCGGGATGCCGAGGCCGAGCGCCCGCCGGGTCGTGGCGGACGGCCGCCCGGCGGTGGCCGCGGCGGCGCGTGCGACGGGCACCGGCGGCACCCGTCCGGCCCGCCACGCGGCCAGGCAGGTCGCCGAGCCGATGAAGGCCATCACCCCGCCGACGATCGCCGGCGGCAGCCAGGCGTGCTCGGGGAGCTGCTCCCACAGGGTCATCGCCTCCCCGATCCGTCCGGGGACGAGGGCACCGAGCGTCTGGGCGAGCAGCGCCCCGAGGGCGGTGCCCAGCAGTGCGAGACCGAGGTGGAGCGCGAGGAACATGCGGACGACCTGGCCGGGGGTGAAGCCGATGGCCTTGAGGACGGAGATGTCCCGCAGGTGTCCGTGGACGCGGTTGGTGATCGCGCCGCCCACGGCGAGGGCGGCGGCGAGCAGGGCGCCGAGGCCGAAGAGGCCGAGGAGCCGGGCCAGGAGGTTGTTGTCCCCGGCGGCCTCGGCCTTGGCCTGGCGCCAGGTGGAGACGTCGGTGATCTGATCGGCGCCGAGCTGGGTGACCGCCCGCTGGACGACGTAGTCGGTGTCCTCGGGGTGGGTGAGCTGGAGGCCGATGGTGCGGCCGCGCTGGTCGCGGGCCGCGTCGGAGGCGGTGAGGGTCTTGGGCAGCACCCAGGCCACGCCCGGGGTCTCGCCCGCGCGGAAGGGGGCTTCGGCGGTGTCGGCGATGCCGACCACCCTCAGGGGTGCCTCGAAGCCGCTCAGGACGAGGGAGTCGCCCGGTTCCGCCCACATCGCGCGGGCCACCGAGCTGTCGAGCACGATGCCCTGGGTGGCGCCGGCGTCGGCGCCCTCGTCGAGCCAGCGGCCGGCGACGGTCTGGGGGGCCGCGGTGGCCGGGCGCTCGGCCGTGCCGCGCAGCTCCAGGGTCGCCTTGGCGCCGCCGGGCTGGAGGGCGGCGGTGGTGCGGACGGTGGGGAAGGGGCCGGAGGTGGCGCGCACCTCGTCCAGCGTCGAGAGCGATCCGGCGGGGGCGTCGGCCTGGGTGTGGATCCAGACGTGGGCGCCGGCGGACTGGGTGAAGACGCGCTGCCAGGGGTCGGTGGCGTAGGCGAAGAGCGCGGTGGCCAGCAGGAGGGAGATGGTGATCCCTGCGGTGGCCAGCACGATCAGCACGGCCGCCGGGCGGTGTGCTCTGAGGTGCGCCTGGGTCCAGCGTGCCGCTGCTCGCACAGGTCAGCCCTTGAGCTTCAGTACGTCGGCCACGCCGGCGGCGGGGCGGTCGTGGGGCTCGCCGAGGTGCGCGTCGTCGACGACCTGGCCGTCGTGGAAGCTGATCACCCGGTCCGCGGCGCTGGCGATCCTGGCGTCGTGGGTGACCAGCAGGATCGTCTGGCCGCGCTGGTGGAAGCGGGCGAGCAGCCGCAGCACCTCACGGGTGCCCTTGCTGTCGAGGCTGCCGGCGGGCTCGTCGGCGAGCAGCAGGCTGGGTGTGTTGACCAGCGCGCGGGCCAGAGCGACGCGCTGCTGCTCGCCGCCGGAGAGCTCACTGGGTGTGCAGTTCTCCTTACCGGTCAGGCCCAGCTCGTCGAGCAGCTCGGCACGGGCCGCGCGGGCCTGCCGGGGGGACCTGCCGGCCAGCAGCGCGGGGAGTTCGACGTTGTCGGTCACGGTCAGGTTGGAGACGAGGTTGAAGAACTGGAAGACGATGCCGATGTGCTTGCGGCGCAGCACCGCCCAGCGGGCTTCGCTGTAGGCGTCGACCTGGCGGCCGCCGAGCCAGAGGGAGCCGCTGTCGGGGCGGTCGAGGCCGCCGAGGAGGTGCAGCAGGGTGGACTTGCCGGCTCCCGAGGGGCCGGTGACGGCGACGAATTCACCCCGTTCGATGCGGAGGTCGACGCCGCGCACCGCGTGGACGGGGGCGGCGCCTTCCGGCCGGTGGGTCTTGACCAGGCCGGCTGCCCGCACTATCGGGCCGGATGGCTCGTCCCGGTTCATTCCAACTCCTCTTGACAGCGCTCCAGCCAGTCGAGGTCCGCCTGCAGGTGCAGCATCGCGCCCTCGATCAGCAGTTGTGCGACGCGGTTGCCCCGGTCCTCGACGGCCGCGAGTTTCGACAGGTCGCGCATGGTGTTGAGGTACTGGCGGCGCTGCTTGTTGATCAGGGCGATCTGGTTCGCGGTCCCGGTGTGCCGGGCGAGCGCGAGCTTCATGAAGAACTCGTCCCGGACCCGCGGTTCCGCTGTGGTCTCCTCGAACCACGCGTCCACCGTCTCCCGTCCCGCCTCGGTGATCCGGTAGATGCGCTTGTTCGGACGGTCCGACTGCTCGACGTCCTCGCCCTCGATCAGGCGCGCCTTCTCCAGCCTGCCCAAGGTGACGTAGATCTGGCCGACATTTGGCTGAGGGTAGGCGGCGCCGAGGAGGTTCTCAAGGGCCTGCTTGAGTTCATAGCCGTGTGCGGGTCCGCTGACCAGCAGTGCCAGGAGTGGCAGCCGCACGCTCTCTCCCTCTCCGCCCCGCCGTACATGCCGGTTATCTGGGCCCGTCCGACTGTGAGCCGGATCGCCGTCGTATCTTCCTGCGACATCTAGTATCCCGCATGGCTAACAGGTATACATGGGGCGGGCTGTCGGTCCTGTGTCCCGTCGACGCCTGGTTCAAGGAGGAGCCCATGCGGTGGAAGCGTGCCGCGGGGAGGGCTCTGCTGATCTGTTCACTGCTCTTCGCGGGCAGTGCGGGTGCGCAGGCCGGGGAGCCGGCCGGCGGCTCGGACGGCCGTGGCCCGGTCACGCTGGTGACGGGCGGCGACCTCACGGGCTATCTGCGGGGCGTCCTCGACGGCTGGAACGCGCGGCACCCTCGCGAGAAGGTGACGCTGGTCGAGCTGCCGGACGCCGCCGACGAGGTCCGGGCGCAGATGGTCACCGAGCTGCGCTCGCGCAGCGCCCGCTTCGATGTGCTGAACATCGACGTGGCGTGGACGTCGGAGTTCGCGGCCGCTGGCTGGATCAAGCCGGTGGACGGCGGACAGTTCCCGCTCGATCGCTTCCTGCCGCCGGTGGTGGACACCGCCACCTTCCGGGGCCGGCTCTACGCGGTCCCGTACGTGACCAACGCGGCGTTGCTCTACTACCGCAAGGACGTCCTGGAGAAGGCGGGCGCGCACCCGCCGCGCACCTGGGCGGAGTTGTCCCACCTGGCGAAGACGGTCGCGCCCAAGTACGGACTGGACGGCTACGCGGGACAGTTCCTGCCGTACGAAGGGCTGACCGCCAACGTCGTCGAGGCCGTGCAGTCGGCGGGCGGCACGGTGCTCGCCGGGGAGGGCGAGCGGGTGACGGTGGACTCCCCCGCGGCCCGCCGGGGTCTGTCCTTCCTGCTCGACGGGGTGCGCGAGGGGTGGATCCCCCGGCGTGCGCTGTCGTACAAGGAGGAGGAGTCCCGCGAGGCGTTCCAGGACGGCCGGCTGCTGTTCCTGCGGAACTGGCCGTACGCGTACGCGCTCGCCGGGGGCCGGTCCTCGAAGGTGGCGGGGAAGTTCGGCGCGGTGCCGCTGCCGGGTCCCGACGGGCCGGGGTCCAGTGCGCTGGGCGGTTCCAACCTGGCCGTCAACACGCAGTCGCGGCACCAGAAGACGGCCACCGAGCTGATCTCGTATCTGACGTCCGAGGCGGTCCAGCGCCGGGTGCTCACCGAGGGCGCACTGCCACCGGTGTGGGCCGGGCTGTACACCGATCCCCAACTGGTGCGGCGGTTTCCGTACCTGCCCACGCTCAAGCGGAGCATCCTCGCGGCCAGGCCGCGCCTGAAGAGCCCACAGTACGACCAGGTGAGCCTCGCGGTGCAAGCCGTGATGCATGACGCGCTGGTCCACCGGCGGAGCACGGACGCCACCGTCGCGCGCCTGGAGTCCGAGCTGAGGGCGATCGTCAGCCGCGGCTGACCCCCTCTCATTCGGTCGCGAGGGCGACCATCTCTAGTTACTTGTTAGGTACAGCCTCGCGCTGTCACGCCTCTTGACGCTGCGCAAGTCACCGCAAACTAGGACACTTTACGGGCATATTCGTCCGTTCCGTTGACACCCAAATGACATCCCTACTTAACATGCATGCATAACGGCGACCAGCAGGTCGCACAGCACGCCCCTGCAAGAACGGGATCACGGCAGATGCTCACAGCCACGGCGGACAACGGCCGGCCGGCCGACTCCGCGCCCTCTCTCCCCCTCCCCGGCCCGGGCGCCCCCGCGCTCTCTCCGGCCGCCGAGGACGCCTCCCGGAACACCGCTCAGCGCTGGTGGCGCGACGCGGTGATCTACCAGGTCTACGTCCGCAGCTTCCTCGACAGCACCGGCGACGGCATCGGCGATCTCGACGGCGTCCGCACGGGTCTGCCGTACCTCAAGAAGCTGGGGGTGGACGGCATCTGGCTCAGCCCCTTCTACCCCTCCCCGCAGCACGACCACGGCTACGACGTCGCCGACTACCGCCAGGTGGACCCCGTCTACGGCGACCTCGCCGCCTTCGACCTCCTGGTGGCCGACGCCCACCGGCTCGGCCTGAAGGTGCTCCTGGACATCGTCCCCAACCACTGCTCCAGTGAGCACCCGTGGTTCCGCGCCGCCCTGGAGGACCGGCCGGACGGCCCCGCCCGCGAGCTCTTCCACTTCGCCGACGGGCGCGGCGAGAACGGGGAACTGCCCCCCAACAACTGGCGGGCGATGTTCGGCGGCCCCGCCTGGTCCCGCGTCACCGAGGCGGACGGGACCGCCGGCCAGTGGTACCTGCACATGTTCACGCCCGAGCAGCCCGACCTGAACTGGCGCAACCCCGCCGTGGGCGCCGACTTCGAGAAGGTGCTGCGCTTCTGGCTGGACCGCGGCGTGGACGGATTCCGGATCGACGTGGCCGCGGGCCTGTTCAAGCACCCCGAGCTGCCCGACTCCCCCGACCCGTCGGCCGACGAGCGGACCCGCGACTCGGTCAACCCGCTGGCCTGGAACCAGCCCGAGGTGCACCAGGTGTGGCGCGAGTGGCGCGCGCTGTGCGAGGAGTACACCGCCCGCGACGGCCACGACCGGCTGCTGGTCGGCGAGGTCTCCGTACGGACACCGAGCGAGCAGGCCGCCTACGTCCGGCCGGACGAGCTGCACCAGGCGTTCTTCTTCCACCTGCTGACCGCGCGCTGGGACATCGACACCTTCCGCACGGTGATCTCCGAGGCGCTGACCGACATCGCCGCCACCGGCTCCACCGTCACCTGGGTGCTCAACAACCACGACCAGGTCCGCACCGTCACCCGCTACGCAGCCGGGTCCGGCGGCGGGTCCGGTGCCACCGCCGGGCCGGAGTCCGCGGACGGGTGGGGGCCGGCGCGGGCCCGTGCCGCCGCCCTGCTGATGCTGGCGCTGCCCGGCGCGGCGTACATCTACCAGGGCGAGGAGCTCGGTCTGCCGGAGGTCGTCGACCTGCCGGACGAGGTCCTCACCGACCCGATCTTCCACCGGACGGGCAGCCGCCAGCACATCCGCGACGGCTGCCGGGTGCCGCTGCCCTGGTCCGGACACGCCTCCCCGTTCGGCTTCACCGCCACCGCCGACGCGCCGGCGCCCTGGCTGCCGCAGCCCGCCTGGTTCGCCGAACACACCACGGACCGGGCGCTGTCCGACACCCGGTCGTTCTGGCACCTGTACCGCGAAGCGCTCCAGCTGCGCCGCAGCCTGCCGCAGCTCGGCGAGGGCACCCTGCGCTGGCTGCCGTCGTCACCGCAGGTCCTGGCGTTCGTCCGCGGCGACGGCCTGGTCTGCGCGGTCAACTTCGGCACCGAGCCGGTGCCGGCGCCCGTACCGGGTGTCCCCCTGCTGGCCAGCGGCGACTGCCCGGCGGGCACGCTGCCGGGCTCCACCGCCGCCTGGTGGATGCACACCCCCGACCCCCGATGACTCCACCCCTCCAAGCCCCGCCCCGCTGGCCCCGCCAGTCCCCGCCCCTCCTCGCAAGTCCTCCCGAAGGGAATCCCACGATGAGACGCTCCGCAGTACGACACACCCGAGTCGCCCTTTCCGGCGCGGCCGTACTCGGCCTGGCGCTGACCGCCACCGCATGCGGCGGCGACGTCTCCGCCGGAGGCGGCAAGCAGGAACTCAACGGCCAGACGGTGACCGTCGCCGGGGTCTGGACCGGCGTGGAACAGCAGAACTTCAAGAAGGTCCTGGACGCGTTCTCGGAGAAGACCGGCGCCAAGGTCGTCTTCTCCTCGACCGGCGACAACGTCTCCACCGTCGTCGGCAGCCAGATCGAGGGCGGCAACGCCCCCGACGTGGTGATGGTCCCCCAGGTCGGTGTGCTCCAGCAGTTCGCCAGGAAGGGCTGGCTGGCTCCGCTCTCCCCGGAGATCGCCGCCGCCGCCAAGAGCAACTTCGCGAAGGTGTGGAAGGACTACGGCACGGTCGACAAGACCTACTACGGCCTGTACTTCAAGGCCTCCCACAAGTCGACCGTCTGGTACAGCCCGGAGGCCTTCCAGCAGGCCGGGGTCGAGCCCGCCAAGACCTACAAGGAGCTGCTGGCGGCGGGCCGCACCCTCTCCGACTCGGGTGTCCCGGCCTTCTCCGTGGCGGGCGAGGCCGGCTGGCCGCTCACCGACTGGTTCGAGAACATCTACCTCTCCCAGGCCGGGCAGGAGAACTACGACAAGCTCGCCGCCCACAAGATCCCCTGGACGCACCCCACCGTGGTCAAGGCGCTGACCACTCTGGGCAAGCTGTTCGGGGACAAGAACCTGGTGGCCGGCGGCGGATCGGGCGCGCTGCGCACCGACTTCCCCGAGTCCGTCCAGCAGGTCTTCGGCCCGGAACCGCAGGCGGCCATGGTCTACGAGGGAGACTTCGTCAGCGCGCTGGTCACCGACGAGCTGCACAAGCAGGTCGGCAAGGACGCCAAGTTCTTCCCCTTCCCCTCCGTCGACGGCGGCAAGGCGCCGGTGGTCAGCGGCGGTGACGCCGCGGTGGTGCTCAAGACCGGGAAGAACAAGAAGGCCGGGATGGAGCTGGTGAAGTACCTGGCCTCCCCCGAAGCGGCGAGCGTCTGGGCCAAGGCCGGCGGCTACATCTCCCCCAACAAGAAGGTGCCCGCGGGCGCCTACCACGACGAGGTCACCCGCAATGCGGCCAAGTCGCTGACCGGCGCCGGGAACTCGGTGCGGTTCGACATGTCCGACCAGGCGCCCGCGGCCTTCGGCGGCACCCAGGGAGCCGGCGAGTGGAAGCTGCTGCAGGACTTCCTGCGCGACCCCGCCGACCCCGAGGCGACGGCCGGAAAGCTCGAGGCCGCCGCGGCCAAGGCGTACGGAAAGTAAGGACCAGGGCCCCCTCCATGCCTGTGACCACTCCCGAGGTGCCGCGCGCGACGACGCGCGGCACCCCGCCCCTCCCGCCGCGCGGCACCCCCCGCCGGCCCAGTGCCCCCGCCCGGCGCGCCGTCCGGCGCCGCCGCCGGATCGCCGCGGTGTTCCTGTTTCCCGCGCTGTTGCTGCTGGGCGCGCTCGTCGCGTACCCCATCGTCTTCTCGGTGATCCGCAGCCTGTACGACGCCTCGGGCGACACGTTCGTCGGCGCCGGCAACTACACCCAGATGTTCCAGGACCCGGCCACGCTCCGGGCCATCCGCAACAGCGCGATCTGGGTGGTGTTCGCCCCCGCGCTGCTGACCGGACTCGGCCTGGTCCTCGCCGTCCTGACCGAGAAGATCCGCTGGAAGACCGCGTTCAAGCTGCTGATGTTCATGCCCATGGCGATCTCCTTCCTCGCCGCCGGCATCATCTTCCGCCTCGCCTACGAACAGGATCCGCAGCGCGGCGTCCTCAACGCGGTCACCGTCGGCATCCACGACAGCGTCCAGGGCGAGTCCGCCTCCTTCCCCACCGCCAAGACGCGCATCGGCGACAAGCAGTTGACCCACGCCCGTGACGGCTCCTACCGCACGGCCGACCGCACCTCCCCGGGACACACCGTCAACCTCGGCCTGGTCGGCGTCGCGCCCAAGGACATGCCGCCGCAGGCACGACCCGCCGCACCGGCGGCCGACACCCCGGCCGGCGACGGCGAACTGCGCGGTGTGGTCTACCTCGACTTCACCCCCGGTGGTGGCGGCACCCCCGGCACCGTGGACCGCGGCGAGCGGGGACTGCCGCGACTGTCGGTCGAGGCCGTCGACTCCCACGGCAAGGTGGCGGCCACGGCCACCACCGGGCCGGACGGCTCCTACCGGCTGAAGGGCCTGTCGCCGGGTTCCTACGCCGTCCAGCTCCCCGCGAAGGACTTCGCCCCGCCCTACGAGGGCATCTCCTGGCTCGGCCCGGCCCTGATCACCCCCGCCATCATCGGCGCCTACATGTGGATCTGGACCGGTTTCGCGCTCGTGCTGATCGGCGCGGGGCTCTCCTCGATGCCCCGGGACGTCCTGGAGGCCGCGCGGATGGACGGCGCGAACGAGTGGCAGGTGTTCCGCCGGATCACCGTGCCGCTGCTCGGCCCCGTCCTGGGCGTGGTGTTCGTGACGATGGTGATCAACGTGATGAAGGTCTTCGACCTCGTCTACATCATCGCCCCCGGCCCCGTGCAGCAGGACGCCAACGTCCTGGCCCTGCAGATGTGGCTGGTCTCCTTCGGCGGCGGCAACAACCAGGGCCTGGGCAGCGCCCTCGGCGTCCTGCTGCTGCTCCTGGTGGTGCCGGCCATGGCCCTCAACATCCGACGCTTCCGCAGGAGCCAGTCTTGACGTCCTCGCCGGGTTTCCACGCAAGGAGATTTCGATGACCACCGTCCAGGGAACCGCCGCGCCCCGCAAGCGGGCGGCCGCGCGGCCGGCGAAGTGGCTCAGCCGCGGCGCGATCCAGGTCCTCCTGGCCGTCGTCGGGCTGGTCTGGCTCACTCCGGCCGCGGGCCTCTTCCTCTCCTCCCTCCGCACGGAGGAGGCGAACGCGAGCAGCGGGTGGTGGACCGCGCTGACCGCGCCCGGCCAGCTGTCGTTCGACAACTACGCGGTGCTGCTGAAGGACTCGGGCATCGTCCAGGCCTTCTGGAACACCGTGTTGATCTCGGTGCCCACCACCCTCGCCGTGGTGGCGTTCGCCGCGCTGGCCGGATACGCCTTCGCCTGGATGGAGTTCCCCGGCCGGGACTGGATCTTCCTGGTGGTGGTCGCCATGCTCGTGGTGCCGGTCCAGATCGGACTGCTGCCGGTGGCCAAGCTGTTCGGGGCGCTCGGCCTGTTCGGCTCCATCCCGGGCGTGATCCTCTTCCACACCGCCTACGGTCTGCCGTTCGCCGTCTTCCTGTTGCGCAACTACTTCGCGGAGATCCCCAAGGAGATGCTGGAGGCCGCCCGCATGGACGGCGGCGGGGAGTGGCGGATCTTCTCCCAGCTGGTGCTGCCGCTGGGCCGCCCCGCCATCGCCAGCCTGGCCATCTTCCAGTTCCTGTGGGTCTGGAACGACATGCTGGTCGCGCTCCTCTTCGCCGACAACTCCTCGCAGCCGCTGACGGTGGCCCTGCAGTCGCAGATGCGGCAGTTCGGCAGCAACATCGGCGTGCTGGCGCCCGGCGCGTTCCTGTCCCTGGTCGTTCCGCTGATCGTGTTCTTCGTCTTCCAACGGCACTTCGTCCAGGGGATCATGGCGGGTTCGGTCAAGTAGCCCGCCGCCCCGGGACGTTCGGGGGGATGGGCGAGGGGGGGGGGGGGGGGGTGGGTGGCCCCCCCCCCCCCCCCTTTTTTCCCCTCCCTTGGGTCCTGGGGGGGAGAGACCGCTTCCCCCCCCCCAGCCCGGCGTATTCTCTGTTGTAGGTGA